>JBARWP010000169.1:0-17184 GCA_049646905.1 Pseudaminobacter sp. | reverse complement strand
GGTGGCGGCGAGTTGGCGCGGCGCGGCCTGCTTGGCTATCAGCGCACCGAGGAAGTGACAGCCGACCGCTCCGCCATCACCTATCTGGAGGCGACCGGCCAGTCCGCCAAAGGCATGCTGTCGACCTTCAGCCGTTTCCAGAGCGCGCTCGCCCTTTCCGGCTCGCGGGTCGACCCCTATCAGGTCAGCCACCCTATGCCGCGCGAGCGTATCGCCAATCTGGAGGAACTGGCCAAGCGCAGCCCCTATTACGACCGCCAGGATTCGGCCACGCTGCAGCAGCGCCACGACATGATGCGTGCCAAGATTGCCGTCCATACCGAGGGACAAGGGGCCTTTTCGCGGCTGCTGCGCAAGAATCCCGGCGGCCTTGCGGCGCAATATGGCGATACGCTCAACACCTATCTCAACGGCAATCCGCGTTCGGCCTTGTCGAAAGTGGATGCGCTCATCAAGCAGCAGCCCAAGAACCCCTATTTCCAAGAATTGCGCGGCGACATCCTGATGAAGGCCAATCGCCCGGCGGATGCGGCCGAAGCCTACGCCAGGGCGGTGAAGCTCGATCCGGTCAAATCCGGCATATTGCCGATCTCCTACGGGCAGGCGCTGATTGCGATGGGCACGCGCGACAGCCTGGAAAGGGCCGTCACGCAGATACGCAGCGGCCTCGAACGCGACCGCGAAAACAGCATCGGCTACCGCTATCTGGCGCAGGCCTACGGCCAGCTTGGCGATATCCCCGAGGCCGAACTGGCCACGGCCGAGGGCCATTTCTATCGCGGCGCCTATCAGGATGCGAAAATCTTCGCCATGCGCGCCCAGCAGCGATTCAAGCGCGGCGCACCGGGTTGGGTACGGGCCCAGGACATCATCAACTTCAGGGCACCGAGGAAAAAATAGCGGCTTTCGGCCGGTCGGCTGGAAAGTTTTTCTACGACCGGCATGGGCATCGACCCCGAATGGCGATAGAGGACCGGTTCGGACCGGATACAGGATTGGAAAGACGAAGATGAACAAGGCGATGGTAGTGGGTGCCGGCGGTCTGGCGGCAGTAGCGCTTGCGATGCTGGGAGCTGGTTTCGTTACCGGCAAGCCCCGGCCGGCCAATGCCGATACACCGCCTGCCGCAAGCCAGATGGTTGCCGACAGCCAGCAGCTCGGGCGCGAGGATGTCGAGGAGATCGTTCGCGACTATCTGCTTGCCAATCCGGAACTCCTGCTTGAGGTTCAGCAAGCTCTGGAGGTCAAGCGGCAGGAAGAAGAGCGTGCCGCCAATGTGGCGACCATCGAGGAATCGCGCACGGACATCTTCAATGCCGCCTATGACGGGGTGGTCGGCAACCCTGACGGCAAGGTCACGATCGTCGAGTTCTACGACTACAATTGCGGCTTCTGCAAACGCGCGCAGGAAGACATGCTGGCGCTGACGAAGGCAGACCCGGACCTGCGCTTCGTGCTCAAGGAATTCCCGATCCTCGGGCCGGATTCGCAGAAAGCCCATGTGGTGTCCATGGCGTTCCGCGCGCTTTCGCCGGAGAAATATGGCGAATTCCACAACCAGCTTCTGGGCGGCGAAGGCCGCGCCACGGAAGAAAGCGCCATCAAGATCGCCTTGTCGCTCGGTGCCGACGAAGGTCAATTGCGCGAGGAGATGAAGAATCCCGACATAGCGGAAGCATTCTCCAAGACCTATGAGCTTGCCAACAAGCTCTCGATCACAGGCACGCCATCCTATGTGATCGGCAACGAGGTTGTTTTCGGTGCGCTCGGCCATGACGTGCTGGCCGAGAAGATCGAAGCCGCCAAGGCCTGCGTGGACGCCACCTGCTGAAGATTTTGGGCGAGGAAAGCGCAGTGTTGTGGACAGAAAAAGAACGGACTTGCGCTCTTTTCGCATCGGCTTAAGCCAATTATAGAGATTGCGGCGTACCAACTTGCGCTTGGTGCGGCGAGAGGTTTTCAAGTTGAAATCTGTTTATATTCTGAACGGTCCCAATTTGAACGCGCTGGGCAAGCGCGAACCCGGCATCTATGGCGGCAAGACGCTTGCCGACATAGAAGCAGACTGCCGCGAGACAGCCTCCGCACTCGGCCTGGCCGTAGAGTTTCGCCAATCCAACCATGAAGGCGATCTTGTCGACTGGATTCACGAGGCCGCCGACAAGGCCGCCGGCATCGTGATCAATGCCGGTGCCTACACCCATACGTCCATTGCCATCCATGATGCCATCCGCGCGGTCGCGCCGCTGCCGGTGGTGGAAGTGCATTTGTCAAATATCCACGCGCGCGAGCCATTTCGCCATGTCTCCAGGATCGCCCCCGTGGCGGTCGGGATGATCTGTGGTTTCGGCCCGCACAGCTACACACTGGCGCTCCAGGCGCTTGCCGCCCGCCTCTGAGCGGACGGTCCAGAAGAAAAGGCTCGAATATGTCGATAAAGAAGACCGGTGTTGACCAGCAGCTCGTCCGCGATCTCGCAGGCATCCTGAACGACACCAATCTGACGGAGATCGAGGTCGAGCTCGACGATCTGAAGATCCGGGTTTCGCGCCAGCCAGCCGCCGTCCATGCCATTGCCGCACCGGCTGCCGCGCCCGCCGTCATCAATGCTGCGCCGCACCCGGCCAATCCGGCACCTGCGGCGGCGGCAGCGCCGGACATCTCCAAGAATGCCGTTCCCTCGCCCATGGTCGGCACCGCCTATACCGCCCCGTCGCCCGATGCCAAGCCCTTCATAGAGGTCGGCCAGGCCGTCAAGGAAGGCCAGACGCTGCTCATCATCGAGGCGATGAAGACGATGAACCAGATCCCCTCGCCGCGTTCCGGCACGGTCACGGCGATCCTCTTCGAGGACGCGCAGCCGGTCGAATACGGCATGCCTCTGGTCGTCATCGAATAGGTCCGGGATGTTTCAGAAAATCCTCATTGCCAATCGCGGTGAAATCGCCCTGCGCATCCTGCGTGCGGCCAAGGAACTGGGCATCCAGACGGTCGTCGTGCATTCGACCGCCGATGCGGACGCCATGCATGTGCGGCTTGCCGACGAGAGCGTGTGCATCGGGCCGCCGGCTTCACGCGACAGCTATCTGAACATCCACCAGATCGTAGCTGCCTGCGAGATCACCGGCGCGGATGCAGTGCATCCGGGCTATGGCTTCCTGGCCGAGAACGCCAAATTCGCCGATATCCTGGCCGCCCACAACATCACCTTCATCGGCCCCTCCGGCGACCATATCCGGGTGATGGGTGACAAGATCGAAGCCAAGCGCACGGCCAGGCGGCTCGGCATCCCTGTGGTTCCGGGCTCCGACGGCGCCGTCACGGACGAGGGCGAGGCCAAGCGCATTGCCGCAGAGATTGGCTATCCCGTCATCATCAAGGCTTCGGCCGGCGGCGGTGGACGCGGCATGAAGGAGGCACGCAGCGAAGCCGACCTGATCGAGGCTCTGCAGACAGCGCGCAGCGAAGCGGGTGCAGCGTTCGGCGACGATGCCGTCTATATCGAGAAATATCTCGAAAAGCCGCGCCACATCGAAATCCAGGTCTTCGGCGACGGGGCCGGCAGGGGCGTGCATATGGGCGAGCGCGATTGCTCGCTCCAGCGTCGCCACCAGAAGGTGTGGGAGGAGGCGAATTCCCCTGCCCTGAACGAAGCCCAGCGCGCGAAGATTGGTGAAACCTGTTCGCGGGCCGTCGCCGATCTCGGCTATTCCGGCGCCGGTACCGTCGAGTTCCTTTATGAAAACGGTGAATTCTACTTCATCGAAATGAATACGCGCCTGCAGGTGGAGCATCCGGTGACGGAGGCCATCACCGGCATCGACCTCGTGCACGAGCAGATCCGTGTCGCCTCGGGCGGTGGGCTGTCGGTCCGGCAGGAAGACATCCGCTTCCAGGGTCATGCGATCGAGTGCCGTATCAATGCCGAGGATCCGAAGACCTTTGCTCCCTCACCCGGCACGATAACCCACTTCCACACGCCGGGCGGGCTTGGCATACGTGTCGATTCGGGCGTCTATTCGGGCTACCGGATACCTCCCTACTATGACAGCCTGATCGGCAAGCTGATCGTGCACGGCCGCAACCGCGTGGAATGCATGATGCGGCTACGCCGCGCGCTGGACGAGTTCGTCGTCGATGGCATCAAGACGACGCTGCCCTTGTTCCAGGACCTTGTCGGCAACCACGACATCGCCAATGGCGACTACGACATCCATTGGCTGGAAAAACATCTCGCTGCCGGCGACTAGGATATAATGCACCTGAACGAATCGTTCGGACGACCTTCATGCGTAGCGGCCGGATGACAGGGTTTATCCAAGTGTGTGCAGTTGCAACCCGGCGCACCGGCGGGCTCACTCCATGACCCGCCCTTACGCTCCCGGATACCGGATTCCGCCCGATCTCCTGCTGAAGGCCTATGCCTCCGGCGTTTTCCCGATGGCCGAAAGCGCGACCGACATGGAGGTCTTCTGGGTGCGCCCGGAAACACGCGGCATCATTCCGCTCGATGCCTTCCACGTGCCCAAGAGCCTGCGCAAGACGATACGCCAGAACCATTTCGACATCCGCTTCGATACGGACTTTGCCGGCGTCATCGAAGGCTGCGCCGAGATAAGGGATCAACGTCAGACGACATGGATCAACACGCCGATCCGCGAGGCCTACATCCAGTTGCATGGGCGCGGCCATTGTCATTCGGTCGAGGCCTGGCGGGAGGGCCGTCTTGTCGGCGGGCTCTATGGCGTCACGCTCGGACGCGTGTTTTTCGGCGAGAGCATGTTTTCAAGGGAAAAGGATGCCTCGAAAGTCTGCCTCGTTCATCTGGTCGAACGGCTGAACGAACGCGGCTTCGTGCTGCTCGACACGCAATTCACCACCGAGCATCTGAAGCGCTTCGGCGCAATCGACGTGCGGCGGGTCAAATATGAGAAGATGCTGGAAGAGGCACTGGAAGGCCAGGCGGCGGTCTTTTACCCCTGACCGCGCTATTCGGTCTTGGCGGCTTCCGGTGGCGGGACGTCCGATTTCGACTTGCAGCTCTTCAGCCACACATCGTAGACGGCGTGTTCGACCGCGTTCAATCCGGGGCTCTCGGCAAACATCCAGCCGGTGAAGATGCGGCGGATCTTCCGATCCAGCGTGATCTCATCGACTTCCACGAAGGAATCCGTCTTGGGCTCCTCGCTTTCGGGGCGCGAATAGCAGACCCGCGGCGTGACCTGCAGCGCACCGAACTGCACGGTCTCATCAATATAGACATCAAACGTGATGATGCGGCCGGTGATCTTGTCGACACCGGTGAACTCCGCGACCGGATTCTTGATGCGGTGAACGGTGGGCGCAGGTGCGGGCGCTTCTGAAGGTGCAGGCCCTTCGGGCTCAAGCTGGTCAGCCTGCTGGGCATGAAGAGGTCCCGCGGCCAGCATAAACGCGGCAAAAACTGCCGGTAAAGAGGCCAAAAACGATCCATATCGCGGGATTCTGCTGAAAATCGTCATAGGAATACCGGAAATTGCGCCCAAAATCACCTGTTTCCACGCCAATTCGCGGTGTTTCAGCAGGCTTCGCACGCAGATAGCCGCCAAATGTGGCGAGAAATCACGCCTCGGGGGCTTATTCAAGAACCGGGCGTCCAGGCGTCGTAATCGCCGGTGACTTGCGGACGATGGCTGCCCTCCAGGAGCGATCCCTTCGGCCGGTAGGCGGCGGCCGTGCCGGTCAGGTTCGGCTGATGCGGCTTTTGCCAGTCCCACGGCTTGTAGTTCTCACGCGACGGCGGCGTATCGACCCGGTGATGGATCCAGCCATGCCAGCCCGGCGGGATCTGGGACGCCTCGACAAGATCCTTGTAGATCACCCAGCGGCGCGTGCGGCCTTCCGAATCGGTGCCGCCCTCGTAATAGATGTTTCCTGCCTCGTCGCGGCCGACCTCGGTGCCATGACGCCATGTATGGTAGCGGGTAGCCAAGGTCTGGCTGCTCCACCAGGTAAAGAACTGCAGGAGAAAATTCTTCATTCGATTCCCCGCGACTTGAAGCGCGTCCTTCAACACCCGCCTTATGGCGCCCGCCCGCCCTTATGGCAAGGGCTGAGCCTCGAGCTTCAGCTTGAATCCCGCATGGCTGTGTTCAAATCCCAGCCGGTTATAGAAACGATGCGCATCGGTCCGTTTCAGGTTGGACGTCAGGTGGACCGTTCTGGCACCGCAATCCCTCGCCTGGCCGATCGCAAAGCGGACCATCTTCTCGCCTATACCCATCCCGCGCTTGTCGGAACGGGTCTGGACGGCTTCAAGCCGTAGCGTTGCAGCGCCGCGCCCGGTCATCGAAACGATCAGCGTCGTCTGGAACGTGCCGACCACCTCGCCGTCGAGTTCGGCGACATAGAGCGTGTCGTTGGCACTGGCCTCGATGCGTTCGAAAGCCGCCCGATAAAGCGGCAGCACGGCCGGATCGGTGGTGTCGTCATGACCGCCAAGTTCATCGGCGGCAAAAAGCGCGACGATTGCAGGAATATCCGAATGCGTGGCCGGCCGGATCGTCAGGGATTGCAACCTATCCTGCATCGCAACGCTCCGGCTCAGCCGAGCTTCTTTTCCAGAACCACCGTTGCGATCTGCAGGTCCTTTGCCCTGACTTCTCCCGGCATCTCGCACTGAACGAAACCGCTCTTGCGATAGAACGCCAGGGCCCGCTCGTTGCCTGCCTCGACCTCCAGCCGCACGAGTTGCGCATCCGGGAAACAATCCTCGATCTCGCGCAGCAACATCTGGCCGATGCCGGCATGCTGATGTTCGGGATGAACATAAAGCTGCTGCAGAACCACGGTCTTCTGATCGGTGGTCGCTGCGGCAAACGCCATGCCGCCGATCCTGTTGCCGTCATCGGCGACAAGAAACTCCGAATTCGGCCGCTGCAGCCGCGCTTTCAACGAGGCGATGGAGTGCCAGTCATTGGTGATCTCTACGACGCGCTCTCTGCCGTAGATATCGTCGTACGTTGCATGCCACGTCGCGACCAGCAGTTCGCGAATGGCTGCCAGATCACGTTCGCAGGCGCTGCGGATAAACATGGCTATTCGACGATCCCCAGCTTTTCCTTGACCAGACCGTTGACCGCCTGGGGATTGGCCTTGCCGCCGGTGGCCTTCATCACCTGCCCGACGAACCAACCGGCCATGCTCGGCTTGGCGCGGGCCTGCTCGGCCTTGTCCGGGTTTGCGGCGATCACCTCATCGACGGCCCTTTCGATTGCGCCGGTGTCGGTGACCTGTTTCATCCCTCGGCTTTCGACCACTTCGCGCGGGTCGCCGCCCTCATTCCAGACGATCTCAAACAGATCCTTGGCGATCTTGCCGGAGATGGTGCCGTCCTTGATCAGATCGAGAATCGCGCCGAGCTGATCGGGCGAAACCGGTGTTTCTTCAATATCCTTGCCGGATTTGTTCAAGGCACCCAGCAAATCGTTGATGACCCAGTTGGCGGCAAGCTTGCCGTCGCGTCCGGCAGCCACCTTCTCGAAATAATCGGCAATCGCCTTTTCCGAAATCAGGATGGAGGCATCGTAGACCGAAAGGCCGAGGCTGGAGATCAGCCGCGCCCGCTTGTCGTCGGGAAGTTCTGGCAAGCCGGCAGCCAGCGCATCGACATAGGCCTGGTCGAACTCCAGCGGCAGCAGGTCCGGATCGGGGAAATAGCGGTAGTCATGCGCTTCTTCCTTGGAGCGCATCGAACGTGTTTCGCCCTTGTTCGGGTCGAACAGGCGCGTTTCCTGGTCGATGCTGCCGCCATCTTCCAGAACGGCGATCTGCCGGCGCGCCTCGTAGTCGATCGCCTGGCCGACGAAGCGGATGGAGTTGACGTTCTTTATCTCGCAGCGCGTACCGAACTCGCCGCCCGGTCGGCGCACCGACACGTTGACGTCGGCGCGCATCGAGCCCTCGTCCATATTGCCGTCGCAAGTGCCGAGGTAGCGCACGATCGTCCTGAGCTTGCTGAGATAGGCCTTCGCCTCGTCGGCCGAGCGCATGTCGGGCTTGGAGACGATCTCCATCAGCGCCACGCCGGAGCGATTGAGATCGACATAGGACATGGTCGGATGCTGGTCGTGCATGGACTTGCCGGCATCCTGCTCCAAATGCAGGCGCTCGATGCCGACCTCGATCTCCTCGAACTCGCCCTTCCTGTCGGGACCGACCGATACGACCACCGTACCCTCGCCGACGATCGGCTGCTTGAACTGGGAAATCTGGTAGCCCTGCGGCAGGTCCGGATAGAAATAGTTCTTCCGGTCGAAAACGGACTTGTGGTTGATCTTGGCCTTCAGCCCAAGCCCGGTGCGGATCGCCTGCTTGACGCATTCCTCGTTGATGACAGGCAGCATGCCGGGCATCGCCGCATCGACCAGCGACACGTTGGCGTTGGGCGCCGCGCCGAATGCGGTCGAAGCCCCGGAAAACAGCTTGGCATTGGATGTGACTTGCGCATGTACTTCCATGCCGATGACGATTTCCCAATCGCCGGTGGCGCCGGAGATCAGGCGTTTGGGGTCTGGAGTGCGCGTATCGATGATGGACATAGGGCCTGCGTTTTCGCGTGTTTTCGTGTCGGTTCTCGCTAGTCCAAACACGCGAGCGAGGCAAGCGGAGTAAGTCGGTTGAATTGGTTTTGGCCGACAGAAGCCGGCCAAATACCCCAAACTACACGGTCGCGATATAGGCGCGGATTTCGGCAGCCTCGCGCTCGACATCCTCGATGCGGCGCTTGACCACGTCGCCGATGGAGACGATGCCGTCCAGCATGCCGTTCTTTTCGACCGGCAAATGCCGGAACCGGCCCTTGGTCATGATCTCCATCACCTCGTTGACCGTATGGTTCTCATTGCAGATGTTGACCTTCGGGGTCATGGCCGCCCGCACCGACTCTTCCAGAGCGGCCGCACCTTCCCTGGCGATGACGCGGACAATATCGCGCTCCGACAAGATGCCGACGATCTTGCGATCGCCGTTGGTGATGACCAACGCGCCGATGCGGTGCTCGGCCAATATCTTTATCGCTTCCGTCAGTTTCTCGTTGGGCCCGAGCGTGAAAACATCATGACCCTTCTCTTCGAGAATTGCCTTTACCGTCATGGCGCTCCTCCTCTGCGCTACCGAAATCTGCCCGCCGGACATAACCTCGCGCATCGCATATCGTGCGCTGGAAACCACGCCGTTTCAAGCCCTTAGGAATCGCTCAGGCGTGCCGCGGCTCGAAATACTGGATGGCCAGGAAACCGACGAGGAAGCCGCCGACATGCGCTTCCCAAGCAATGCGGTTCTCTTCGCCTGGAACGAAGCTGATGAAACCGCTGGCCAGATTGATGGCCATCCAGACCAGGAGGAAGGTGACTACGGTGCGCGAGCGGAAAACCATCGCTATCGGCAGGGTGCGGCCGCCAAATGCCGCCCCGGCCGCCGAACGGTCGATCTGGAAGCCGTATCGGGCGGCGGCACCCATCATGCCGGAGATCGCACCGGAAGCACCTACAAGCGGCGCAGGGTCGAGCGGATGCAGCGCATAATGGAGCCCTGCCGCCGCCAGTGCCGAAACCACCCAGAACATGGCGAACCGGGCAGCACCAAGCCGGTTGGCCAGCGGCGAGCCGAAAGCGGCCAGCCAGATCATGTTGATGACCAGATGCGCGAGGCTGCCGTGCAGAAAAGCATAGCTCACCGGGGTGGTCAGCGCGTAGATGTCGATTTCGAACTCGCCAGAATAGCGGAGCGGAATGAAGGCCGCGCGCAGCAGCAAGCCGAAATCCTGTTCAGGCGAGAGCAGATAGGACCGGATCAGGTGAAACGCGATGCAAAGCCCCATCGAGCCGACCACGATGGCGGGCAGGTTGAATACGGGCTCTCGCGGCGCCGGCATTCGTGCGTCATCGTGTCGGGATTGCTGGTCTGGTTCGCTCATCGACGGGTCCGGGATTCGATGCGCTACCTTTAGGGCGTGCGAATCACAAAAGAAAGCCGTCCAAAAGTTGCGCTCCTGGACGGCCGGTCGAGCCCCCTGCTCTCCCAAAACTTTGACTGAACCCGGGCCGTTCCTCCTCAAAACGGCCATTGCGAAGTGATTTCAGCCTCGCATGAGGCCGGCGGCCGCGCAATCTAAACCAATCGTTAACCTTAACAGCCCGCATCGGTTAACAAGCCGATGACCGGACTGGCATGCAACCTGCTCCGCCCCGCATGTAGTTCCTCGAACAACGCCCATCTGTGCGCCGATGGAACACGAACACGACGGCCGATGGCGCGGAGCGGAGCAGTATGAAACACAGCGGTTCAATCGACTTGTTCCATTATTGGAACCGATTGCGGGACGGGCGCCGGGCACCGAAGCGAACCGAGATCGAGCCGGTCGACATCAAGGCGCTACTAGCCGATACATTCATCCTCGAACGCGACACACGTGGAGAGGCCATCTTTCGCCTTGCCGGCACCCGGCTTTGCGCGACTTTCGGGCGTGAACTGAAGGGCTTTTCCTTCCCCTCGCTGTGGCGTGAAAAGGATCGCCGGCTGGTCGCGCGGCTTGTCTTCGGCGTGTTCCAGTCCAAATCGGTCATCGTCATAACCTTCGACGGCCTGTCACGGAATGGCCGGTCCCTCCAGTTCGAACTGCTCCTGCTTCCGCTCGACGGCGGCATCGAAAACCCTCGCGCAATGGGCGTGATGTCGCCGGCCGAAAAGCCGTTCTGGCTAGGCGCCGACCCGATCAGCGACGCCCTGATCGATTCGGTCAGGGTGGTCGATCCGGATCGCGAGCCGATGTTCCTGCGAAACCGGCCCGCAGTGACGGTGCCTTCCCTCGCCCCGAGCGCGAGCACGCTTGCCGAGCCGGTCGGCACCCGCGATGGTGCCCGGCGCATCCGCCACCTGGTGGTGCTGCCCGGTGGGCGCGAAAAATAATCCGCGCTTGCCGATAGGCCTGCAACCCAAGAGAATCTTGGATTACAGCTTGTTAACCTCTGTGGCGTTACTTTAGCGTCAGGTCGTGCGGTATCGACACGGCAGCTCGATGTGAACAGAGGCAGCTATGAGGGCAGCGGCGATCAATTTTGCGCCGTCGACAGCGGAAAAGCGCAACTTCCAGCGCGTTCGCGTCAAGATCTATGGCCGTTTCATGCTGGAAGACCGCAGCGAGCATTCGTGCCAGGTCATCGACATGTCGCCGGGCAACGTGGCACTGCGCACCGATCGCATCGGGCAGCCCGGTGAGAGGATCATCGCCTATATCGACCATATCGGCCGCATAGAAGGCGTGGTCACGCGCACGATGCAGGATGGCTTTGCCATGACCATCATCGCTTCCGAGCGCAAGCGCGACAAGCTTGCAGCGCAGCTCACTTGGCTGGCCAACAAGCACGAACTGGACCTGCCGGAAGATCGTCGCCACGAACGCGTCGCGCCTCGCAATCCGATGAGCGTGCTGCACCTCATGGACGGCCGCAACTACCAGTGCCGCATCATCGACCTGTCGCTCTCGGGCGCGGCGCTCGAAATCGACGTGAAGCCTGCCCTGGGCGTGCAGGTAATGCTCGGCGCCATGCGCGCACAGGTCGTGCGCCATTTCGAGGACGGCGTGGCAATCGAGTTCGCCGTCGTCCAGCGGCCCGAAACGCTCGATTCGGAATTCAATCACGCCGCTTCCTGAGCGCAACCCTACTTTCATCCTGTCTCACTGAGCAGCACCACGGCCGCATTCCACCGAGAATGCCGGCCGGCTGCCACCTCCGCGCCTGAGCCGAAGGCAGCCTAAGGCTGCGCGTTATTTCCAGTAGCCTCCCGGCGTAGGCGTCGCGACCTCCTTCTCTTTGTGGATCTCGGCCTTGAGGCGCTTCCGTGCGCGCACAGGTTACCTAGCCATGGCTACGATGCATCCAATTTTATCTAAATTTTATTCTTGTTATATACTTATTCTATATAAAGCTATTTCCAATTTCCTTTCATTTTTACTCAACATCTACTTCTACTTTTTGCGCCGAATAAATCTCCCTCTGTCATTGTGGTCTCAAACGGGGACGCATCACAATGACAATAACAAAAGCTGCCTCGCTGCTTGCCGCAGCGATCTTCGGCCTGGGCGGGCTGATCGGATCGGCAAATGCCGCCGAACCTTTCATGTCGACGGCCGGCCGCACCACGCAACCAGTGGGCCATTACGTCTTTTGCCAGAAGCTGCCGGAAGAGTGCAGCCAAAAGACCGCCAAGCAGGCGCCGGTTCAACTGACGCGCGCGCTGTGGGCCGCCCTCGTGGAAGTCAACAACGCCGTCAACATGGAAGTGACGCCGCTGACCGACATGGAGATATGGGGCCAGGAGGAAGTCTGGTCCTATCCTGACGGCCAGGGCGACTGCGAGGATTATGTGCTTGAGAAGCGCCGGCGGCTGATGGCGCTCGGCGTGCCGGCCGGCGACCTGCTGATAACGGTCGTGCGCCAGCCCAACGGCAGCGGCCATGCCGTGCTGACGGTGCGCACCAGCCACGGCGAATTCATTCTCGACAATCTCGAACCGCGCGTGCTGGCCTGGGCCGACACCGAATACACCTATCTGAAGCGGCAATCCGAGCGCAATTCGGGCGTCTGGGTCAAGGTCAATGACGGCCGCGCCGATGCCGTCGCCAGTGTTCGCTGACCAGCGAACCCGGCCTGAAATGAGCATGTCACTGAAACAAGGTAGATCGCCAGCTACGGGACCAACGGAACGGTTGGCGATCTGAGGAGAACACGAATCCGGGGTCGGGACCTGACCCCGGATCCAGGAAAACCCGGTCGAGTCCCCACCCTCCCCGTCCCACACGACCGGGTCGAGGAGCCGGCCCAGTCCCCGGGCCGGCTCCGCTTTTTTTAAGGCTCAGGCCTGGGCCAACCCGGCCTTGAACCGCCGGGCGTTCTCCACATAGTGCGCGGCCGACCGGCGCAATCCTTCGATGGCGCTCTCATCGAGTGTCCTGACCACCTTGGCAGGCGATCCGACGATCAAGGAGTTGTCGGGAAATATCTTTCCTTCGGTGACCAGCGCCCCGGCGCCAACCAGGCAATTCCTGCCGATGACCGCGCCATTCAGCACGATCGCCCCCATGCCGATCAGGCTGTTGTCGCCGATGGTGCAGCCATGCAGCATCGCCCTGTGGCCGATGGTGCAGCCGGTTCCGATGGTGAGCGGAAAGCCGGGATCGGTATGCATGATGCTGTGTTCCTGCACATTGGTATCGGCACCGATGACGATCGGATCATTGTCGCCGCGGATGACCGAGCCGAACCAGATGCCGACATTGCGCCCGAGGCGTACCCTGCCGATCACCGTCGCATCCGGTGCGATCCAGTTGCTCTCCTGCGCCTCGAATTCAGGTGCGGTGCCGTCAATCGCGTAAAGCGGCATGTCTTGTTCCTCGTGCTTCCGGTTGCGGGAAAGGCATATGTGATCCTGCCAGCGAGTCGCCGGCATTTACCTGACATTTACCATGAAATTGCAAAGTCGGCCGAGTTGGGCAGGCGTTCGCAGCCGCAAGATGCGTTCGGGGAAATTCCATGACGGGGCAGGCAACGCCGCAAGACACTATCCGTACGGTCGATACAGGCTTGATGCTGAAGGTGTTCTACGCCTTCACGGTTCTTGTTCTGCTATCGCTTGCGATCAGCATCGGCGGGAAATGGTTCGGCACTTCGATCGTCATGGCCGGCCATTCCGACTCCACGAAGGCGCATGAAATCATCATCGGCAACAACGTGCTTGCCATTCCCGCCAATATGATCCGCTTCGAGCGCGCCCGGACCGACGGCATCGCCGCCAGGGTCGATCTCTATATGCGCTGGCCGGACATGAGCGGCTATTCGGCGGAAGCGCAGGACGATTTCAACAATGTCGGCGGCACGAGGCGCATCCTGTTCGTATCGATAGAAGAGCAGGCGATGTCACGCGACATGAGCGGGCGTTTCGCGCCCATATACAGCGCCCTGATCAAACAACCGGGCCAAGCCGGGCCGACCGGCATAATGTTTCATGAATTCAACGAGAAATCGGGTTATCTGAATGAAGTCCTGGCGGTTGCCGCCCGCGCAGGCGATGACCCGTTCGTCGCCCGTTGCCTGACCGGCGCCAGCGCCATGGACTCGCTGGCGCCGTGCGAGCGCGACATCCACATCGGCGAGCATCTCAGCCTGACCTACCGGTTTCCGCGCGAACTACTCGGCGAATGGCCTGCGCTGGAGACAGGTATCGCAAGGAAGGTGGCGGAACTATTGAAAACCGGCAAAAAGCCTTAAGGACGAGGCTTGGATCGCCCTACGCCCTCGCTGATGTATATCGAGCAATCCAACTCTTCGCCCAAGCAGCGCATTTATCCGGAAGTGGGTTTCCAGCTTTCGGTTCGGTGTTCTATTGCTCACCCTTGGTCAGGATGTCTTCGGCAAGGGCAATCGCGGTGCGGCGATCAGATTCGCCGGCCAGGGCAAAAGCCTCTTCCTGCATGCCACGGATCCACGAGCGGTCATTGGGGGCCGCGCGCTCGAGCGCGACCGTCATCATCGCAAGTCCACGCACGACCTTGCCGCTCTGGAACAGCAGATCGCCAAGCGTCGCCTGCGCGCCGGCATGGCCCTTTTCGGCGGCAAGCTGCAGCCAGCGGCCGGCCTGCCGCACGCTGGCCTTCACGCCCTCGCCCTTGAGGAACATCTTGCCCATCTCGTACTGGGCGTTGGGATTGCGGTAGTTGGCAGCGGCGCGCATGTAATATTCCTGCGCCGTAACCGTATTCGCCTTGACCGGGCTGCCGGGAATGCCCTTCTGCCAATAATTGCCAAGCGCCACCAGCGCGTCGGACAGGTAGCTTTCCTCCGGGCTGCCGGCCTCGACTTCCTGCTCGGCTATCTCGGAGAAGAACTTGAAGGCTTCATAGTCGTTGCGGTCGACACCGTCGCCCTCGGCATACATGCGCGCGAGCTTCCAGGTCGCGCCAAGCTGGCCATTTTCCGCGGCATAGCGATAGGCTTCCACGGCCTGGTCCTTATGGCCGCTCTTGTAGGCGCTGTAGCCGAACTGGAACACCGCCCAGGGGCTCGACTCGGCCTTGACCTCGCCCTTGTCGTCGAAGATCTTTTCATCGAACGCTAGGGCACCGCTGACGGAGCCGAAGGTCGAGGCGGCGACGAAGGCCGATAGGACAGTTCTCTTCACGACGTCAAATATCCGCATAGCAGTGTGTTTCTTTCGCGCCCCCGGGATGGGTAACCGCCCCATCACGAGCCGGACCGACCGTCTGCGCATACTTCCAGATCGCGCCGGACTGGTAGTCGGTCGCGCGCGCCTTCCACCGTTTTGCCCTCTCCGCCAATTCCTTGTCCGTGAGTGCAACCGAAAGGTCGCCTTTCACGGCGTCGATAGTGATGATGTCGCCATCCTGCAGCAGGCCGATCGGCCCGCCGACGGCCGCTTCGGGGCCGACATGGCCGATGCAGAAACCGCGCGTGGCGCCCGAGAAGCGCCCGTCGGTGATCAGCGCGACCTTGCTGCCCATGCCCTGGCCGTAAAGGGCTGCCGTCGTCGACAGCATCTCGCGCATGCCGGGGCCGCCCTTGGGGCCTTCATAGCGGATGACGAGAACCTCGCCTTCCTCGTAGCTGCGCTTGCTCACGGCTTCGAAGCACTCTTCCTCGCTATCGAAGCAACGCGCCGGGCCTGAGAATACCAGCTCGGACATGCCCGCAACCTTTACAATCGCGCCTTCAGGGGCAAGGTTGCCCTTGAGGCCCACAACACCGCCAGTTGCGGTAATCGGCCTGTCGGCCGGCCGCACAACGTCCTGGCTGTCATTCCAGGCAACATGTTCCATATTTTCGGCCAAAGTACGGCCGGTCACCGTCAGGCAGTCGCCATGCAGATAGCCATGGTCGAGCATGGTCTTCATGAGCAGCGGAATCCCGCCGGCCTCGAACATATCCTTGGCGACATATTTGCCGCCCGGCTTGAGATCGGCGATGTAGGGCGTGCGCTTGAAAATCTCGGCAACGTCGAACAGGTCGAACTTGATGCCGGCCTCATGGGCGATCGCGGGCAGATGCAGTGCCGCATTGGTCGAGCCGCCGGTGGCCGACACGACCGCAGCGGCATTCTCCAGCGCCTTCAAGGTGACGATGTCGCGCGGCCTGATGTTCTTTGCGAGCAGTTCCATGACTTTCTCGCCGGAGGCGAAATTGAAACGGTCGCGCATTTCGTAAGGCGCCGGCGCGCCGCAGGAATAAGGCAGCGCCAGGCCGATGGCTTCGGCGACCGTCGCCATGGTGTTGGCGGTGAATTGCGCCCCGCAGGAACCGGCCGAAGGACAGGCCGCCTGTTCGATCTCGAGCAGGTCTTCGTCGGAGATCGAGCCGACCGAATGCTGGCCGACCGCCTCGAACACATCCTGCACCGTGATCTGGTGTCCACGATAGGTGCCGGGAAGGATCGAGCCGCCATAGATGAAGATCGACGGCACGTTGAGCCGCACCATCGCCATCATCATGCCCGGCAGGGACTTGTCGCAGCCGGCAAGGCCCACCAGCGCATCGTAGCAATGGCCGCGCATCGTCAATTCGACGGAATCGGCAATGACGTCACGTGAGACCAGCGACGATTTCATGCCCTGATGGCCCATGGCGATGCCGTCAGTGACGGTGATGGTACAGAATTCGCGCGGGGTGCCGCTTGCCGCCGCGACCCCCTTCTTGACCACCTGCGCCTGGCGCATCAGCGAGATATTGCAGGGCGCCGCCTCATTCCAGCAACTGGCGACACCGACGAGCGGCTGCGCGATCTCGGCCGCCGAAAGGCCCATCGCGTAAAGATAGGAGCGGTGCGGCGCACGTGCCGGCCCTTCGGTCACGTAACGGCTCGGCAGCTTCGCCTTTGAAATAACCTTCGCGTCCATTTCTACCCCTGCCGCTCTGGTCGCGGCCCTCCAGTCGGGCGCAAAACCTCAACGCCGTCCGAAGCCCTTCCGAGGTGCTCCGGGTTTATGGCGGGAACTTGGCAGATTGCCCTCACCCTCTTGTAGCGCACAGCTTGCCAGCAGAGTGTTGCTGAATCGTCACAAAGCGTGCGTGATCTGTAGCTTTCGGAAAGAAGAGGCAGGCCTACAGGACATAAAAAATCGCCGGCGTCCTGTGG
>JBARWP010000168.1:0-13982 GCA_049646905.1 Pseudaminobacter sp. | reverse complement strand
GTAAAAAGCCATCCGGATTAACTGTCTTGGCAATGGTTTGCGTTTATCCGAGTAAAGTGGCTGGCAGTGCTGCGAGAGTTCTTTTCCTGCCTCGGGTTTGAAGTACAGTTTCAAGCCCGGTGAGGCTGCCTCTTGCGGCGGGCAGTCCTTATGATCTCACGCGCGTAGATCATCTGCATCGGAATGGGAAGCCGAAGACGTTCAATACGATAAAGCTCGTTGTTTATTGTTTTTAGCGCGCGCCAGAAATCGTAATCACTTATCGAATGATCGGATGCCAGGCGGCTGGACAGTTGAGCCACGTCTATTTTCATTCCAGTCCTCCGAATGGCGCCGCCCACCGCCATTCCGGTCATTGAGTCGTCGAGACTGGATTGTGCCTCCCGCCGGGGCGATATCAACCCGCGGAAATGGTTCAAACTGTTGAAAAGCCCTTAAGGTTAACAGTTCATTTACCATTAGAATTTTAATAAAATTCAGTCAAATCAATAGGTTTCTGGCATCTTTCCGCTTGATGCCGATAGACCTGCCGACACGCTGTGGCATCGGCAGTGTTGCATGGGCAGCACGCATCGCTACCACATTCTCCATGATGTCGGAGGGGAAGGCCGCGACCTTCGGGCCGCTCATATCGATATGCAGCGACATGGTTTCGGATGTTGCGGCCAGCCAGCCATCGGCATGGTGGATTTCCTGATAGGTGTGCAGGCGCTTTTCGTCATGATCGACGATCTGGAAGGTGACGGTGACCTTGTCGCCCAGATGCAGTTCGCGCACGTAGCAGAGATGGACCTCTGCGGTATAGATGGTGAGGTTGCGGCCCTGCACATAGTCGAGCCCCATGCCCAGGGCGGCCAGCGCTTCATCGGAGCAGCGGTCGAAGATGACATTGTAATAGGCCATGTTGAGGTGGCCGTTATAGTCGATCCAGTCCTTCTCCACCTCTATGACGCTGGAGACGAATGGCGCGGGAATTGTCATCGAATCGCTTTCTCTTTTGACGCTCCGGGAGTAGGCATTTCCATCCATAGACGGCCCTCCGGACCGTGGATAGTCTGATTGCGGAGAAGACAATGGCCCTGAGCGACGTCAAGGGTGTGCAACGCAACGATGCCGGCATCGCAGCAGTGGTCGGCATCCTCAAGCAACGCTTCGGCGAGCGGTTCCAGACCGGCCATTCGATCCGCGAGCAGCATGCGCACACCACGACCTATATTCCAACCCAGATGCCGGACGGTGTGGCTTTTCCCGAGACGACCGAGGAGGTGCAGGAGATCGTGCGGGCCTGTGCCGAGCATCGCGTGCCGGTGGTGGCGTTCGGAACCGGCACTTCGCTGGAGGGGCAGGTCAATGCGCCGGGTGGCGGCATCTCGCTCGACATGTCGCGGATGAACCGGGTGCTGAGCGTGAACGCCGAAGATCTTGACGTGACCATCGAGCCGGGCCTGACGCGCGAGGAACTCAATGCCTATCTGCGCGATACCGGGCTATTCTTCCCGATCGATCCGGGTGCCAATGCCAGTCTCGGCGGCATGGCGGCGACGCGTGCTTCCGGCACCAATGCGGTGCGCTACGGCACCATGCGCGACAATGTGCTGGCGCTGACGGCGGTGATGGCGGACGGCCGCGCGATTACCACCGCCAAACGGGCAAAGAAGAGCGCGGCTGGCTACGACCTGACGCGGCTTCTTGTCGGCTCGGAAGGAACGCTCGGCATCATCACGTCGCTGACGCTCAAGCTTTACGGCATCCCGCAGGCGATTTCGGGTGGCGTATGCCCATTTCCCAGCATCGAGGCGGCCTGCCAGGCGGTGATCGCAACTATCCAGATGGGTATTCCGGTGGCGCGGATCGAACTGGTGAACGCCCTGCAGATGCGAGCGATCAATCTGCACTCCAAGCTCGACTATCCTGAAAGCCCGTGCCTGTTCGTGGAATTCCATGGCAGCGATGCCGGCGTGGCCGAGCAGGCGGAAATGTTCGGCGAAATCGCCAGCGAACATGGCGGTGGGCCGTTCCTGTGGACGAGCATCGCCGAAGAGCGCGCAAAGCTATGGAAGGCGCGGCACGACGCCTATTGGGCGTCGATGGTGTTGCGGCCGGGTGCCAAGGGGCTTTCGACCGATGTCTGCGTGCCGATTTCGCGCTTGGCCGAATGCATCGCCGAAACTGAGGCCGACATTGCCGAGATGGGCCTGATCGCACCGATCGTCGGCCATGTCGGCGACGGCAATTTCCATGTGCTGGTGCTGATGGATACCAGCAATCCAGCCGAAATTCCGCTGGCGGAAAAATTCGTCGCCCGGCTCAATATGCGCGCCATCGGCATGGAGGGCACCTGCACTGGCGAGCACGGCATCGGGCAGGGCAAGATGGGCTTTCTGCGCCACGAACTGGGCGATGCCGTTGACGTGATGTGGGCCGTCAAGCGTGCGCTTGACCCCGACAATATCCTTAACCCCGGCAAGATCCTGCCGGATTGAATCAGGATTTCAGGCGAGCGAAGCCAGGACGGTTCCGCCCCACAGGATGAGCGCGGCGCCGGCGGCCTTGCCGATCCAGTGGCCTGCCGGCGCAAGTTTCTCCACCAGCACGAACAAGGCGATGCCCGCGATCCAGGCCAGGTCCATCACGCCGCCGACGAAAAGCAGAAGCATCAGCATCCAGCAGCAACCGAGGCAGTAAAGGCCATGATGCACACCCATCACGAAGGCGCCGGCCTTGCCGTTGCGCCAATGCATCATCACGAAATCCAGTGGCGAGCGGCAGTGGCGAAGGCAAGCCTGCTTCAAGGGTGTCCATTGGTAAATCCCTGCCGCCACCAGAACAATGCCGGCCAGCACCGTGCTGGTGGTCTGCAGTGCCGGTGACAGCAGGCTTGCCCTGTCGAGCCCATATTGGAGGGTGACCGCGGCAACACTGAACCCGGCCCACACCACGAGATAGCCCAGGGCGAACAGGCTGGTCGGGCCTATGGTGCTGCCGAGCGGGGTGTTCCTGCGTGCAATGGAATCGTAGAACAACAGCATCGGCGTGGCACTCGGCAGCATCATGGCGGCCATCATAGACAGCCACATCGCCAGCATCAGGCCCAGATAGGCCTCGTCCCAAGTTGGAGCCGGCATCGGCATGGCCATGCCCTCCATGCCGGGCATGGAAGCAGGCATCTCGATGCCGAACAGAAGATAGCCCCAGGAGAGCAGGATAACCGCGAGAAGGGCGGCAACGACAACCGCTCGGTCGTGCCGGTGCAAGCTTGCCAGCAGCGTCACGACCTCGTCCCTCAGGCGGCAACGCCGGTTGGCGTATGTACGACATAGGCCAGTGAGCTATGCATTCCGGACGTCTCGAACTTGATTGCAGCCTTGCTGCGAATATTGGCGGAAGCGACCTCGGCCATGCGATGCTCGAAGCCTTCCGGCATCATGACCTGGATCCGGTGCGGATCGCCGGTGACCGGATTGCGGATCGGCTCTACTTCGGTTTCCAGGACACCAGGAATGACGAGGCGCGCGGTGCGTGCCTGCTGGTCGAAGCTGAATTGGACTGGAGCAAAGATCGGGTCGTGTAGTTTGGTCACGATCAGGCTCAATATGTGGAAGAGCGTTCCCTCCGCCGAGTTCTCGCCTGACAGGATCGCTGCCAGCGCTTCGCGCTGCTGCGGATTGGCGCGCTCATCAATGATCGGTTGAGCCTGGCCATTACCTTCATGGAGCGCGCCGGGGAAGTGGACGGTGACGAAGAAGCTCAAGCCGTCGAGCGGCACATCCTCGTAGTGGCCCTTGACGATGCGCATGCCCGCCAGACCCTCGCAATAGCCTTGGGTCGGCCTTGCATTGAAATCGCATGGGCAGCCAAAGGCGCAACTGCAGTTCTTGATCCACTCGCCTTCCAGTCTCCAATCGGCCAATGCCATGGCTTCCTCCCGGCGCGTTGCGTGTCCGGACCGATAGCCCGGATAGCGGAGATGTAATCGGAATGTCGGCGCGCTGCGTTCAAGCGATGCGCGGCGCGCATCCTTGCCGGGTAACGGGAGGTCCCGCCCTGATCGTCCTGCGCTCGGCTGGAATAAAATATTAGCACCAAACAGGGCTTGTGAAAAACACACAGTTGGGTGGAGCGCGTCCTACGAATGGAGGTTTTTCATCGGGGGCGGTGGTGGAGGCGGCCGGCAGTTGTCGCAATTGCCATTTAATCAACATCGCGATGCGCATAGAGTATCCGACTCGTTGGGGCGGATTGCCGATAGGTGATGCTGGCAAGACTTTTTGTGTTTATTGGCGGACTGATCGTGCTGGCGCTGACGGCGGCGCTGGTGGGGCCGTATTTTATAGACTGGACTTCCTATCGCGGCGATTTCGAGCGCGAGGCAAGCGCCGTATTGGGCCGCAAGGTAACGGTGGAGGGCGCGGCCACGGCACGGCTGCTGCCGTTTCCTTCGGTGACCTTTTCGGATGTTTCGGTCGGTGGCGCGAATGGCCGCTCTCCGGCGATGACGGTCGAGACCTTCTCCATGGATGCGGAATTGGCGCCCTTCCTGCGCGGGGAGATCCTGATCTTCGACATGCGGCTGGTGCGGCCCAGGGCAATGATCGATATCGCGGCGGACGGCACTGTGGACTGGGCGATCCGGCCCTCGACGCCATTCGACCCACATCGCATCGCGCTGGAAAAGCTGACGGTGACGGATGGTGAGGTGGCGATCCGCCATGCCGCCAGCGGACGCAGGCATCTGCTGTCGCAGATCAACACCGAAATTTCGGCCAAGTCGTTTGCCGGGCCATGGCGCGCCAATGGTACAGCTCTGGTGGACGGGGAACGGACGACGCTTGCCGTCTCTACCGGTATGGCGGACGGGAACGGGGCCATGCGGTTGCGGCTGCGGATCGATCCCGACCTCTATCCGCTGGTGATCGAGGCCGATGGCAACGCCCGTATCGAAACCGGGGCTGCACGCTATTCCGGCCAGTTCAAGATCATGGGAGAGGAGAGGCAAGGGCAGGCCTTGCGCGGCGGCAGCGGCGAAAGTGTGCAGATCGATGCGCTGAAGCCGGAACCCGGGTTCAGGCTGAATGGCGACTTTTCGCTCGATCATCAGCGGCTCGGCATTGAAGCGTTTCGCTTCGAGACCGGGCCGCTGGACAATCCCTACCCGGCAGATGGCACCGCCTTCGTCGAATTGGGCACGGAGCCGCGCTTTTTCATCGAGACCAAAGGGGCGCAGGTCCGTTTCGACGAGGCCGTCGCCGGCAGCGAGAGCGGCGCCGGCCTGACGCTGGCCGAGCGGATCACCGCGCTGGAAAAGGCACTTGGCGGGCTGCCAAAGCCATCCATCCCCGGCAATGTCGAGGTCAATCTGCCGGCGATCGTTGCCGGCGACACCACGGTGCGCGACGTGCATCTTTCGGCCGAGCCTGCCGATGGCGGCTGGACAGTGAAGTCACTGGCCGCCACCTTGCCCGGGCGCACCACGCTGGAGGCTGACGGGTTCCTGCGCACCGGTCATGAATTCGGCTTCGCTGGCTCGCTGCTGCTGGCGGTCGGCCAGCCTTCGGGCTTTGCGGCCTGGGTTGCCAGCGATGTGGACGAGGCGATCCGGCGCCTGCCGGCGGCAGGGTTCAAGGCCACTGTTGACATGACAGGCCAGCGGCAGAAATTCAATGACCTGGAACTGGTGCTCGGCGATGCCAAGTTCCGCGGCAGGATCGACTGCAGGCAACCGGCGGACATGCGGCCTTCCGTGCTGCTGCAGCTCGATGGCGAGGCGCTAGATGTCGACGGGCTCGCTGCGTTCGCATCTCTTTTCGTCAGCGACAAGGGCGCCAACCGCTTTGCCGACCGCGATCTCGATTTCGAGATCAAGGCGGGGCCGGTGACGGCAGGCGGACTGACGGCCGAAACCGTCGATACGGCACTGCGGTTGCGCAATGGTTTGCTGGAGATCGACCGGCTTTCTATCGGCGGATTGGCTGGAGCCTCGCTGAGCGCGACCGGCCGGATAAAAGACTTTCCGCAAAGCCCTACCGGCAATCTCGATGCCTCGATCCTTGCGACCGACCTTGCCCCGCTGATTGCGCTGGCGGCCAAGCGCTACCCCGGCAATTTTCTGCTTAACGGGCTTGATGCGCGGGCAAACGCCTATCCGGGGCTGTTCGAGGAGGCCCGGATCGATCTAGTGGCGAGCGCGGCGGCAGAGGATGGTGGGGCGACAGGGCTGGCGCTGAGTGTGCAAGGAGATGCCGGCGGCTCGGCGATCTCCGCCCATCTGACCGGCAAGGGGACACTGGAAGCGCTTGACCAGGCTCCTCTCTCGGTATCCGTTTCGGCACGGAATGACGATGCGACGCAGCTCTTGGCTCTGGCCGGTGCCCCGGCCTTGCCGCTGGGCCTCACCGGCGGCGGGGATCTGGCACTATCGGCGAAAGGCACGCTCCGGGACGGTTTGGAAACGACGTTTCATCTTACAGCCGAGGACTTCCGGGCACATTTCGACGGTACAACTGGCCGGGATGAAAAGGGAGGATTCGCCCGTGGCAGCATCGGCCTTGATGCCTCCGATATCGAACCCTGGCTGATGACGATGGGTGTCGGCCTGCCGGGGATGGGCTTGGGCACGCCGGTTTCGCTTACGGCCGCTGCCGACTATGTCGAAGGCGTGCTGACACTCGACAAGCTCGAAGGCGTCGTCAATGAGGGAGCCGTGTCCGGGCATGTGAGCGCCAGGCTCGAAAACGGCCTGCCGAAGCTGGAGGGGGGGCTTGAACTCGACGAGATCGACCTTGGCCCGCTGATTTCCATGGTATTGGGCGAAGAGGCCGTGGCGCCTGCCAGCGAGCGCTGGTCGCCGGTTCCGTTCCGCCAAAAATCCTCCGCGCCGGGGGCAGCCGACCTGAAGATCTCGGCAGGCACCGTCGCGGTGGGCGGACTTGCGACCGCCTATGACGCCACCATGACACTGGGGCTCGACGAGGAGGGGCTGCGCCTTTCCGACGTCCAGGCCAAGCTCTATGGTGGTGCGCTGTCGGGGCTGTTCGAGTTGAAGAACAATGGTGGCACAGGCCTGTTTTCCAGCCAGATGAAGCTTGATGGGGCCGACCTGGCGCTGGCCTTTGCCGGCACGGAACTGCATGGCCGCGCCGATTTTTCGACTGCCCTGACGGCCAGCGGCAAATCCGTGGGCGGGCTGGTT
The DNA here is from genome assembly GCA_049646905.1 of Pseudaminobacter sp. Taxonomy (GTDB): domain Bacteria; phylum Pseudomonadota; class Alphaproteobacteria; order Rhizobiales; family Rhizobiaceae; genus Pseudaminobacter. The sequence continues at coordinate 6,793 of JBARWP010000168.1, read as the reverse complement.
TCGACGCTGTCGGGGTCTGGCACGGCGGCACTGAAGGATCTTGTTATCCCGGGCATCAACCCACAGGCTTTCGGCGGTTTCATCTCCGAGGCGGATGCGATTGGCCGCGACATCAATGCCGAGCAAACGGCAGCATTCGCGCCCGGTATCGTGGTGGCCGGTGCACTGCCGGTAGCGGATGCCGAGATCGCCTTCACGGTTGCGGGCGGCATTTTGCGTGCGCCGCCGGTCACATTCGAAAATCCGGCGGTGAAGGTATCGGCCAATATCCGCGCGGACCTGAATGAAGGCGTCACCGCACTCGACGGCACCATTGCCTATGCACCGGGCGAGGAGGTGTTGGCGGGCTCGGAGCCAAGCCTGGGCTTCACGCTTTCGGGCCCGCCGACGGCAACCACCCGCAGCCTGGATACTCAGCCGCTGGCGCAATTCCTGACCCAGCGCGCGTTGGAGCATGAGCAGGCGAGGGTGGAGGCCATGCAGGCGGCGGTGCTGGAAAAGCAGCGCCTGCGCCGCGAGGTCCGCTATTACGCCGCGCTTCAGCAAGAGCGTGTGCGTGCTGCAGAGATGCAGCGGCTCCAGCAGGAAGAGGAGGACAGGCGCAGAGAGGCAGGGCAGGAGCGCGCACGAATTGCGGCCGAGGCAGCGAGAGCGAAGGCAGAGGCGCAAGCACGTGCGGAAGAACAGGCGCGGCTGGAAGCCGAACAGGCGGCACAAGAGAGGGAAGCTGCACGCAAGCGTGAGGAGGCCGAGCGGCTGGCTGCCGAGGAGCGGGCACGCCGTTCTTCCGAATCCCCGGCACGCCCTGCGCCTGAAATCGAGCGGACGCCCTTGCCACCGGCCGATGATGGATCGGGTGCGGCAACACAGGAGCCCAAGCCGTTCAATCCATTCTCGGTGGACGAATTCCTCAAGTCCCTGCATGAAGGCGAGTAGCGCGGCGGCGGGTCTACTCGCTTTTTTGCGCAGGGCGTTTTGCCCATTCCAGCACGTAAAGCCGGAGCGCCGACGACAAATTGGCCTCCCGTGGGCGATTTTCATCGATCTCGGCCACCAGGGCGGCCAGTGTCATGCTGCGCTGTGCGGCAATCGATACGAGGTCGTCAAAGAAAGGTTTTTCGAGCGAGTAGCTGGTGCGGTGTCCGCGGATCGTCACGGAGCGTTTGCGCACGAGGCTCATCCGTCATCGCCTTCGTCGGCGCGGTCGCGTCTATGGCCGTCCAGCAAGCGGGCCTCGCATTCAGCGCGTTTTTGCGCCTCGACCTTTTCAGCCTTGGAACGGCCGAAAAGGACACGGTTCTGCTCGGCTGCCTGCTCCTTGTCGGTGCGGGCTTTGCGTTTACGGGCAAGGCGCAGGTTGATGATGTTGGACATTGCTCAGAACCTGATTCCGGAAATAGGGCCAACACTTTGTTATTCCGGGACAATTCCAGAAGCGTCGTGCCTGCGCGCCGGCAGCCTTGACCCGGTCTATTTCTTACGGAAGGCGTCGAGCGAAACCACGTCGGCGCCCTTCGAGGGAGCCGCTTCAGCCTCGCCGTCCTTGGCTGGTTCCTTGGCCTTTTTCTTTGGTTCGCTCTGGCTGCCGGGCTGGATTGCTGCTGGTGGCGAAGCGAGCTTTGCCGGCTCCTCGGCATGCTCGGTCGGCTCATCGGTCTTGACGTCGAATTCAAGCTCGAAGTTGACCGAAGGATCGTAAAATCCACGTACCGCCGAGAAGGGGATTTCCAGCCGTTCCGGCACGTCGGAAAAGGACAGGCCGATCTCGAAGCCGCTGTCGTTGACCTTGAGATCCCAGTACTGGAACTGGATGACGATCGTCATCTGCTCCGGGTAACGCTCGCGCAGGCGGCTTGAAATGCGCACGCCCGGCGCCCCGGTCAGGAAGGTGATGAAGAAGTGATGGTTGCCGGGCAGACCCGTGCGCGCGACTTCCGCCAGAACCTTGCGCATGACCCCGCGCAAAGCCTCCTGGGCAAGAATATCGTACCGGATATGGTCCTCGGCCATGTGCTGAAATGGTTCTCGTGAATCGACTGCATAGCTGTAATCAAGCTTGGAGCCGCCGTAAACCGCATATAGCGTTTCCATGCGATGTCGACGACGAATGTTGCAGTGCGGCAATGCGTTTAAGCGTGGTCATTCGAGACCGGTTTTGGGCGACAGTCCGGCGGCATCGAGCACGAATTGCCGCCGTTCCTCGACAGGCAGGCGAGGCACTGTGACCAGATCGTAGCCGTAGGTGGTGTAGGCATCGATCATCGCTTCATAGGTGCGCTCGGCTTCACGGAAATCCTGCCTGCGCTCACCATCCTGGCTGAAAATCTCCGGCCATGGCGGAAGGATGAAGACCCGGCGGTTGTAGCGCATGGTCTTGGCAGCGGTTTCGACATGAGCGGGAACGGGTAATCCGCTCAGGCGCAGATAGCCAGCGATGTCCGGCAGGCCGCGGTCGAAGAATACGGGTCCGGTCTCGCCCGACGCCATTGCGTGCGAGCGCATTTCCCAGCACAGCATCAGTTCAGCAAACAAGGCCGGGTCGTTCCATGGCAGGGCAGGGCCATTAATGGCAGCCTGATGCCGGATGACGGCGCGGCCAGCCTCGACCGTGGAGCAAAAACCGGCTGCGCTCAGTGCCGTGATCAAGGTGGTCTTGCCGGAGCCGGGGCCGCCGGTGACCACAAAAAAGCGATCGGAATCGGATTGCATGGCAATTTAGCTGGCGTTCGACGCCGTGCACGCATGCGGCGGGCGTCAGTTGCATGGAAAGAGGAGAGAAGGGAGGGAAGTGGAGGTTTCTGTTGCCAGGTACCTCCGAACCCCGCCTAGAGGTGCGAACCGCTAGGACTTAATTTGAAGCTATCGCACCGCATTAAGCGGCGAGACGTGCTTCCGCATAGTTGTCGTTTGCAACTACTGAGTTAGCCCGATAACGGTGGTACAATGCCGGGCAAAAGTACGATCTTTACACCTTCGTCGATCCTGTTTCGCCCCCAGCAAAAACCGCTCCAGAGCACTGTGAGCAGCAGTTTTTGGTGGAGGCGCCGGGTACCGCCCCCGGGTCCGAACGGCTTATTGCATCGCCCATTTATCGCCATAGTCAGTCAAGCTGACCCCCCGGAATATAGGGTGATAACGCGGTGAATGAAAGGGCTGATGGCGATCAAACAATGCTCAGGCTTGACAGGTTGTATATCTACAACCGAAGGTTCGCCACGGTGAGGATCGTCGGGGCAGTGCACCGATCGTGAGTCGCGGCTCCTCGCTTTGCGAAGTCCTATTCTACGAGGGGAATTTTCATGGCCGACTATATTGCAGACGTGAAGAAATACGATGCCGGCGCTGACGCCGAGGTGGTCAACAAGATCGTCAGGCATCTCGGCATTGCGCTGCGCAACCGCGATTCATCGCTGGTTTCATGCACCGATACCAAGGAACTCGACCGCGTGAAGACAAACTGGATCGCCAAGAAGCTTGGCGTGTCCGATGGCGCGAAGGCGGATGCGGCAATCGAAAAGACCTGCAAGGCGATGTCGGCCGACAACACCAAGAGCCGCGTGACGTTTTACTATCTGACCGCCAAGGAACTGGGCAAGCTCGGCGCTCTCTGACGATATTTGAACCGCCGCCGTATAACACGAAGGCATCGGGGGCTCCGATATGCATAGGCGCATAGCCGGGCTTCGGCTATGATCGGCATTGTATTTCCCGAATCGATGCGGAGCGATGCGCCAATATCTCGACCTCCTCAGCCATGTCCTTGAAACCGGTACGGATCGCGGTGATCGTACCGGCACGGGAACGCGCTCGGTCTTCGGCTATCAGATGCGGTTCGACCTTTCCGAGGGATTTCCTGTCACCACGACCAAGAAACTGCATCTGAAATCGATCATCCACGAACTGTTGTGGTTCCTGGCCGGCGATACCAATATCCGCTACCTGAACGAGAACGGTGTTACCATTTGGGACGAGTGGGCCGACGAGAATGGCGACCTCGGTCCCGTCTATGGCAAGCAGTGGCGGTCATGGCCGGCTCCCGGCGGCGGCGAGATCGACCAGATCGCCAACCTGCTGCATGAGTTGCGCAGGAATCCGTATTCGCGTCGGCTGGTCGTCTCGGCCTGGAACCCGGCCGAGGTCGAGGCGATGGCGCTGCCGCCCTGCCACTGCCTGTTCCAGTTCTATGTGGCGGACGGCCGGCTTTCCTGCCAGCTCTATCAGCGCTCGGCCGATATTTTCCTCGGTGTGCCCTTCAATATCGCCTCCTATGCACTGCTGACGATGATGGTGGCGCAGGTTACCGGGCTGAAACCCGGTGAGTTCATCCATACGCTCGGCGATGCGCATCTTTACGCCAATCATTTCGACCAGGCGCGCGAGCAGCTGCAGCGCGCACCCAAGAAGCTGCCGACGATGTGGATCAACCCGGCCGTCACCGACCTGTTTGCGTTCCGCTACGAGGATTTCCGGCTGGAGAATTATGTCGCCGACGCCAATATCCGCGCGCCTATCGCCGTTTGAGTGAAGGGCGGCTTGAGCCGGAGGCACAGTGACCAAGGACAATGAACACCCGTTTTTCCGTCCGTTGTGGCGCCGCATCGCAGTGGTTGCGGTGTGCATTGCCTGGGCCGGAGTGGAGATCGCCGCCGGCGAGCGGATCTGGGCGCTCGTCGCTTCCGCGGCCGCCTGCTATGCGGTCTGGCAATTACTACTGCGCTACTCGCCGCCGGCCGATACAGGCGGGAAGCGTTGATGCATATCGAGATTGCGGGGAGAGCGTGAGAGCGATGCGACTGGCAATTCTGGTGGCGATTGCCGAAAACGGCGTGATCGGGCGCGATGGTGGCCTGCCGTGGCGCCTCTCCAGCGACCTCAAGCGTTTCAAGGCCGATACGATGGGCAAGCCGATCATCATGGGTCGCAAGACCTGGGAGAGCATCGGTCGCCCACTGCCCGGCCGGCTGAATATCGTGGTGACACGTGATCAGGGTTTCCGGGCAGAAGGCGCGGAGGTTGCCGGCTCGCTTGATGAGGCGATCACCCTTGGGACCGTGCGGGCGCGGTGCATGGCGGATGCCGATGAAATCTGTGTCATCGGCGGTGGAGAGATCTATCGACAGGCGCTGCCGCTCGCCGACCGGCTCTATGTCACCCATGTGCTGGCTAAGGTCGATGGCGATACGCGCTTTCCGCCGATAGACCCTGCGGTGTGGCGCGAGGTCCACGCCAGCGATGTGCCGCCGGGCGAGAAGGACAGCCATGCGACACGCTATACGGTTTACGAACGGTACGCGGACGTGCATTGAGGTGTAGGTCGCCCAGATTGGCGAAAAAAGGCTGCGCAAACAGCGATTACGTTGAAAGCCGGTCTTGGCGTCCCTATAGAAGAGACACGATCGTGCGTGCGGTAGCGGGCCGTGCGTCAAGAACTGACTGGAAGGACATTCATGCCCTGGAAAAATCAGAGCGGAGGCGGCGGTCCATGGGGTGGCGGCGGCAATGGCGGTGGACCGTGGGGGCAGGGGCCGCGTGGCCCTGTCGGCCCGCAGGGAACTCCGCCTGACCTGGAAGACATTATCAGGCGCGGCCAGGACCGGCTGAAAGACATTCTTCCCGGCGGCGGTGCAGGCAACCCCGCGCTTTTCGGGCTGATCGCCGTTGCGATTCTCGTCTTCTGGGCATTCCAGTCAATCTATACCGTCCAACCGGACGAGGTGGCGGTCGAATTGCGCTTCGGCGAGCCGAAAAGCGAATTGTCCCAGCCTGGCCTGCATTTCCATTGGTGGCCGGTGGAAACGGTCGAGCGGGCAAGCACGGCCGAAAAGCTGATCAATATCGGTTCGGGCACGCGGGAGACGAGCGATTCCGGCCTGATGCTTTCGGGCGACCAGAACATCGTCAATGTCCAGTTCTCCGTGGCGTTCCAGGTTTCCGACCCGACCGCCTATCTCTTCAATGTCTCCAGTCCGGATGAGATGCTGCGCCAAGTGGCCGAAAGCGCCATGCGTGAGGCTGTCGGCCGCCGCCCGGCGCAAGACATCTTCCGCGACGATCGGCAGGGCATTGCCGACGCCGTGCGCGGAATCATCCAGACCTCGCTCGATGAATATGGCTCCGGCCTGACTGTCAACGCGATCTCGATCGAGGACGCTTCGCCGCCGCGCGAAGTCGCCGATGCGTTCTCCGAGGTGCAGCGCGCCGAACAGGACGAGGATCGCTTCGTCGAGGAATCGAACCAGTATTCCAACCAGAAGCTCGGCCAGGCACGAGGCGAGGCAGCCCAGATCCGCGAAGAGGCGGCCGCCTACAAGAACCGCGTCGTCCAGGAGGCGGAAGGTGAAGCGCAGCGCTTCATCTCCGTCTATGAGGAATATGCCAAGGCCCCCGATGTGACGCGTGAGCGGCTGTTCCTGGAAACCATGGAGCGGGTGCTCCAGGGATCGAACAAGGTGATCGTCGGGCAGGGCAACGGGCAGGGCGTTGTGCCTTATCTGCCGCTGCCTGAACTGCAAAAACGCGCGACTACAGCGCCTGCGGCACCTGCCAATCCCACGGCGCCCAGCGTAAGCAATGCCGGAGGAAACAACTGATGGCTAACCGGCTTCCCCTCATCGGCTTCATCGTCATTGCCCTGCTGTTCCTCCTCTATTCGTCGGTATTCGTGGTGAACGCCAAGCAGCAGGCGATCATCCTGCGCTTCGGCGAGATCGTCGACGTCAAGAGCGAACCCGGCATCTACTTCAAGGCGCCGTTCGGCCTGTTCGAGGCCGACAATGTCCAGATGGTGGAAAAT
>JBARWP010000167.1:0-15868 GCA_049646905.1 Pseudaminobacter sp. | reverse complement strand
CTCGATGATCATGTGCACGCCCTGCACGACATAGCGCTCCGGATCGTCCTTGAAGGCGATGATGCCCTTGAGGCGCAGGATGTTCGGCCCTTCGAGCTGGGCGATCTTCTCGATCCAGGGGAAGAATTTCTTCGGGTCCATTTCCGCGCCGCGCAGCGATACCGACTGCACCGTCACGTCATGGATCGCGGAAGCCTCGCCATGGTCATGGTGATGATAATGGTCGTGGTCGTGATCATGGTGGTGGTGATCATGGTCGCAATCGGGGCCGCATTCATGGTCATGGTCGTGATCATGTGCTTCGAGGAAATGCGGGTCGTTCTCCAGCGCGCGGGAAAGATCGAAGGCGCCGCGATCCAGCACCTCGTCGAGCTTCACACCGGCGCGGGTGGTATGATGGATGGTGGCGGAGGGATTGATGGCGCGGATGGTCGCCTCGACCTCGCGCAATTCTTCCGGCGTCACCAGATCGGTCTTGTTGAGCAGCACGACATCGGCGAAGGCGATCTGGTCTTCCGCCTCGCGGCTGTCTTTCAGGCGCAGCGGCAGATGCTTGGCGTCGACGAGCGCAACCACGGCGTCGAGCTTGGTCTTGGAACGCACGTCGTCGTCCATGAAGAAGGTCTGCGCCACCGGTACGGGATCGGCAAGGCCGGTCGTCTCCACCACGATGGCGTCGAAGCGGCCGGGGCGGCGCATCAGGCCCTCGACCACACGGATCAGGTCGCCGCGCACCGTGCAGCACACGCAGCCATTGTTCATCTCGTAGATTTCCTCGTCGGATTCCACGATCAGATCGTTGTCGATGCCGATCTCGCCGAATTCGTTGACGATGACGGCATAGCGCTTGCCGTGGTTTTCCGAGAGGATGCGGTTCAGCAGCGTCGTCTTGCCGGAGCCGAGATAGCCGGTCAGCACAGTTACCGGAATTTGCGTTTGTGCGTCGCTCATGATGCGCCTCGAATGGGAAATGGTTGCCTCCATATAGGACGGCAAATCCCGTTTTGCACGCGGCAATGACGGTATCCGCGCTACGGCCCCAGGATAGGATTTTAGTTTGTCATCTAAATGAAATATCCATCTGGCATGACTGCGCCGCGCGGGGCCAAGGGCGATTTCATTTGCCATAGGTACTGCTGAAACTATTCTGCGCCGAGGGTTCGGTGCGGCCAGGAGTTGAATGGGCGATGGCCAAGGCAGACAGAAGTGCGACCATGAGCCGGCTGCAATCGGCGGCAAGGCTGTCGCGCACGGCATTGGCGGCGCGCCTTCTGGCGCATGGTTTTTATGCCGGGCAGGACCAGATTATGCTGGCGCTCGATGCGGAGAACGGCCAGACTCCGGGACAGTTGGCAGCCCGGCTCGGCGTGCGGCCGCCGACGATCACCAAGACCATAAACCGCTTGCAGGCGCAGGGATTTCTCGACAAGCGCGCGTCGGAGGCGGATGCGCGCCAGGCGCATATCTTCCTCAGCGAAACCGGACGCGAAACGATCCGGGCCATCGAGAAATCGGTGCGCAAGACCGAGAAACTCGCCTTTCGCGGCCTGGACAAGAAAGAGCAGAAGGCGCTGGCGAAACTGCTTTCGCGGATCGAAGCCAATCTCTCGGGCTCGGCGATGGTGGAAGTCGAGGACGAGGCCGAGCCACAGGAATAGGCAGGGTTTTTCGACACACCGGCGGCACAATTTGTCCCTGGACCAGCGTTTTCCGGCTTGCCTGTGCCGGATGGGTGGCCGACAACCGGCTGACCAAATCACCGGACCGGTTGGCCAATCGTGAACGTAACTTCTTCCCCCTCCGAAACCGCGACGCCGGCTTCGGCGATCCTGATGGTGTTCGCCTCGGGCATGCTGTTTTCCTGCCTAGACACCAGTGCGAAATATCTGGTGCTGTCGGGCATGGATGCGCGGTTCCTCTCCTGGGCCCGCTTCACCAGCCATGCCGTGCTCGTGCTGATCCTGTTCAGGAGCTGGAGCAATCCGGCGATGTTCAAGGTCGCCAGCCTGCCGCGCCAATTGCTGCGTGGCCTTTTCCTGTTCGGTTCGACCTATTTCAATTTCGAGGCGTTGAGGACTCTGCAACTGGCGGAAACGACCTCGATCTATTTCTTCGCGCCGATGGTCATCACGGCCCTGGCCGGTCCGCTGCTCGGCGAATGGGCCGGATGGCGCCGGTGGCTGGCGATCGTCGTCGGGTTCATCGGCGTCCTCGTCATCACTCGGCCGGGCGCCTCGACCTTGCAGATCGGCCATATTCACGCTTTGGCGGCGATGGTGAGCTATTGCCTCTACGTCATCATGACCCGGCACATGAGCTCCAGCGAAACGGCTGAAAGCCTGATCTTCTATTCGGCCCTTGCCCCGGCTTTGCTGATGCTGCCGGTGGTGCCCTATACCGCCACCATGCCGCCCTCGGCCCTGCATTGGGCCTTGCTGCTGTTGCTCGGCTTCTTCGGGGGCTTCGGCCACTGGTTGTTGATCAAGGCCTATCGGCAGGCAACTGCAACGGCGCTCGCGCCCTATCCCTATCTGCAGATGGTATGGATGATCGGCTTCGGCTATGTGGTGTTCAGACAGTTTCCCGACGGCTGGACCCTGCTAGGTGCCGGCATCATCGTGGCCAGCGGGCTCTATATCGTCCATCGCGAGCACAGGCTGCGGCTGAAAAACCGGAGCCTGCCCAATGCCGAGGAAGAGCAACTGGCAAAAAGGCTTTGATTCCCCTGCGTTCGATGGCATAAGCCGATTTAAAAAAATTTAAATCGACGGGCCGTGGAGGGCGCTCTGGCACAGAAGATCAAGCTTTCGACCATTGCCGATGCGCTGGGTGTCTCGACGGCCACAGTGTCGCTGGCGCTGCGCGACAGCCCGCTTGTAGCGGGCACCACCCGCGATCGCATCAAGGAACATGCCCGCGCCATCGGCTATATCTACAATCGTCGGGCAGCCAGCTTGCGGACGTCGCGTTCCGGTATCGTGGGCGTGGTCGTCCATGACATCATGAACCCGTTCTTTGCCGAAATCCTGCGCTCGATCGAAAGCGAACTCGACCGCAGCCGGCAAACCTTCATCCTTTCCAATCATTACGACCAGCTCGAAAAGCAGCGCACCTTCATCGACACGCTGCTGCAACTCGGCGCCGACGGCGTGATCATGTCGCCGGCAATCGGCACGCCAGCCGAAGACATCATCATGGCCGAAGGCAACGGCCTGCCGGCGGTGCTGATCGCGCGCACGGTGGAAGGGGCAAATGTGCCGGTGTTTCGCGGCGACGACGCCTATGGCACGGGCCTTGCCACCAATCACCTGATCTCACTTGGCCACAAGCGCATCGCGATGATCGGCGGCACCAACCAGACCTCGACCGGGCGCGACCGCTATCAGGGCTATGTGACGGCGATGGAAAAGGCCGGGCTGGAAGTGAGGCCGTCATGGCGCATTCCCGGGCCGCGCACAAAGCAGGCAGGCTTCGAGGCGGCAGGACAATTCCTCGCGCTCAAGGATAAGCCGACCGCCGCCGTCTGCTGGAACGATCTGGTCGCCATCGGCCTGATGAATGGCATCGCCCGCGCCGGGCTGGTGCCGGGCGTGGACATTTCGGTCACCGGCTATGATGATCTGGAGGAGGCGGCCATCGCCACGCCGGCGCTGACCACTGTGTGGAACGGCCAGCGCGAAGTCGGCCGGCGCGCGGCCAGCGCCCTGCTCGACAAGCTGAACGGGCAGGCGGTACGGCCGTCGCAGGAGCTGATCCGGCCGGAGCTTCATGTGCGCCAATCAACGGGCCGGCCAGTGGAGAGAGCATGAGCGACAAGAATTCTCCCCTCACGATCCTGGTTCCGGGCCGGCTCCACCCGCGTGCGGTGGAGCGGGTCGACAAAGCCTTCCGCATGATCCGGATCGAGCGGGTGGACCCCGAACTGCTGACCGATGAGATCCGGCGCGACGTGCGCGGCATCGCCACCGCTGGCTTCCTGGAGCCGATGGGGCCGGCCTTCATCGACGCGCTGCCGAAGCTGGAGATCATCTCGGCCTTTGGTGTCGGCTATGATTCCATCGATGCACGTCATGCCGGGGCAAAGGGCGTGATGGTCACCAACACGCCCGACGTGCTGACCGAGGAAGTGGCCGACACCGCGGTCGGGCTTCTGATCAACACGGTAAGGGAGCTTCCACGCGCGGAGACATGGTTGCGTACCGGGCGCTGGCAGCGCGAGGGCGGTTATCCGCTGACGCCCGCGACCTTGCGCGGGCGCAAGGTCGGCATTTTCGGCCTCGGCCGCATCGGGCTTGCGATTGCGCGGCGGCTGGAGGCATTCGGCTTGTCGATTGCCTATCACAACCGGCGCCGGGCAGAAGGCGTCGCCTATCCCTATTACGGGACGCTGCTGGAGCTTGCCGCCAATGTCGATACGCTGATTTGCGTGGTGCCGGGTGGTGCGGCGACGCAAAACGTGATCGATGCTTCCGTGCTTTCAGCCCTCGGGGCCGATGGCGTTCTGATCAATGTCGGTCGTGGCAGCACGGTCGATCATGATGCTCTGGTGCAGGCGCTGAGCGACGGCACGATCAGGGCGGCCGGGCTCGACGTGTTTCCCGACGAGCCGAATGTTCCGCCCGGCCTCATCGACCTGCCCAATGCGGTTTTGCTGCCGCATGTCGCCTCGGCCTCGGTGCACACCAGAAACGCCATGGCCGATCTGGTGGCCGACAATCTGGTGGCATGGTTCTCGCAGGGAAAGGCGCTGACGCCGGTTGGCGAAACCGCCAAGGTCGTGGCTGGCCAGCGATAGCTGGCTTCACTCGATGGCTATGCTTAACGCGCCCTTAACAATGAGGGTTAATGATCTCCTTCGTCGGCAAATCAGGCGGGAGATCGGGCATGGGACTTGGGCGAAGCGTAATGATCGCGACAGCACTCGTCGCGGGCGCATGGTTCCTGGCTGGGAAAAGCGGCGATCAGGCCGCCGATGCTTCGGTGGCTGCCGGGATAGGGCAGGACGCTTGGGATGAGACGTTCCGGCTGACCGCCAATGGCGATGAGTCCTCCTGCGCCGTCACCCGGCATGGCCCGGTTTCGCAGGGCCGGTCGCAACTCGTTCTCGATCCGGAGTGCAGGCAGATACTGCCGGCGATGGCGCGGGCGAAATTCTGGCAGGAGGAAGCCGACGGTTCGGTGATCTTCACCGAGAACGGCATCGACCCGATCGTCACCTTTGCCGTGGGCGACGGCATTGCCTTCGAATCTGTCCAGCCGCAGGCGCCGCTGATCTCGCTTGCGACTATCGAGTGACTTTACTCGGCAGCGTTGCGCGCGGCCGATTTCGCTGCCGCGTGGAGCCGTACGGCATCGCCGAAGGCCGAGAAGATGCGCGCCGACACGCTGTCGGTCTTCACCCAATATTCCGGATGCCATTGCACGCCGACGGCGAAGGCGCGCGCGCCCTTGACCGATACGGCCTCCACGGTGCCATCCTCGGCGACCGCCTCGACCTGCAATTTCGAGCCGAGCTTGCCGATGCCCTGACGGTGCACCGAATTGACCATGACTTCGCCGGTGCCGAAGATGCCGGCAAGGCATGTGCCCGGCTTGATTGAAACGGGCTGGCGGATCGAGAAGCGCTCATCCTGATCGTCGCTGACCGGCGCGCGGTGGTCGAGTGCGCCTTCGCGCTCGTGGATTTCGGTGGCAAGCGTGCCGCCGAGCGCCACATTCATTTCCTGGATGCCGCGGCAGATCGCAAGCAGCGGCACGCCATGCTCGATCGCCTTGCGGATGAGCGGCAGCGTCGTGGCGTCCCGATCGGGGTCATAAGGGCCGTTGGCCTCGCTGGCATCGCCGCCGTAAAGCGAGGGGTGGACGTTGGACTTCGAACCGGTGACCATGACGCCGTCGACGGACGCCAGAAGCTGGTCGAGATCGAGCCGGTCGCCGAAATTGGGAACGAGCACCGGAAACACGCCCGAGCCGACGATTGCCGCCTCGAGATATTGATTCGGTGCGGCGTGCCATGTGTAGTTTTCGAACTGTTTGACATCCGTCGAAACGGCGACAAGCGGCTGGAGCATTGCGGTGCTTTCAAGTTCTGCGAGGTCTGTTCCTGCTAAAATAGGCGATGTTCCGATCGCTTTCCAACAGAGTTTCGGACGCGTCGTTACATGCGCTTAGACTATAGTTTTAAGCATGCAGGAAGCGGCGTTTTTTAGGCCATGGAACATGCTTCGTTTGGCCGCTCAGCGCTGGACTTGAGTTTGCGGGCGTGTATTGTTTCGCCGGTGTTAACGCTGGAAAGCCAGATTTTTCAATGCTGTCTGGCTCCGTTCTGATCCGAGAGGGAGGAATTTCATGGATCGCCGTTCATTCATCAGCAAGGCCGGGCTGGCCGGAGCCGGGGCCGTCGCGGCCACGACGCTGGCCGCGCCGGCGATCGCCCAATCCAACCCGAAAATCACTTGGCGGCTCGCTTCGTCCTTCCCGAAATCGCTCGATACGATCTATGGCGGTGCCGATACGCTGGCCAAATATGTCTCGGAGGCGACGGATGGCAATTTCACCATCCAGCCCTTCGCCGGCGGCGAACTGGTGCCGGGCTTGCAGGCAGCTGACGCGACGGCCGCAGGTACGGTGGAGATGTGCCATACGGTCGGCTACTATTACTGGGGCAAGGATCCGTCCTGGGCGCTGGGCTCGGCGGTTCCGTTCGCGCTCAACGCACGCGGCATGAACGCCTGGCTCTATCAGGGCGGCGGCAACGATCTCTACAACGAGTTCCTGGACAAGCAGGGTCTCTACGGCCTGCCCGGCGGCAATACGGGCGTGCAGATGGGCGGCTGGTTCCGCAAGGAAATCAACACGGTCGACGACCTCAAGGGCCTCAAGTTCCGCGTCGGCGGTTTTGCCGGCAAGGTGCTGGAGAAACTGGGCGTGGTACCGCAGCAGCTTGCCGGCGGCGACATCTATCCGGCGCTGGAGAAGGGCACGCTCGACGCGGCCGAGTGGGTCGGCCCCTATGACGACGAGAAACTCGGCTTCCAGAAGGTCGCGCCCTACTACTACTTTCCGGGCTGGTGGGAAGGCGGTCCGACCGTCCATTTCATGTTCAATAAGGCGAAATGGGAAGAACTGCCGGCCGGATACAAGGCGCTGCTGAAGGTTGCGGCCCAGGCGACCGACGCCAACATGCTGCAGAAATACGATTATCTGAACCCCACCGCGATCAAGTCGCTGGTGGCCAACGGCGCCCAGTTGCGGCCCTTCAGCCAGGAAATCTTGTCGGCCTGCTTCGATGCGTCCAATGAAGTCTATGCCGAAATGGAAGCCACCAACGAGCCGTTCAAGAAGATCTGGGATTCCATCAAGGCCTTCCGCAAGGAACACTTCCTGTGGGCGCAGATCGGCGAATATAATTACGACACCTTCATGATGATCCAGCAGCGCAACAACAAGCTCTGATCTGATTGAAACGCTGACGAGAAAAAACCCCGGAGGCATGGCCTCCGGGGTTTTTTGTTGGCTGGAAAAGGCCGGCGTCGAGCGTCGGCCCACTATCGCCGCACGTCAGTTGAAGCTGGGCGGGGCGGAGAGATTGTTGTTGTTTCCCGGCTGTGGCGCGGGATTTGCGGGTGCGGTCCCATTGCCCGGTTCCGGTGTGGGCGCGCCGAAGGGCGAGCCCAGCCCCGGCAATTGCGGAATCTGGATCTCGATGGTCGATGGATCAACCACCTTGCCCTTGTAGTGCATCACCATCTGCGGGAAGAAGATCAGGATGCCCACCATGAGCACCTGGATCAGCACGAAAGGCACGGCGCCCCAATAGATCTGGCCCGTCGTGACCGGCTCGATCTTCTTGCCGATGACCTTGTCGATATAAGGCACCCTGGCCGCAACCGAGCGCAGGTAGAACAGGGCAAAGCCGAATGGCGGGTGCATGAAGCTCGTCTGCATGTTGACGCCCAGCAGCACGCCGAACCAGATCAGGTCGATGCCGAGGATTTCGGCAGCCGGTGCCAGCAGCGGCACGATGATGAAGGCCAGTTCGAAGAAATCGAGGAAGAAGGCGAGGAAGAAGACGAGGATATTGACGACGATGAGGAAGCCGGTCGCTCCGCCCGGGAGCGAAGTCAGCAGATGCTCGACCCAGAGATGGCCGTTGACGCCGTAGAAGGTCAGCGAAAAGACGCGCGCGCCGATCAGGATGAACATCACGAAGGAGGAAAGCTTGGTGGTGGCGATCAGCGCCGAACGCGTGACCTCGAAGGTCAGGCGCCCCTTGGCTGCCGCCATCACCAGTGCTCCGACCGCGCCCATGGCGCCGCCCTCGGTGGGGGTGGCGATGCCGAGGAAGATCGTGCCCAGCACCAGGAAGATCAGCGCCAGCGGTGGGATCAGCACGATGATGACCTGCTGGGCGAGTCGCGACATGATGCCGAACTTCAGGCCGCGATCGATGATGGTGAAGGTGTAGATGGCGGCCACACCGACGGTTGCGCCCCAGATGTCGGCATTGACGCCGACCGAAGGGGTGAGCAGCACATGCGCGGTATACGCAATGGCGCTCGCCACGGCCAATGCGACGATCAACGAGGTGACGCCGTGGCCCAGCGTGCGTGCCTCCAGCGGCAGCGCCGGCATGGACGCTGGCTTGAAGATCGACATTGCCAGGATGTAGAGCGCGTAAAGCCCGGTCAGGAACAGGCCGGGAATGAGCGCGCCGGCATACATATCGCCGACGGAACGGCCCAACTGGTCGGCCAGGACGATCAGCACCAGCGAGGGTGGGATGATCTGCGCCAGCGTGCCGGAAGCCGCGATCACGCCCGATGCCACGCGCCGGTCGTAGCCATAGCGCAGCATGATCGGCAGCGAGATCAGGCCCATGGCAATGACGGAAGCCGCCACGACGCCGGTGGTGGCGGCAAGTAGCGCGCCGACGAAGATCACTGCATAGGCAAGGCCGCCGCGGATCGGGCCAAACAACTGGCCGATCGTGTCGAGCAGGTCCTCGGCCATGCCGGAACGTTCCAGCACGATACCCATGAAGGTGAAGAAGGGGATAGCCAGCAGCGTCTCGTTGGACATGACGCCCCAGAGGCGCTCGGGCATCGCGTAGAGAAGCGGCCAGGACAGGTTGATGGCATTGCCAGAAAACGGTGCCAGTTCGACGCCGATGAAGAAGAACAGCAGGCCGTTGGCGGCAAGCGAGAAGGCGACGGGATAGCCGAGCAGCAAGAACACGACCAGCGAGCAGAACATGATCGGGGCCATGTTCTCAGCGATGAGATGGATCACTGGCGGATCTCCTTGGCGAGAGCCTCGGCTTCCACTTCGGCCATTTCATGTGAGGATATGAACGGGTTGGGATCGTCCATGTCGCCACGCAATATCGCGATCTTCTTGATGATCTCGGATACGCCCTGGACGACGAGCATGATGAAACTGATCAGCAGCAGCGATTTGGCCGGCCACAGGATGAGGCCGCCGGCATTGGTCGACATCTCGCCGGACCGGTAGGACAGGCTGACATAGGGGAACAGGTAGAACATCATCAGCAGGGTGAAGGGCATCAGGAAGAAGACATGACCGAAAAGATCGATCAGGTGCTGGGTGCGGCGCGAGAACATGCCGTAGAGGATGTCGACCCGGATGTGCTCGTTGTCGCGCAGGGTATAGGCGGCGGCGAGCAGGAAGGCCGCGCCGAACAGATACCATTGCAGTTCCAGCCAGGCATTGGAGGACATGCTGAAGATCTTGCGGATGACGGCGTTGCCGGCGCTGACCAGGACGGCGGCCAGGATCAGCCAGGCGATCCATCTGCCTATGAATGAATTGAAACGGTCGATGGCACTGGATAGAGCGATGAGCCCTGCCATGCGAATTCCTCCCTGTTTGGATGCCGGTTGTTCCCGTGTGCCGGCCATTTTTCAAAATGGGTATGCCCAGAGGTGGGGCTGCGTCAACACGGGATGGCACAGATCGCAGGCACGGCTATGCCAACAGTGATTGAAAATCAACGGTGCGGATTCGCGCTACAACCAAAGTTGTAACGGCTTCCAGAAAGGGGTTGCGACGGCGCAAATCCGCACTTTATCAGGTGACTTCGGATGGCTCGGAGCTTCCCGGATCTCCATTCGGCAGGACGCTTTCGTATAGGTGTGAATGGCACTAGTCTGCCTGTTCCGACGTTGGTGGCCGAATCGCCTGGCTGCTTCCGCAAAGGAAATACCTGATGACCCTTCATGACGTCGCGCTCTCCGACAAATTCGATCTTGGCAAGGAGCGCGTCTTTCTTTCCGGTGCGCAGGCTGTCGTGCGTATGCTGTTGATGCAGCGCGAGCGCGACCGGCGGGCTGGCCTGAACACGGCCGGCTTCGTTTCCGGCTATCGCGGCTCTCCCCTTGGCGGCCTTGACCAGCAATTGTGGAAGGCAAAGGAACAGCTTGCGGCCGCCGATATCGTCTTCCAGCCCGGGCTCAACGAGGAACTGGCGGCTACCGCCTGCTGGGGCTCGCAACAGGCCGAATTGCTGGGCGAAGGCAAGTATGACGGCGTGTTCTCTGTTTGGTACGGCAAGGGGCCGGGCGTGGATCGCTCGGGCGACGTGTTCCGCCACGCCAATCTTGCCGGCTCGTCGAAACATGGCGGTGTGTTGGCTCTGATGGGGGACGACCACACGGCCGAATCCTCCACCAATGCGCATGCGACCGAATTTCTGTTCGTCGATACGATGATGCCGATCCTCAACCCGGCCGGGGTGCAGGAACTGATCGACTACGGGCTTTACGGCTACGCTATGTCGCGCTTTTCTGGTACCTGGGCCGCGGTCAAATGCGTGAAGGACAATATCGAATCGACCGCATCGGTCGATGCTTCGCTCGACCGGCTGAACATCGTGCTGCCGGAATTCGACATGCCTCCGGGCGGCCTCAACATCCGCAACGAACTCGACCAGCTCGGCCAGGAAGCACGGCTGCACGAATACAAGCGTGCCGCCGCTGCCGCCTTCATCCGCGTCAACAACCTCAATCGGATGATCTATTCGGGCGGCGTGAATGCCAGGATCGGCATCATTACCGTCGGCAAGAGCTATCTGGACGTGCGGCAGGCGCTCGACGACATCGGCATCGATGAAAAGCGCGCCAATGAGATCGGCGTGCGGCTGTTCAAGGTGGGCTGCCCGTGGCCGCTCGATTTCGAGCACGTCGCCGGGTTCGTGCGCGGGCTGGAAACGGTTGTGGTGGTGGAGGAGAAGCGCTCGCTGATCGAAGTGCAATTGCGCGAGGCGCTCTATGGCACCGCCAACCAGCCGGCGATCGTGGGCAAGAAGGATGAGCGCGGCGGCTGGCTGTTTCCGGCCAAGGGCGCACTCGATCCCAACGACATCGCCATTGCGCTCGGCGAACGCATCTTGCGGACTATCGGGCCTGCGCAGGACATTGCCGCCAATGTCAGCCGCCTGCGCCAGTTCCAGGCGATGCTCGCCGATACGGTCGATGTAGGTTCGCGCACGCCGTTTTTCTGTTCGGGCTGCCCGCACAATTCCTCGACCAAGGTGCCGGAAGGTTCGCTTGCGGCCGCTGGCATCGGCTGCCATTTCATGGCGCTGTGGATGGACCGCTCGACGGTGGGCTTCACCGCCATGGGCGGGGAGGGGGCGCAGTGGGTCGGCCAGGCGCCATTTTCGAAGCGCGACCACATCTTCCAGAATCTCGGTGACGGTACCTATAACCATTCCGGTGTGTTGGCGCTGCGCTTCGCCTTGGCGTCCAGCGCCAACATCACCTACAAGATCCTCTACAATGACGCTGTGGCGATGACCGGTGGCCAGCCGCACGAGGGCAATCTGACCGTCGACATGATCGCAAGACAGGTGCGGGCGGAGGGCGTGGAACGCATCGCCGTCGTGACCGACGAGCCGGGCAAATATGCCGGCCGGGTGGAGTTTCCGGCAGGCGCTACGATCCATCACCGCGACGAACTCGGCCTGGTGCAGCGCGAGCTGCGCGAGGTCAAAGGCGTTTCGGTGCTGCTCTATGACCAGACCTGCGCCGCCGAAAAGCGGCGGCGACGCAAACGCGGCACCTTTCCCGACCCCGACAAGCGCATCTTCATCAACGAGCTGGTATGCGAGGGATGCGGTGACTGCGGCGTGCAATCGAACTGCGTGTCGGTGCAGCCGGTGGAAACCGAATTCGGCCGCAAGCGCCGGATCGACCAGTCGAGTTGCAACAAGGATTTTTCCTGCGTCAACGGCTTCTGCCCGTCATTCGTGACAGTGCACGGCGCCAAGATTCGCAAGGCCGAGGGCCTTGCCGGGAAATCGGATCCGCTGGCGGGCGTGCCGGAGCCTAGCCAGTTTCCTCTCGATCAGGGCTGGTCGTCGATCATCGACGGTGTGGGCGGTACCGGTGTCGTCACCGTTGGCGCGATCCTGGGCATGGCCGCGCATCTGGAGGGCAAGGGCTGCGGCTTGATCGATATGGCCGGCCTTGCCCAGAAGGGTGGCTCGGTCTTCACCCATGTGCGCATCGCCACGATGCCGGAGGAAATCCACGCAATCCGGGTTTCGGCCGGTAAAGCCGACCTCGTTCTCGGCTGCGATCTGGTTGTTTCAGGCGCCAAGAAGGTGTTAGCATCGGTGCGCGAAGGACACACGATCTTTGTCGCCAATACAGCCGAGATCATGCCGGGTGAATTTACCCGCTCGGCGGATTTTTCCCTGCCTATCGAGCGCTTGAAGAAGGCCATCCGCCAGGCCACGGGCGAGGGCAAGGCGCATTTCTTTGACGCGACGCGCACGGCGACCGCGCTGTTCGGCAATTCGCTCGGCGCCAACATGTTCATGCTCGGATTCGGCTATCAGCATGGTGGCCTGCCGTTGTCGGCGGAAGCGATCGAAAAGGCCATCGAGCTCAACGGGCAGGCGGTGGCCATGAACATTGCCGCTTTCCGCTGGGGGCGACGGGCGGCGCATGAGCCGGAATTCGTCGGCGACCTTGTTGGCCGGTCGAGCCGCTCATCGGATATGCAGGTCGTGGCGCAGTCGCTGGATGAGATCATCGCGCGGCGGGTGGAATTCCTGACCGCCTATCAGAACGCGGCCTATGCCCGCCGCTACAGCGAGCGTATCGCGGCGCTGCGGGCGGCGGAGGATAGGGCGCAGCCCGGCTCGACTGTCGTAACGGAAGCTGTTGCGCGCAACCTGTTCAAGCTGATGGCGATCAAGGACGAGTACGAGGTCGCGCGGCTTTACACCGACGGCACCTTCCAGCGGCAGCTGCGCGAGCAGTTCCAGGACTATGACCGACTCGAGTTCCATCTGGCGCCACCGATCCTGGGACGCCGCGGCAAGGACGGCAAGCCGCGCAAATCGAGCTTCGGGCCTTGGATGCTGAAGGGGTTCAGCCTCCTTGCCGCGCTGAAGGGTTTGCGCGGGTCGGCGCTCGATATCTTCGGCTACAGCGCGGAGCGGCGCATGGAACGCGAGCTTCTGGCGCAATATGAGGCGGACCTGTCGCTGATCGCGGATTCCCTTAGCCCGGACACTCTCGAAGCTGCGGCCGCACTTGCCTCGGTGCCGGCACTGGTGAGGGGCTATGGTCACGTCAAGCAGGCGAACGCGACCAAGGCGGCCGGAGAACGCAACCGGCTGCTCCAACGCCTCCAGGGGGTTGGCCGACCGCCGCTGCTGCATGCCGCGGAATAGCGCTCTGCCGCGGTTCCTAAGGGTTTTTTAATCGCAATATGCGAGGACTGCCCGACGCGGTACCGCAAGGCAATGAAGAAAAACAGACCCGACGAGATACCAGAGGATGTCTATGTAGGCTTCGTTCGGTCGTTGTTCGACAACGCCGGCATCCTGCTCATCGGCGCGATTTGCCATGGCCTCATCGGGTTTCTGGTCTTCCACAAGACGGAAGAGCCGGTCTACCTGCTGCTTGCGGTGTTGATGCTTGCGGCGGGAGTTTACCGCTACCATACCATCCGCAAGGTCGATCCCGCCGCCATCACCGATCATGCGTCGGCTGTCCGCTGGGAGCGCTATTACCTGATACCCGGCGCTATCCAGGGCCTGCTGGTGGGGCTCTTCGCCTTTGTCAGCATCTA
This sequence comes from Pseudaminobacter sp., assembly GCA_049646905.1. Classification (GTDB taxonomy): domain Bacteria; phylum Pseudomonadota; class Alphaproteobacteria; order Rhizobiales; family Rhizobiaceae; genus Pseudaminobacter. The sequence goes on along the minus strand of JBARWP010000167.1, from coordinate 1,762 downwards.
CTGGGTGCCGGACCTGTTTGGCGAGATCGCGGCAATCGCGGTGGTGCTGGGCGGCACGATCACCATTGCGGGGCGCAATTACGGCTCCAAGAAGATGGTGGCTATCCTGACATTGACCGTTGTGGCACCGATCGCCGCCGGTTTGATGCTCAAGGGCGATTTATACAACTTCATCCTGGGCCTCTACATCGTGCCCTTCATGATGCTCATCACCAGAATGGGCGAACTGGTGCGCACAGTGCTGTTTACCGCGATCAGCGAGGAGCACAAATCCACCCGGCTTGCGCAGCGTTTCAATCGCGCCCTCAACACCATGTCGCATGGCCTGGTGATGCTCGGCCCGGATGGGCGCGTGCTGGTGGCGAATGCCGAAGCTGCCCGGCTGATGGCATTCAAATCGGCTGACGCGCTGCTGGGGCGCACGATCCATTCGCTGCTGCAGCGTGGCGCAGCCGGCGGCCTGGTCGCACCGAAGGATTGCCGCTATATCGAAGGCCAGTTGACCCGCGCACTGCGCGAGGGCCGCGACCGCAAGGTCCTGGTTTCGTTGTCCAACGGCCAGCACTACGAATTCTCGGCGCGGGAAGGCAATCAGGACCTGGGCGTCATCACATTCGAGGACGTCTCCAAGCGCGTGGAGGCGGAAGAGCGTATCCGTTTCATGGCGCGCTACGACAATCTGACCGGCCTGCCCAACCGCGCCTATTTCCACGAGGTCGTCTGCGAGTTCATGGAGGCGGGAGACCGCGAGCGTCTTTGCGGGCTGGCCGTCTTCGACCTCGACGATTTCAAGAGCGTCAACGATACGCTCGGCCATCCCGTCGGTGACGGGTTGATCTTCGCCGTTGCCGAACGGCTTGCGGCCTTCGCCGGTGAAACGGTCAAGGTCAGTCGCTTCGGTGGCGACGAGTTCATGATCTATTTCGACAATGTCGAGGATGAAAGCCATCTGGCGGCAATGCTGGACGATATTTTCGCCGCGCTGCAGGGCGATGCCGACGTCGCCGGCCATATGCTGCGCATCCAGGCGAGTGGCGGCGCGGTCCTGTCCAGTGTCAGGGATACCGATGTCGATGCGATGATCGTCAAGGCTGACCTTGCCCTCTACAAGGCCAAGGAACTGGGGAAGAACGGCTGGCGCCTGTTCGAATCGGCCATGGATGCGGCCTTCCGCTCCAAGCAGCTCATGAAGGCCGATCTGCGCAATGCCGTGGAATCCCAGGGCCTACGGGTGGTCTTCCAACCGATCGTATCGATGGAGACGATGCGGATTGCCAGCTGCGAGGCTCTGTGCCGCTGGGATCATCCCGACATGGGGCCGATTTCGCCGGGGGTCTTCATTCCGCTGGCGGAGGAGATGGGCATCATTTCGGAGATCAGCACCTTCGTGCTGAAGGCAGCCTGCCTGGAATGCGCCAAATGGCCTGACCAGATCACGGTATCGGTCAATCTTTCGGCGAAGGATTTCCTGCATCGCGACATCGTCGACAAGGTACGCGACGCACTTGCCCTTTCCGGCCTCGCCGCCCATCGGCTGGAAATCGAGGTTACCGAGACCGCGCTTCTCGACGATAAATCGCTGACACGGCAATATATCGAGGAGATGAAGCAACTCGGCGTGCGTATCGCGCTGGACGATTTCGGAACCGGCTATTCCAGCCTCAGCTACCTGCACAAGCTGCCGCTCGACAAGATCAAGATCGACCGCAGCTTCCTGATCGACGTGACCCAGAACCGGCGCTCGCTGGAACTCCTCAAGGGC
>JBARWP010000166.1:0-1635 GCA_049646905.1 Pseudaminobacter sp. | reverse complement strand
GATGTGAAATCACTGACTGCCTGTGCCAGCGCCTGCGGTGCCTGAACCTCGGACAGATAGGTGCCCAGCAGAGCGCTGGTAGCGACCAGCAACATGACGATGGCGGTTTGTATGCCGCCCTCAAGAATCGCCTTTTTCAGCTGTTTTAGGTTGAGTTCACGATAGATGAGCAAGCCCACGGCGAGGGCCGCGACTACGGCCAGCGCTGCCCCCTCGGTGGCAGTAACCACACCACCAAAGATGCCACCCAAAATTATGAGAGGCAACAAGAAGGCCCACAGCGCTTCGCGCGCAGTATGCGCCACGCGCTTGATCGAGAACGCCTCGTCACGCGGCAGGTTGTAGCGGCGCGCGAGAAAAGACGCAACGCCCATCAGCCCCGCGCCCCCCAGTATTCCCGGCACAATGCCGGCCACAAACATCTGCACCACCGAGGTTTCCGCCATCACCGCATACAGAATCATGGGTATCGAGGGCGGGATGATGATAGCCAGCGTCGAAGCCGAAGACATAACAGCCGCCGCCATTGGCGCAGGATAGCCCTTTGCCTTCATTCCCGGGATGAGAATGGAGCCCAGGGCTGCCACGTCGGCCACTGCCGAGCCTGATATCTCGGCAAAGAACAACGAAGATCCGATGGAAACATGAGCCAATCCACCGCGTATCCAGCCAAAGAGCGAAGAGGCAAAAGCGAGAAGGCGATGAGAGATTCCCGAAGCGTTCATGATGGCACCAGCCAGGATGAACAGCGGAATCGCGAGCAGAGGAAAATTGGTCGCGCCATTAAAGGTCACCAACGCAACATTGGGCAAGATATCCATGCCCTGGCTGGCTACCATGGCAACGACAGCCACAATACCCAACGACACGGCGATGGGCACATTGATGAGGACCAGAAACAACACAGCACCAAACAAAATCAGCATGATCATGAGAGCTCTCCGGTCAGACCAAACCATCGGACAGCGCCGACGTCGTTCCTGCATCATCCGGCGTGCGGATCAGATCAATAAGGTGCATGACCTCGGCAACCAGAATCAGCACCGCTGAAATAGGAATGGCTGAATGCACGAAATTGACGGGCATCCACGGCAAACTCACCAAGGTATCTCCGGCAAGGATGGGCATGATCTCCAGGCCCATCCACCCCAGCAGGGCAAAAAATGCGATGACCAGTAACTGGGCGACAATGTTGACGCAGCGCCGACTCCGCGCCCCCAGAGACTCCACCACCTCGGGGCAACCGATGTGGGCGCTGCGCACCGAAGCCAGTGCCGACCCATAAAAAGTCAGCCACGCCAGCAGCAGAGACGCTGTTTCGTCATACCAGACCAGCGAGTTTCCGGACCATCGAAAAATAACCCCTACGGTCACCTCGATGGCCAGTATGATCATCAGCGCGCCGACCACCCACTCAAGCACCTTGCCGTAAGCGTGGCGAAAGCGATGCATGGGATTGCCAGGCCGTACGAGTGTGTCTGCGTCCATAGGGGTCACCTCACGATTTATTTGCCAAGTTCGATTGCGCGCGCAATAAGTTCCTGCGCACCGTCGACCTCCTGGCCGAACTCCTCATAGATAGGCTTGCTGGCCGCGATGAAGGCGTCCTTGTCCACTTCATTCACCTGCATGCCG
>JBARWP010000165.1:0-9028 GCA_049646905.1 Pseudaminobacter sp. | reverse complement strand
GTGAATTTCTGCGTGGCCGCGGGCCCCTCGGCGGATGGCGTTGCCGGTTCCGTTTCCTCGGCCGGTGGCAGCGCCGCCGTCTCGGTCGCAGGCTCGTCGGCAGGCTCCTGCGAGGCGGCGGGTTCATCTGGCGCGGTCGCTACGGGCGTTGGCGCATTCGGGCCGAAGAGCGCATCCTTGTTGAGCCAGATGCCGTAGCCGCCGGCGGCAATTGCCGCGATCGCCACCAGCGCCGCGATCAACCCATAGCCGCGCTTGCGCTGATAGGTCTCCTCGCGCTCCCCCTCCGCCGTGGCGAACGGATCGCCGTCCGTTTGCAGTTCGTAGCGAGTTTCCTCCTCGGGACCCCGTGCCTGGCCGGAGAACACGTCGTTGGCGGCTGTGTCGGTTGGCGCTGGCGGCGGCGCGACCACGGGCGTTGTCTTGGGCCAGCTCTCGGCCTTCGGCTGGGGCCAGTCTTCTACCTTCGGCTGGAACGGAGTTTCGGCTTCCGGCGCGGGCTGGCTTTCCGCAACGGGCTCGGGCTCCACCACGGGTTCAGGCTCAGGCTCAACCGCCGGCTCCGCTGGCGCGGCGGGCGCCGGCTCGATCTTTTCGGCGGCCGTAGGCTTCGGCGGGTCCTTCTTCTGGCGCTCTATCGAAGCAAAGACGTTCTCGAGTTCGGCCAGCGGGTCGGGGCTGATCTTGGGCCCCGGCCGGTCGGGATATTGCTGCTCGACAGTAGCGATGGCCTCTTCCAGCGCACGCTTCTGCCGCTCGGCGACGGCCTGGGGTGGCGGTGGCGTGATCGCGGCCAGCTTGGCTTCGATCGTCGCACGGGCCTTGTCATAGACCCTCTGGCGCAGTTCAGGCGTCGGATCCTTCAGCCCATCCAGCGTCTTTTTCAGAACCGCAACGAAATCTGCCATGCTTTTGTCGACCTGTGGTTTCCTGCCGGCCGCCGCGCCGGTGCCCCCAGGAAGGGGATGAAGTTAGTCTTGGAACGGATCCGTCACAAGTATGGTGTCGTCCCGCTCCGGGCTGGTGGACAGAAGCGCCACCGGCGCGCCGATGAGTTCCTCGATGTGGCGCACATATTTGACCGCCTGCGCGGGCAGGTCGTTCCAGCTGCGCGCGCCGGCCGTGGTGCCCTGCCAGCCTTCCAGCGTCTCGTAGATCGGCTCGACGCGGGCCTGCGCGCCCTGGCTCGCCGGCAGATAGTCGATCTCCTGGCCGTCGAGCCTGTAGCCTGTGCACACCTTGATCTCGTCGAGACCGTCGAGCACGTCGAGCTTGGTCAGCGCAATGCCGCTGATGCCGTTGACCGCAACGGCCTGACGCACCAGCACCGCGTCGAACCAGCCGCAGCGCCGCTTGCGCCCGGTGACGACGCCGAATTCGTGGCCCCTGGTGCCGAGGAACTCGCCGATCTCGTTCTGCTGCTCGGTGGGGAAGGGGCCTTCGCCGACGCGGGTGGTGTAGGCCTTGGTGATGCCGAGCACATAGCCGATGGCGTCCGGCCCCATGCCCGAGCCGGGGGATGCCTGGCCGGCAACCGTGTTGGAAGAGGTGACGAACGGATAGGTGCCGTGGTCGATGTCGAGCAGCGTGCCCTGCGCGCCTTCGAACAGGATGCGCTCGCCGGCACGGCGCCGGTCGTCGAGGATCTTCCAGACCCGGTCCATATAGGGCAGGATGGCATCGGCGACCGAGGTCAGTTCCTGCATGATCGTCTCGTGCTCGACTTCCGCATGGCCAAGCCCGCGGCGCACCGCGTTGTGATGCGTCAGCAGCCGATCGACCTTTTGCGGCAATGTATCCAAGTCAGCCAGATCCATCATCCGGATCGCGCGCCGGCCGACCTTGTCTTCATAGGCCGGTCCGATGCCGCGGCGGGTTGTCCCGATTTTAGTGCCCGAATTGGAGGCCGCATCCTCGCGGAATCCATCGAGTTCGCGATGAAGCGACAGGATAAGCGCGGTGTTTTCGGCAATTTTCAGGCGATCTGGCGTGACTTCCACGCCTTGCGCACGCAATTTCTCGGCCTCGGCCACGAAGGCATGCGGATCGAACACCACGCCGTTACCGATGACGGAGAGCTTGCCCTCGCGCACGATGCCCGACGGCAGCAGCGACAGTTTGTAGACCTTGCCGTCGATGACGAGTGTATGGCCGGCATTGTGGCCGCCCTGGAACCGCACCACGACATCGGCGCGCTCGGAGAGCCAATCGACGATCTTGCCCTTGCCCTCATCGCCCCATTGCGACCCGACGACCACCACATTGGCCATGACTTTTTCCTTCCGACGCTGCCGGCTGGCCGGCTTGCATGTAAAAACGACAGGCCTCTATAACGTCCTGGTTCGCCGAACGCGACCATTCTTTGCCGTGCCGGCCCGCATCAGGCACAACAAACAGCGGCTTTCGTCGCATTTACTTCGAGCCGCAACTGATGCCTGTTGCGCCCCGTTCACCTCCGAGCCTGGAAATGCACCGAACCGCCTATCTGATTCTGCTCTTGACCATGCTGCTTTGGGCCGGCAACGTGATTGCCGGCAAGCTCGCGGTCGGCCATGTGTCGCCCATGCTGCTGGCGATGCTGCGCTGGGGGCTGGCGCTGCCGATCCTGCTGGCGATCGGGTTCAGGCGGCTGCCCAGGGACATGGAAGTGCTGCGCCGGCATCTGCCCTATCTGCTGCTGATGGGGGTCCTGGGTTTCACCATCTACAGCGTGGCGATGTATTGTGCGCTGCTCTACACCTCGGCCATCAATATCAGCATCGAACAGGGCGGGATGCCGCTTCTGGTCTTCGCGGCAAGCTTCGTCCTCTTCCGCACCCGCGTGGGCCTGGCGCAGTTCGTTGGCTTCACGCTGTCCTTTGCCGGTGTGATGCTGACGGCGCTGCATGGCGACTTCCGGCGGCTGTTCTCATTGGAAATGAATTTCGGCGACGCGCTCATGCTGGTCGCCGTCGTCTCCTACGGCCTCTACACTGCCGGACTGCGGCTCAAGCCTGATCTGCACTGGTCGAGCCTTATGGCGGCGCTGTGCGTCGGTGGCTTCGTTTCGGCCATTCCCTTCGCGGTGGCGGAAGCGGCGCTGGGCAGCATGATCCTGCCCGACTGGCAAGGCTGGGCCATCATCGCCTTCGTGGTGCTGTTTCCCTCGATCCTGTCGCAGATCCTCTATATCCGCGCAGTCGAGATGATCGGTGCCAACCGGGCCGGGTTGTTCGTGAACTTCATGCCGCTCTGGGGCGCGCTGCTATCGGTGCTGATCCTGGGCGAGGCTGTCCATCTCTATCACGCCGTGGCGCTGACGATGGTGCTGGGCGGCATCATGATCGCCGAATATGGCGGCCACCGGATGGCTGTGCGCGAGGCAACGACGACCGGGCCGGAAGCTCCCACGAATATTCACTGAAGACGATGGCTGCCGAGGCTGTCGACGGGAGCACCCCGTGCAAGGTGGGGTGCGAAGCGGACGAGCCTGCTCCCCTTAGCTACCCCGCAAGCCCGACGGTTGCTCCACACCCCGGCTATTACATGACTGCTTTCGAACCTTATTGCTAACGATTCGTTAACTTAACCTTACCGGCTAACCCTAACCGCGGGGGATCGCGGTTTAGCGTGACCAGCAGAAAAGCCTGCCCGCGTGCCTGGCTTTCTGCCGCCGGCGAGCGGCACTGTAATACAGGCGTCAAACAGCAGGCCTACTCAGATCCGACACCAGTGCGAATCAAGGCGGGCAATGCCCTTCGGTATCGGCCGTCTCGTCTCGGAAGGGTTGGCCCGTGAAGATCACAATCATCGGCACCGGCTATGTCGGCCTTGTTTCTGCCGCCTGCCTTGCGGACTGGGGGCATGAGGTCGTCGGCGTCGACAAGGATGCTGCCAAGATCGCGGCGCTGCGGCAAGGCGTGTTACCGATCTACGAACCCGGCCTGGACACCCTGATCGCGCAGACCGTCAGGCAGGGGCGGCTTTCCTTCACCACCGATGCCGCCCCGGCGATTGCAGCCGCCGATGTGGTGATGATTGCGGTGGGCACACCGCCGAGACTGCGGGACGGCGAGGCCGATCTTGCTTTCGTCTACGCAGCCGCAAAGGAGGTCGCAGCCGCGATCAGCGGCTTCACGGTGGTCGTGGTCAAATCCACCGTGCCCATCGGCACCGGTGACGACATCGAGCGGATCATCGGCCGGGTGCGCCCCGATGTCGGCTTTGCCGTTGCCTCGAACCCGGAATTCCTCCGCCAGGGCAGCGCTGTTGCCGATTTCCAGCAGCCCGACCGGGTCGTGATCGGCGCCGACGACAAGCTGGCGGCGCGCGTGTTGCAGGCGATGTACGAGCCGTTGCGGCTGCAAGGCGTCCCGGTGGTGACGACGAAGCGGCGCACGGCCGAACTCATCAAATATGCCGCCAATGCCTTCCTGGCGGTCAAGATCTCCTACATCAACGAAATGGCCGATTTGTGCGAGAGCGTCGGCGCCGATGTCCGCGACGTGGCGCTGGGCATGGGCCTCGACCGGCGGATCGGCCCCTCATGCCTCAATGCCGGGCCGGGCTATGGCGGCTCTTGCTTTCCCAAGGATACGCTCGCCCTGCTGCGTACCTCGCAGGACCATGGGATTGCGCTGCGCATCATCCAGGAATCGATCGTTGCCAATGATTCCCGCAAGCGGCGCATGGCGCTGAAGGTCATCGACGCGTTGGGCGGCAATGCCGAGGGCCGCCGCGTCGCCATTCTCGGCCTGACCTTCAAGCCCGAGACCGACGACATGCGCGAGGCACCCTCGATCCCGCTGATCGAGGCCCTGCAGCGGGTAGGTGCGCGTATACGCGCTCATGATCCTCAGGGCATGGCCAATGCGCGTGCGCTGCTGGACGATGTCGAGTTCTTCGACGATCCCTATGAGTGTGCGGCCGGTGCCGACGGCCTCGTGCTGATGACCGACTGGAAGGCGCTGAAGGCGCTCGATCTCGGCCGGCTGTCGCGCGTGGTGAGAAATCGGGTGCTGGTCGATTTCCGCCACGCCTTCGATCGGGTCGAGGCGGAAAAGCACGGTTTTGTCCTGAGTGCGATCGGCGTGCCCCAGGACAGGAACACCGACATGGTGATGGATCCGGCATCGGCAATTCGGCGCGGCCGGCGTCACTCGCCTGTCATGGAAAAAAGGTGATATGCCGGCCATGGAAACGTCCAATAGAGCCGATTCGACCGATTGCTTCGAGGGCCGGAAATACCGGGCCCTGTTCATCTCGGATATCCACCTGGGTATGCGCGGCAACCAGGTCGAGGCGCTGCTTGAATTCCTGAAGCACCACGATGCCGAGACGATCTACCTGGTCGGCGACATCGTCGATGGCTGGCGGTTGCGATCGGGCTGGCACTGGCCGCAGACGCATAACGACGTCGTGCAAAAGCTGCTGCGCAAGGCGCGCAAGGGCACGAAGATCATCTATATCCCCGGCAATCACGACGAATTCCTGCGTGAGTTCTACGGCTCGCATTTCGGCGGCATCGAAGTGCGCGAGACGGCGCTGCACCAAGCAGCCGACGGCAAGCGCTACCTCGTCATCCACGGCGACATATTCGACGTCGTCGTGCGGCATGCGCGATGGCTGGCCTATTTCGGCGACTGGGCCTATGAGATCGCGCTCAGGCTCAGCACCCATATCAACCTGATCCGGCGCAAGCTGGGCTTCACCTATTGGTCGCTGTCGGCCTGGGCCAAGCTGAAGGTCAAGAACGCCGTCAACTTCATCGGCAAGTTCGAAGAGACGCTTGCCGCGGAAGCGCAGCGCCATGGCGTCGACGGCGTGATCTGCGGCCACATCCACAGCGCCGCCATGCGTGATTTCGACGGCTTCACCTATATCAACACCGGCGACTGGGTCGAAAGCTGCACGGCCGTTGTCGAGCATGAAGACGGGCGGATGGAGATCATCCGGTGGGCCACGATGAGCCGGTTGCTCAATGAGCAGCGATCGCTTGCCATTGCGCCCTGGCGCCGCCGCGCGGCGTAAGCGGCCATGCGTATCCTCATCGTCACCGATGCCTGGCGTCCGCAAGTCAATGGCGTGGTGCGCACGCTCGAAAAGCTGGGCGAGGCGCTGCAGGAGCGCGGCGTCGAGGTGGAGTTCCTGACGCCCGAAGGCTATCCGACCCTGCCGCTGCCCTCCTATCCCGAGATCAGGCTGGCGCTCGCTTCCGCGCGGCGGATCGCACGGCGCATCGAGGCGGTTTCGCCCGACTGCATCCATATAGCCACCGAAGGGCCGCTCGGCTTGCTGGCACGGCGCGCATGCCTTGCAAGCGGCAGGGGGTTCACGACCAGCTATCACACAAGGTTTCCCGAATTTCTCCGTGCCCGCACCCCGGTGCCGGAAAGCTGGAGCTATGCCTGCATGCGCCGCTTCCACAATGCCGGGCAGGGAACGCTGGTGGCGACGCCGTCGCTGGCGGCGGAATTGGCGGCCAAGGGCTTCACCAATCTGCGGCCATGGACGCGCGGGGTGGATACCGACCTCTTCAATCAGCAGAAAAAAGCCCGGATCGATTTGCCGGGGCCGATCTTTCTGTGTGTCGGCCGGGTGGCAGTGGAAAAGAACCTGCCGGCCTTTCTCGATCTCGACCTGCCGGGCAGCAAGGTTGTCGTCGGCGACGGGCCGGACCTTGCCCGGCTGAAAGCACGCTACCCTGAGGCGCATTTCCTCGGCACGCGCACCGGCGAGGAACTGGCCGGCATCTATGCGGCGAGCGATGTCTTCGTCTTTCCCTCGCTCACCGACACTTTCGGCAATGTGCTGCTGGAGGCGCTGGCAAGCGGCTGCCCGGTCGCGGCCTATCCGGTGACGGGGCCGCTCGACATCGTCGGCGAGACGCAATGCGGCGTGCTGTCGGAGGATTTGCGGGAGGCGGCGCTTGGCGCGCTCGAAGTGCCGCGGGCACAGGCCCGCAGCCGCGCACTTGCCTATAACTGGGACGAGTGCGCCACGCAGTTTCTCGCACATCTTCGGCCGGCCGCAGATCAGGTGGCAGCTTAGACCATGATGCCGAAAAGTGTGAAGCGGTTTTCGGGCGACATCATGGTCCATCCAATTGATTTTTGCCGCATGTGTGCGACGCCAAGCGATTCCACTTGGCTGAATTCGAACAGGGGATAAGCACTCGATGTCAGGCGTTCTCACGCTCCGCAAAGAAGATGCCGCAAAGCCGGCAGGGCGCACAAAGCTCGACCGCGCCGTGCGGCAGAACCCGCTCTTTTCCAGGGCCGGCCTGTCGGAGCGCCTTTTTGCCCATGTCTTCAAGGGGCTGGTCTATCCGCAGATATGGGAGGACCCCGATGTCGATATGCAGGCCTTGAGGATCAGGCCGGGGGACCGCATCGTCACCATCGCTTCGGGCGGGTGCAATGCACTGTCCTATCTGATCGCCGATCCGGCCAGCGTCGAGGCGGTCGATCTCAACACGGCGCATGTCGCCTTCAACCGGCTGAAGCTTGCGGCGGTCGCCAATTTCCCGGAATACGAGACCTTCTACCGCTTTTACGGCAAGGCCGACGATCTCGGAAATATCGCGGCCTATGAACGCTTCCTTCGCCCGCATCTGGATGCGCAAAGCCGTGCCTATTGGGAAAAGCGGACCTTGTCCGGCCGGCGCCGGATTTCGATCTTCTCGCGCGACCTCTATAGGCACGGGCTGCTCGGCTTCTTCATCGGCTGGGGGCATCGGGTGGCGCGCCTCTACGGCATCGACCCGCGCGGTCTGCTCAAGGCCGGGACGATCGAGGAGCAGCGCCGCTTCTTCGACGCGGCAATCGCGCCGCTGTTCGAAAAGCGGCTGGTGCGCTGGGCGACCTCGCGCAAATCCTCGCTGTTCGGACTGGGAATCCCGCCGCAGCAATATGATGCGCTGGCGAGCGCCGGCGAAGCGGGTATGGCCTCGATCCTGCGGGCGCGGCTCGAACGGCTGGCCTGCGACTTCCCGCTTTCGGAGAACTATTTCGCCTGGCAGGCTTTCGGCCGGGGCTACAGCCATGAAGAGGCCGGGCCGCTGCCGCCCTATCTGTCACGGGCGAATTTTGCGACCATCCGCGCGCGCATCGGCCGGGCGAGCGTGGTCAATGCCTCCTATACCGAATTTCTCGCCGCCAAGCCGGCCGGCTCCGTTGATTGCTTCGTGCTGCTCGACGCACAGGACTGGATGACGGACGGGCAGTTGAACGATCTCTGGCGCGAGATCACCCGCACCGCCGCGCCCGGCGCGCGGGTGATTTTCCGCACGGCAGCGGCCGAAAACCTCCTGCCCGGCCGGGTCGAACCGTCGATCCTGCAGCGCTGGGAGTATCGCGAGGCGGAGTCATTGGCGCTGCACGCCCGCGACCGCTCGTCGATCTATGGCGGCTTCCATCTGCATGTGCTGAAGGCGGGTTGACCATGGTGGCCCAACTCGATCACGGCGGGTTGATGGACCGGGTCTATCGGCACCAGCGCCATGTCTATGATGCCACGCGCCGCTATTACCTGCTTGGCCGCGATTCAATGATCGCGGGCTTGAAGCCGCCGACAAGCGGCAGTGTGCTGGAGATCGGCTGCGGCACCGGTCGCAATCTGGTCAAGGCGGCGCGGCTCTATCCGCAGGCGATGTTCCATGGAATCGACATCTCGCAGAAAATGCTGGCGACGGCCGGAAAATCAGTCGCCGCAGCCGGGCTTCAGGGACGGATACGCCTGGCGCGCGCCGATGCTTCCCGCTTCGATCCCGTCAGAGTATTCCACCGCGAGGCTTTCGACCGGATATTCGTTTCCTATGCCGTGTCGATGATTCCCGGCTGGCAGGCGGTGATGCGCGAGGCGGTCGCACATCTGGCGCCGGGCGGCGAGCTTCATATCGTCGATTTTGGTGACCTGCGCGAGCTTCCCGGCTGGTTCAAATCCGCGCTCTACACATGGCTCGGCTGGTATCACGTGACGCCGCGCAACGATCTGTTCGAGGTCAGCGCCGATATTGCCGGCAGCCTTGGTGCGAGGGCGGAGGCAAGGC
>JBARWP010000164.1:0-2912 GCA_049646905.1 Pseudaminobacter sp. | reverse complement strand
AACACGAATGCGTCCTCGGGTGAAGCAGATGGCATCAGCGGCGCTGGCAAGCCGATGAAACCACGTCGTATCGGTGTAGTTGTGCGTCAGCATGATCGCGGCGGTGACTTCGCCAGATTCCACTTCGTCGACCATCTTGTCAGCGAAGTTCGCAATGTGAGGCTGTGCATACGGCGGGTTAAGCCATACCCGGCCATTCCAATGCTGCAATAAGCCGTTGTCGTCGATGGTGAAGTGTTTCGCCGCCTTCACGACGCGCTGCGCTACTTCGCTGGAAGCAGGATCAAGATCGATATCGCCGAGAACGCTGCGCGCCGCTTCGATGTAAGCCGCTGGCGTATACCACTCATTCTCGCCGGTGCCCGTAGTCCCGCGAACGTCGTCCTTGCTGGTGTTTCCGGCCCTTACCTTCTCGGCTTTTTTCTCGGCCTTCACGGCAGTTTTGTCGGCCTTCTTTGCATCTTCGGCTGCCTTAGCTGCCGCCTTCTCGGCCTCGATGCGGCGCTGTTCCGCTGCCTTGCGTTCTTCCTCGTCCCTCGCCTCTTGCTCTTTGCGTTTGGCTTTGGCCTCGGCTTCGGCTTTCGCTTTGGCTTCCTCGCGAGCCTTTTCAGCAGCCTCACGCGCCGCGGCGGCAACACGTTCCGCGTTTATCTCGTTCCACTTGGCATGAATGCCGCGCACGGTGCGCGCGTTACCGGCGGCACGGGCTTCGTCGAATTGATCGGGAAATGCAGCGGCCCACATGGCTGCGGCGCGCTCGTGAAGGTTAGCGGTGAGTGACAAGTTGTCATTCACGAAGCTGTCCACCCACTTCCCGAACAATTCGTCGCTCGGAAACAGCCCCCGTCCTTCATTCAGCGCTGCGCCGTATGCAAGCCATCCGTCGATTGCATCACCTTCGCCGCGCGCCACCTTGTCGAGAGCAAGCTGCGCATCGTTGGCGAGCAGCCCCAACCGCACGGCAATTTCGTTGTGACCAATTGCTGCGCCGTCGTCGGCCTTGATTGCAGTCACGACGTTCATGCCGTCCTCGCTACGTTCTGGTTGTTTGTTGATTTGCCGCCGTTCGCGCGACCCGCTTTGATCCGCGCCGTAACGTGTTGCGTAGGAGTACCGGCGATGACGCCGATGGAAGCCAAGTTCGCCAGCATCGGCGGAACGCGGCAGATGATTGCTGACGACCAATTCGCGCTATTGGTGGCGGTGCTCGTCGATTGCGGAGCGGTCCCGGCGAATGTCATGAGCGCCGCGCTCCGACGCCTTGCAGACCAGCTAATTCGGAAAGCTCGCGGAGAATTAGCGACAGACTGGGTAACCTACCCGGCAGAATGCTTTGATCGCGCCCGCGATCTGGATCGACTCGCGGCTCGGTTAGAAACACCGGCAGCGGTTCAAGCGCATCCATGAATGCCGCTTCGTCCAGAACGAAACGGGTGGACGGTTCAAACTCGAAAGGGTTTGGGAGCGCCGTTGTCATGCAGCCTCCGACGAAAGGCGGTTTGCTGCGCGGCAGTATCGCGCTACTCTGGACGCAGCATGTGGGCTTGGCTGGCGGAAAACTGGGTTTCTTTTGGAACGCTTACTGCGGTCAGCATCGGCGCGGCTGCATCTATCTGGACGGCGCGCGAGACCAGACGGCTTGCCATTTTGCAGCAACAAGCCGCCGCGCAGCCCGAGCCCGACGTCGAGATCAGCTACTCGGCTTACGAAACCCGCCCGGAAGTCTCGAAATTGGAGATTTCGATCCGAAACAGGGCCGATATTGGCGTCGATCTTGTGAGCGTCTTTTCGCCCGCTACGCGCCGATACCGGTTTCATCCCCGCGTTTTTACCGCGGACCGCCGAGAACACGGGGAGACAGGAAAGCACGCCGATATTGCGCAATGGCCGCGCCGCGTCGAAGCGCCGTTCAAGATCGGGCGCGCTGGCACCAAGCAAGATATTTTGATTCTCACCGTGAGCGCTCATTTGAAACCCCTGCTGGGGCTGCGCCAACCTCCGGTGATCTGCCTCGAAATGCGATGGAGAAACAGCGCTGTGACCATGTTCATTATGCAGGTCACCGCGACGCCGAAGAGTACCAAGTAATCGAGGGTTTCGCCGCCCATCACGCTGCGACCTCCGGCTTGAGGTCGGGGGATGGGGAGTGGGCAAACATCGCCGCCAAGTCAGGGCGAAGTGCAGCAACCGGAATGCCGGTCTTGCGCGCGACTTCTTCGACGCGGTCGGTCGGGATTTCCTTCACCGCCCAGCGCGTTATGGTGGCCTTGTCCACTTCGACAAGACGGGCCAAATCGAACAGCTTCATATCGCGGTCTCGGAGCAGTGCTTTGAGGTCGGGGCGTTGCATGGTCGGATAGTTGCGCAACTTACAACCAAAGTCAAGGCATCAAGTTGTGCAAGTCGCTAACGACGCGGTTGCACGGCAGAACTACGTTCCAGCCATGGCCATCACACGAATCCACAAGGGAAAGCAGCCGAGACGGCCCCACTTCATTCAGGAGTGGGCCGAAAAGCGCGGTCTTTCCAATACCGACCTCGCCCGTGAAATTGGCGCGGACAAAAGCGTCATTTCGCGCTGGTACAGCGGGACATCACCGAGCGTCGAATATCAGGAGAAGCTAGCGGCGCTATTCGGGTGCGACCGCGAAAGCCTATTCCGCCACCCGGACGATGATTGGTTGGTCCGATTTTTCCGGGATCGATCCATTGAGGAACTTCAAAGGATGAAACAGATGCTCGAAGCGGCCTTCCCTCGAAAGACCGGGACGGACGGGAAGTAGCCGTGAAATTCCTACTTGGCATCATTGTGGGGATATTCGGCACCCTTGCCACGACGATGCTCACGTCCACGCCCGCCGGTTCGATTTGGCTCAGATACGTGCAAACCGCGATCACTGGCGGCGTTGACC
>JBARWP010000163.1:0-10292 GCA_049646905.1 Pseudaminobacter sp. | reverse complement strand
GGCTTCGCTCAGCCGGGCATAGCGCTCGTCAACGTCCCAGAACCCCGCCTGTCCCCGCATCCATCGCCTCCGTGCAAATCAGCACGGCGATGGAATCAAATCCGGGCCGAAAACGCGAGGTAATTCGAGGTCTCCATCTGCGCTCCAAACCTTGACAGCGGACATCAGAGCGCTGTTCTCAGGCCACGGCCTTAAGCTCGGAAGCTTGGATGTAGGCCCAGGGCAGCAGGTCGTCGATCTGGCTATTGGGATGGCCATTGACAATCCTGGTGAGGACATCGGCGAGATAGCCGAGGGGCTCGACACCGTTGAGTTTGCAGGTTTCGATCAGCGACGCAACGGCTGCCCAGTGTTCGGCACCGCCGTCGGAGCCTGCAAAGAGGGCGTTCTTCCGGTTGAGCGCAATCGGACGGATGGAGCGCTCGACTGTATTGGAGTCGATCTCGACGCGGCCGTCGTCGAGGAAGCGGGTCAGGCCTTCCCAGCGCGAGAGGGTGTAGCGGATCGCCTCGGCGAGCTTGGTCTTCTGGCTGATCAGACCGAGCTTCTCGCGCAGCCAGGGTTCGAGATCAGCGACGATAGCGCGGCTATTTTCCTGGCGCATCGCGCGGCGCTCGTCGGCCGACCGGCCACGGATGTCAGTCTCGATCCTGTAGAGCTCGGCGATGCGCCGGAGCGCTTCGCTGGCGATCGGTGCGGGACCGGCGGCTGCCAGTTCATAGAAGCGCCTGCGGACGTGTGCCCAGCAGAAGGCGAGCGTCACGCCGCTTTTCTCGGCCAGGACGCGATAGCCGCCATAGCCGTCGACCTGAAGGATTCCGGTGAAGCCTGCGAGATGAGCGATCGGACGCTCGGCCTTTCGGTCCGGCGCATAGACATAGGCGACGCCCGGCGGGTCGCTCCCCTGCCATGGTCGGTCATCGCGGGCATAGGCCCACAGCTGCCCAGTCTTCGTCTTGCCGCGGCCCGGATCGAGCACCGGCGCCGTGGTTTCGTCGGCGAACAGCTTCGGCGAAGCCTTCAGCTTGCCAAGCAGGCGTTCATGCACCGGACGCAGATGCCAGGCGGCGCGGCCGACCCAGTCGGCGAGCGTGGACCGGTCGAGATTGATGCCCTGCCGGGCATAGATCTGCGCCTGACGATAGAGCGGCAGGTGATCGGCATATTTGGAGACCAGCACCTGGGCGACCGTCGCCTCGGTCGGAAGACCACCCTCGATCAGCCGGGCGGGCGCGGGAGCCTGAACGACCACGTCCTCACAGGCGCGGCAGGCATATTTGGGCCGGCGCACAACGATCACACGCAGCTGCGCCGGAACGATGTCGAGCCGTTCGCTCACATCCTCACCGATCCGATGCAAGTCATTGCGGCAGCACGGGCAGGCATGATCCTCGATGTCGACGACCATCTCCGTGCGCGGCAAGTGGGGTGGCAACGCGCCACGGTTCGCCTGGCGTTTGGTAGCCTTTGCCTGTCGCTGGTCCTGAGAGGCCCTCTCGGCCTCTTCCTCGCCGGCCGCCTCGATCTGTTCGGCCTCTTCGAGCCCCAGCAGCAACTGATCTTCGGGAAGCGTTTCGGCGCGACGGCCGAAGCGATGACGCTGCAATTCCTTGATGATCTGGATCAGCCGGGCATTCTCGACGTCGCGCGCCAGGACCATCGCCTTCAGCGCGTCCGGATCGTCGGGAAGCTGGTCAGCCGTCATCGCCATGAGCGGATCAGACCATATTCGCCAACGCCGAGCGACAGCGGAATCGAGGCTGATTCACTTGGTCGCGGCTCAGCCCGCCTGAACCGGAACACGCGTCCGGCGGGCTTCATGGACCCGCCGCCAGTCGAGACCTTCGAGCAGCGCCGACAGCTGCGCGGCCGTCAGGCGCATCACGCCGTCATGCACTTTCGGCCAGCGGAACTCCCCATCTTCCAGGCGTTTGGCGTAAAGGCACACGCCTGTGCCATCCCAGAAGATCAGCTTGATCCGGTCCGTCCGCTTCGCCCGGAAGACATAGACGGCCCCGCTGAACGGATCAGCTCCCATCGTCTCGCGCACCAGCGCAGCCAGCCCCTCCGCACCCTTGCGGAAGTCGACCGGCTTCGTCGCCACCATGACCTTGACCGCGCCCGTCGGCCCGATCACGACGTCGCCTTCAGCGCGCGGATCACTGCGGTCACGGTCTTCGCATCCGCACCCCGGCCAACGCGCATGGTGATGCCGTCGATCTCCAGCTCGATCACACCGGCATCTCGGGCGGCTTTCTGCTTCCGCCGCCCCCTTGCCGACGGTTCAGGCCTCGGCGCTGCAATCACCGCCGGAACAAACAACGATTCCGGTGCTGCCGGCGCTTCCGTCAACGGCTGACGAGCGGCCCGACGCCAGGCGAACAGCTGCTGCGGGGACAAAGCGTATCGCCGCGCCACCGCGCTCACGGTCGCGCCGCCTTCGTAGCTTTCCGCCACGATCCGCGCCTTCTCCTCCGGCAGCCATTCGCGCCGCCGACCGGAGCCCGTGAATACCTCAAACCGGCGCGCGGGCTCGTGATCGCTGGATTTGAGCGTAAGCTCTGAAATCGTCATGTGTCGAAGCCCTCAAAGGCTCCGAACATCGTTCCTCACGTCAACGCGCGAAAGGTGCCACCGGCACAGCGCTTACCGTGTCAGACGAGCCTTCCCAGTGAACTGCGTTAGAGAGATGCTTGACAGAAGCGGCCTAGCAAGTTATTGGAAGATCATTCCGATTATCGGCAACTAGAAGCGTTCTGCCGAACGTTTTCTAATCCGAGATGCCGCGACATGACTAAGGTGCATGGTGAGCGAAGTAATTTTGGCAGTTTCCGATCTAAAGCGGCATTACGCAGCCCCAGGAATGTGGTTTCGGCGCGCTCGGCCCGTAATCAGGGCGGTGGACGGTGTCTCGTTTTCCCTGAAGTCTGGTGAAACATTCAGCGTCGTTGGCGAATCGGGATGCGGAAAGACGACGCTTTCCCGAATGATCCTGGATCTTGAGAAGTCGACGTCGGGCGAGGTCAGCTACCAGCGGAAAGACCTTGCGAAATTGCGGGGCGCCGACTACCGCGAATACCGAACGTCTGTCCAGGCTGTGTTCCAGGACCCAACGACATCGCTCGACCCGCGCCGCCGAATTCGCTCCATCGTTGCCGAACCGTTGATCGTCAACACCCAACTTCGTGGCGCCGCCCTTCAGGATCGCGTTGACGCACTCATGCGGTCCACTGGACTAGATCCCGCAGTGGGCAAATTCTTCCCGCACGAACTAAGCGGCGGGATGCGTCAGCGCGTGGCCGTCGCGCAGGCCCTTGCACTCAACCCGAAGATCATCCTGCTCGACGAGCCGGTGTCATCGCTCGACGTCTCCATCCGCGCCCAGATCATGAACCTGCTCAAGGACCTTCAGCAGGAGTTCGGTGTAGCCTACATCCTGATCGCACATGATCTTGGAACCGTCCGCTATCTCAGCCATCAGATCGCGGCAATGTATGTTGGGCAGTTCGTAGAGCAGGGAGCCAGCGAGAAAATCTTCACGGAGGCGCTCCATCCGTACACGATTTCGCTGATCTCGGCAGTGGGATCGACGGACAGGCTGAGAACAGGACGCATTGTCCTCAAGGGCGAGCCTGCTTCTCCGGCCGCGCCGCCTCCCGGATGCCGCTTCCACTCCCGATGCTGGCTTCGCGAGCAGTTGGGTTCGCCGGAGCGCTGCACATCCACCCAGCCGGAACTGCGACCTGTCACGGCGCCTGATCATCTGGTGGCTTGCCATTTTTCCGAGAAACTCGCCGACCCGTCTCGTAGAGCCGAACGAATCGGTATCGCGGTGGCCGGCAGCAGCCTGGCTCCGGAAGGTGGACTTGAGCGTAGGACCCCTATCACCGCCACACCAGCCGTTCCGCAATCCTAATGCTGAAGTACCTCCTCAACCGGCTCATGCAGGGCCTGGCCTCGGTCGCCGGGGCGGTCATCATCGTCTTTTTCCTGACGCGCGCCACCGGTAACCCGCTTGACCTTCTTCTTCCGATCGATGCGGGCCCCGAAATTCGGGAAGCCATGTCGCGCGACCTCGGACTCGACAGATCGTTCCTTCATCAGTTCGTGATCTACATCGGTCAGTTGCTGCGAGCCGACCTCGGCGTATCGATCCACTACCGTGTCCCGGTATGGGATCTGTTCGTCCAGCACTTCCCAAACACCCTGAGACTTGTGGCCATTGCCTTTGTCTTCAGCTTCTGTATCGGCGTGCCAATGGGGGTACTGGCCGCGACGTCGAAATCCAGGATCCTGAAGGAAATACTGACCTTTGTAGGTCTGGTGGGAATGGCGATGCCGAACTTCTGGTTTGGCATCGTGCTCATCTTCATCTTCTCCGTGCAACTAGGCTGGCTTCCATCAGCTCAGATGGGGAGCGCATGGCACTACGTGATGCCGGTCATCACGCTGTCAACGTTCCTAATTGCCGGCCTGATGCGGCTTGTTCGTTCACAGATGCTGGAGGTCATGGACAGCGAATACATCAAGCTTGCTCGCGTAAAGGGTGTCTCGGAAAGCAAAGTGGTCTGGACGCATGCGCTTCGCAACTCACTGTCGGCAGCCGCTTCGTTCATGTCGGTGTTTATAGGAGTTATGATCATGGGCAGTGTCATCGTCGAGACGGTTTTTGCATGGCCGGGAACGGGTCGTCTTCTCTACGCGAGCATAACCGGACGCGACTATCCTGTCGTCCAGGCGCTCGTGTTGCTCTCGTCGATCTTCATCATCCTCGTCAATCTGGCGATGGACGTCGTGCAGGCGATCCTCGATCCGAGGATAAGGCGATGACGACACCAGTGGCGACGGGGCGTCAACAATACGGCGCATCAAGGCTTTGGGGGCTGCCCTGGCTGACCATCGTGATCATATGCGGGTTTGTCTTCGCGGGTCTGCTGGCGCCTTGGATCAGTCCATATGATCCCAACGCGCAAGACCTCATGCTGCGCCTGCGCCCACCCAGCGCCGCCCATTGGCTGGGTACCGATGGATTGGGGCGAGATGTGCTGACGCGCCTGATCTACGGCGCCCGCGTCTCGCTTGTGGTCGTGCTTTGCGCGCTGGCGGTCGGCCTCTTGATCGGGCTGACACTTGGCGTCATCGCCGGATACTTCGGCGGCAAGATCGACGCC
This sequence comes from Pseudaminobacter sp., assembly GCA_049646905.1. Classification (GTDB taxonomy): domain Bacteria; phylum Pseudomonadota; class Alphaproteobacteria; order Rhizobiales; family Rhizobiaceae; genus Pseudaminobacter. Next base: position 5,121 of record JBARWP010000163.1, on the reverse strand, counting down.
GTGATTTCGCGCGCCATTGACGCGGCACTTTCGATTCCTTCGCTTTTCCTGGGCCTTCTGCTCGCGGTCACTCTTGGCGCCGGTCTTGGATCGGTCGTCATCGCGATCTCGCTGATCCTCTGGTCCAGGTTCGCCCGCATTATCCGCGGCGAAGTGATTGCGCTCAAGCACCGCGATTTCATTCTTCAGGCGCGCATTACCGGGTGTTCGCCTCTCCGCATCGTTCTCGTGCACATTCTGCCGAACATACTCAATACCGTTCTCGTGCTCGTAAGCATCAACCTCGGCGAGGTCATTCTCCTCGAAGCAAGCCTGAGCTTCCTCGGGGCCGGGATTCCCCCTCCGGCCGCATCGTGGGGAGGCCTGGTTGCAGACGGCCAGAACTATCTCACATCAGCCTGGTGGCTTGCTTTGGCGCCGGGAATGGCAATCCTGCTGACGGTTCTCGCCTTTAACATCTTTGGAGATTGGTGCCGGGATATGTTGGATCCGCGCCTGCGAGACAGACTATGATGAGATACGTATCATGAAGGCGCGCGATTCAGCCCAGCCGATGCAAAGTCGAGCGGAGGCCGGTCTATCCAGGAAGCCGGTTCTCGAAGTGCGAAACCTTCAGCTGGGCGTTTCCAGCCGCCGCGGCAGGGCCTTGGCCGTCGATGGTGTCGGCTTCACGATCTCACCCGGGCAGACCCTAGGCCTGATCGGTGAATCCGGATCGGGAAAGAGCCTCACGGGACTGGCCTTGATAGGCCTTCTTCCGCGACCGGCCGTCACGCTGGTTGGCGGGGAGATCATCTTCAAAGGCGAGGATCTTGCCCGGAAGAGCTTTTCGCAGATGCGCGACTACCGCGGCCGCCATATCTCGATGGTGCTTCAGGACCCGCTCAGCGCCCTCAATCCAGTGTTGTCGATTGAGGATCAGATCTGCGAGGCGCTGAAGCTCCACACAGGACTGCAGGGTGCCGCGTTACGCGAGCGCGCGCTTGAACTGCTCAAAATGATGCGTATCCCTGCCGCTGAGGAGCGCCTCAAGGCGTATCCCCATCAACTGAGCGGCGGCATGAGGCAACGGGTCGTGGGGGCAATCGCCATTGCGGGGGGGCCGGAGATCCTGATTGCCGACGAGCCGACAACCGCCCTGGACGTGACCGTGCAGGCTGCCTACCTCGACCTGTTGCGGGAGATCCAGCAACGGACCGGGCTGGGCATGCTATTCATCACGCACGATTTCAGCGTCGTGGGCGACATCTGTCACGACGTTGCGGTGATGTATGGCGGACGGATTGTCGAGAAGGGCAAGACCGAGGACATTTTCGATCGACCCTCCCATCCGTATACAAAGGCGCTGCTCCGTTCGGTGCCCGATGTCACAAAGTCGCCGAAACGGCTTGCGTCGATCGCCGGCTCTCCTCCATCGGTCTTCGGCATGTCGAGTGGATGCCGGTTTCATCCGCGCTGCTGGCTTCACGAGCGGCTTGGCCGTCCTGAACGATGCGTGACACATGTTCCCCCACTGGAGGAGAAACTTCCCAACCATGAATCCGCATGTCATTTCCACGACGAGGCTCTGAAGGAAGAGATCGACGTCATGGCCGATTTGCCAACAGATTAAGAGCGCCTTCACCTGGAACAGCATGTTTGTCTATTGAACCGCATGGCATGAAGTTGTACTCCCTGTTTTTCGCTCCAAACGTAGATCTAGGCTGGTCGTGTCCGCGGCCGTCTCTCCCTGGAGAAGGAACTAGACGTGAAGAGTCTATCGAAGAGTGCCGGCTATCTCTCCTCGGCGAAGACCGCGGATCGTGCGCTGACCCTCTTGAGCCTCCTAGCGGAAGACCCTCGGCCAATGCGCGTTTCCGAGGCGGCCAAGAAACTTGGTTTGCCCTTGTCGGTAGTTCACAGGCTCTTTCAGTCTCTCGTCGGCGCCGAATACGCCGCGCAGGACGAGAACCGCCGATACATACTCGGCCCGGCTGTATCGCGCCTGGCCGACCGGTTCTTTCAGAGCATCGACTTGCGCGGCAGGTATCGCGATCTGCTCGCAGCCTGCCGTGATCTCACCGACGAGACGTCCGTCCTGAGCATCCGCAAACTGGACACACGGGTCATCGCCGACTATGTCATCAGTCATCGCACAATTGCCGCCATTCCCGTCCTTGGCGAGAGTGCGCCGCTGCTTTCGGGGGCTACGGGGAGAGCCTTCGTTTCCACCTTTGGCCAGGCCGATCGCGAAGACTTGTATTTGCGCAACGGGCTGAGCGCCGAAGCGCGTGCTGAAATCGAAGCGTTGATCCAACGCGAGAAGACCCGTGGCTACTTTGTCTCGTCATCCCCTACGATCACGGACTTGTTAGGTCTCGCGGTGCCGATCCCCTCTACCAACGGTCCGTCCGACGCGGTCGTCACGATTTACTGCCCTGAACATCGCTGGAAGCCGGATCAGATCGCTGACATAAGCAGTGCGCTCATCCACCGCGTGCGGACCTTCGTACCCACGAACAACCCTGTCATTCGTGTGAGCTTGCCAAGCCAGGCAAAAGGTACGGGCCTATAGCTGCACGCGCCTTCCTCCGGTTAAATGTTGGGGGCGCAAGTAGCATTGCCGATCGACGGCGCCGTCTTGCACGGTGACACCTCTAATGCCACGACTTTCGGCCGGATTTGGGTCGTAAGCGCGGCTCCGACCACACCTACTGTCGATTTACATTTCAAAGTGGGACTCGGGCAGCCTTTGCGAAAGAGTTACACTCCAATTGAGACTCAGAGCAGGGGAGTCTCAATTGGAGTGCAACGCATGGACGGCTATGCGAACGCTGCTTCCTTTTCCAAGGCTGGCCTCCAAGATTCGATGCTGTCATCGGTAATACGTTCGGTACCGTCCTGTATGGCCTCGATTGCGAGTTCGTTGAGTATTCCGAAGACGCGTGCTGTGACGCCGTCTCCGAGACGAGAAAGATGTCGTAAGCTTTGGCTCGATAAAGCCGACGGAAGTCTCAGCGGCAGGCTGCGCAGGATCGCCGTCACCAACTCCTGGAATTCCTCATCTGCCTTCCATCTGGGCAGCACAAACTGATCCAGACGCCGAGCCAGTTGGGTGTCGCCGGCAATTGCGTCGCGCGCTTCCGACACGCCAAGGCAGACAAGCGAGGCTTTGATCTCGTTGCTCAGATATCGCAGAAGCTGGAGGATCACGCGCTGTTCCCTTGGGGTCCCAGCGAGAAGGTTATGGACCTCGTCAAACACCAGAACGCGTACATTGTTGCTTTTCAGCAAGAGGACGGTTCTTATCTCAAGTTCCATGAGGGTCAGGCGTTCGTTGATGCTGGCTCCCATGGCCATCAGCAACTGCCCATAGATTCGGCGTTCTGTCGGGCGCGATGTCAACGTGATTGCCAGCACCGGTATGCTCTCCACGCCGGTGCTGTGATTGATAGTCGGCGGATGATCACGCTTGAACTTCTCCACGAGCATGGTCTTGCCCATGCCGCTATGACCATAAATCGCGAGACCGGGTGGACGTGTTGTTGGCGGATGGTCGCACAATGCATCAAGATGCCGCAATACCCGGCGAGCGCGATCAAAGCCGACCCAGCGATCGGATCGAATGGCGCGTATCCTGGTATGGTTCGGTCCATTTGCCAGTGTGGCAGCGCTGGGCGCCAGGTGCGGGAGTTCGATCATTGATCCCAGAATTCCGTATCGTCGTCTGAATGGGTTGGTTTTGCCAAATCGATAGATTGAACAGTACTGTGTTTTTCACCGCTCGGTTCAATTGGTCGCCGGGTAACACTCCGGCGAGCTTTTGCGCTTGAGAATGCAGCTATATCCTCGATCTGCCTCTGCTGCGCGATGGCCGCAAAGATAACGCCCTCATGCAATTCAATTCTTCCCTGGTCCCGAAGTGTCTTCTTGGCGTGCTTCCACTCCCACCAGGAAACAGGCGGGAATGCGAGATTGCGGTATCGCGCTTCAATAAACCGGCCATCGGATTGGCGAACGAATATTCGGGAAAGGTCTCGTGGGTCATATTTGATCTCGAGTTCGGCGCCACGACCAACATCGCGTGATAGTGCGTCAGACCAGTACCGGATCTTTTCCAGATGAATGCCGTCCTTCAGCAAGCGCCGCCGGTCACCAGGCAGGAAACTGGTCCAGAATGCCATTCGATCAGATGGCAGATTGAAGTCGACTTCACCTTGCCGCTCGCGCCAAATCGCCAGGGGAGGGCGCAACAGTGATGAGTGGATGCGCTGATGGTATTTGCCAACGATTTCCAGCGCGATCCATTTTTCCAACTCGCGCAATGTAAGATTCGCGCGTCCCTCCGAAGTGTAGTCGCCTCTGATCTTCACATTGCTGAACGTCGTGCCGGGCAGCAGGTGCACTGCCCCCATCATTGTTCCGATCAGCCGTTCGATATGGCCCCCGAAGCGGGGTGTGGCCGGCGGTCTGAACTGGAGTTTCATGCCGTATTCTTTGCAGGCATCGGCCAGCGCCCGTGATCTGAAGTCTGCGCCATTGTCGCAATGAAGAACCTCGGGCAATCCGGCGACAGGCCAGGGGATGTCAATTCCCCGCTCATCCAGCCAGGCAGTCTTGTCGTACACCGCATGCAGGAGGCAGAGGCCCACCGAAGTACTCGATGGCGCTTCCAATGAGAGATGGAAACCCGCGGCCATCCTGGTGCAGACGTCGATGGCAATCGTCAGAACCGGTCGCCCGATGGGTCGACGAAACTGTTCATCGACAACAACGACATCGACGATGGTGTGATCGATCTGCCAAAGCGCGTTCGGCTTGGAGACATTGAACTGGCCAGGACTCGGTGTAGAGGCGGCTTCAATCTCGCGTTCCCCGCGTTTGCGTGCCGCTGACATTGGTATCAGTTCCGATACTCTACGCTGCACGGTGCTCCGGTGAGGAGGGGACAGGCCTTCGGTGAGGCAGACTTCCCGAATACGCCGCAAGAGTGCAGCAAAGCTTGGCTTTTCCTTTTTGAGCCAGAAGCCATCCACTTGCTCGGCAATGACACGCTCGGTTTTCGGGTCGAGCCTGACGGCGCCTGCTTGTGTGCCACGTTTCCTGGGGCAGAGGCTTGATGTGCGTTGCGTCTTTCTGAAC
>JBARWP010000162.1:0-3885 GCA_049646905.1 Pseudaminobacter sp. | reverse complement strand
CTTCACGCCGGGCCTGACGCGCGGCTCGGGCGGCATGGTGCCGGCCGTGCTGATGGCCAGAAGCGGCGACGAGGATTTCGTGTTCCTCGACATGACGCGGGCCGGCTTCGACCTCTCCGACCGTGGCGTGACCGGCCGTGCCGCACCCGGTGCGCTCGACGTCTTTGCCTGGACCGAGCGCGGTATCTACCGCGCCGGCGAGGAGGTGCATGTCGCTGCCCTTGCCCGCAACGAAGCGGCCGAGGCGGTGGACAACCTGCCGCTGACCTTCATCTTCACCCGCCCGGACGGCGTCGAAGACCGGCGCATCGTCTCCGAAGGTGCCCCCGCCGGCGGCCATGCGGTCGACCTGACGCTTTCGCCCAACGCCATGCGCGGCACATGGAGCGTCGCCATCCACACCGATCCGAAACAGGCGGCAGTGGCCAGCCAGATGTTCCTGGTCGAGGATTTCATGCCCGACCGCATCGAATTCGACTTAACCGGCGACCGCGAGGAAATCACGGCCGGGGAAGCCGCCGAACTTACCGTGGATGGGCGCTTCCTCTATGGCGCGCCGGCTGCCGGACTGGCACTGGAGGGAGAAGTCACCATCGCCACCAGGCGCGAATGGCAGCGCTTCAAGGGCTATGTCTTCGGCCTCGCCGATGAGGAGGAAGGCGACGCCACCCGCATCCCGCTCGCCGGCCTGCCGCCGGTTGGCGATGACGGCAAGGCAGTCTTCCCGCTCGTCGTGGACGAGCTTCCATCGACGACGCGGCTGCTCAATGCGGCGGTTGCCGTGCGCATGCGCGAAAGCGGCGGCCGCGCGGTCGAGCGCTCGCTGGACATCGCGATCCGCCCGCAAGGCCGGATGATCGGCATCAGGCCGGACTTTTCCGGCAACGAGGTTCCACAAGGCTCGACCGCCAAATTCAGCGTCATCGCCGCCGAGCCGGACGGCAGCCGCACCGCGATCGATGGCGCCGAATGGTCGCTGGTCAAGGTCGAGCGCAATTACCAGTGGTATCGCAGCGGCAATAGCTGGAACTACGAGCCGGTGACCTTCACCCGGGCCATTGCCAATGGAAAGCTCGATATCGCTGCCGGCAGTGAAGCGACGATTTCGGTACCCGTCGATTGGGGCCGCTATCGGCTGGAAATCACCACGGCCGACCCGACCGGGCCGGCAACGAGCGTGGAGTTCGACGCTGGCTGGTATGTCGAGGCCACCTCGACCGAGACGCCCGACGGCCTGGAAATCGCGCTGGACAAGGATCAGTACGCAGCCGGCGAGACCGCGAAGCTGCAGGTTTCGCCGCGCTTTGCCGGCGAGCTTCTGGTGACGGTAGGCGCAGACCGCCTGCTTGAGACCTTCACGGCCTCCGTGCCGGAGGGTGGCGGCAATATCGACATTCCGGTAGGCGCCGATTGGGGCGCCGGCGCCTATGTCACGGCAACCCTCTACCGGCCTGGCGAGGCGCAGGAATCGCGCATGCCGGCCCGCGCCATCGGCGTGAAATGGCTGAAGATCGACCCGGCCGACAAGAAGCTCGATGTTTCGCTCTCACCTCCGGAAAAGACCGAGCCGCGCCAGCCGCTGGCGATCCCGGTTTCCGTGGAAGGCGCTTCCGGCGAAGCCCATGTCATGGTCGCGGCCGTCGATGTCGGCATTCTCAACCTGACCAAATATGAAGCACCGAATCCGGAAGCCTGGTTCTTCGGCCAGCGCCAGCTTGGGCTGGAATTGCGCGATCTCTATGGTCGGCTGATCGACGGCTCGCTCGGGGTCACCGGCAGGCTGCGCACCGGCGGCGACGGCGCCAGCCTGACCGCCGAGGGCAGCCCGCCGACCGAAAAGCTGGTGGCCCTCTTCTCCGGCCCGGTGACGCTCGATGCCGATGGCAAGGCGACGGTCGAATTCGAGCTGCCACAATTCAACGGCACAGTCCGCGTCATGGCGGTGGCGTGGAGCGCCAAGGGCGTCGGCCATGCCGTCACCGATGTCATCGTGCGCGATCCGGTGGTCGTCACCGCCGGCCTGCCACGCTTCCTCGCGCCTGGCGACTCCGCCCAGATGCGGCTCGACATCGCCAATACCGATGCACCCGATGGCGACTATGCGCTGACCGTCGAAACCAGCGGTGGCCTTGCGGGAGGTGATGCGCCCGAGAAGGTCACGCTGACGGCAGGCAAGCGCCAGTCGCTCACCGTTCCGCTGACGGCCGAGGCAGCGGGCGAAGGCGGCGTCACGATCCGCCTTGCCAATGCGGAAGGGCTCATCGTCGAGCAGAATCTTTCGCTGCCGATCCGCCCGGCCGACCTGCCGGTGACCACCCGCACCGTGGTCGATCTTGCGCCCAATGGCGGCAGCCTGCGCATCGACCGCGAGCTTCTGGCGGCAAGCCTGCTCGATGGTGCCCATGTCAGCATCGGCGTGTCGCCCGCCGCAGCCTTCGACGTGCCCTCGCTTCTGATGGCGCTCGACCGCTACCCCTATGGCTGCACCGAGCAGACGACAAGCCGCGCACTGCCGCTGCTCTATGTCAGCGAGCTGGCCTCGCAAGCCGGCATGGCGGACGATCCGGCGCTGCGGCAGCGCATCCAGGATTCGATCTACCGCGTGCTCAACTTCCAGTCGTCTTCCGGCAGCTTCGGGCTGTGGGCGCCCGGCTCCGGCGACCTGTGGCTCGACGCCTATGTCACCGACTTCCTGACGCGGGCGCGCGAAAAGAAATTCGACGTGCCGCGCGAGGCAATGCTCTCCGCACTCGGCAATCTGCAGAATTCGCTCGCCTATGACCTCGACATCGAAGGACGCGGCAGCGAAATCGCCTATGCGCTCTATGTGCTCGCCCGCAACAAGAAGGCCTCCATCGGCGACCTGCGCTATTATGCCGACACGCAACTCGAAGCCTTTTCGAGCCCGATGGCAGTCGCCCAGCTTGCCGCGAGCCTCGCGCTCTATGGCGACCAGCAGCGCGCGGAATCGACCTTCACGGCGGCCCTGACGCTGGCCAGGACCAATCCCGATCATGACTATTCGCGTTCGGATTACGGCTCACGCCTGCGCGATGGCGCCGCCATGCTGGCGTTGGCAGGCGAAAGCCGGCCGCTGCCGAAAGTGGTGCCGGAACTGGTCAGCCTGGTTTCTGCCGAACGCAAGGCGGCAAACTACACCAGCACGCAGGACCAGGCCTGGATGCTGCTTGCCGCCCGTGCATTGCAGACCAGCGGCGAGGCGATCAGCCTCACCGTCAACGATGCTCCGCACAGCGGCCCTTACGCGCAGACCCTGACCGGCAACGAATTGCTCGACAGCCCGGTCACCATCGCCAACCAAGGCACCGACCCGGTGCAGGCGGTGGTGACGGCGGTTGCCCCGCCTGCCCAGCCACTGCCGGCCGGTGGCGACGGCTTCGAGATCACCCGCACCTATTACGATCTCGACGGCAACGAGGCCAACATCACCAGCATCGGCCAGAACGAGCGCTACGTCGTGGTGCTCACCATCAACCAGTTCAACAGCTGGCCCTCGCGCGCGCTGGTGAGCGACCTGCTGCCGGCGGGCTTCGAGATCGACAATCCGGGGTTGGTTTCCAGTGCCGAACTGTCGAACTTCCCCTGGCTATCGCGCACGCAGGCCGCGCATCTGGAGTTCCGCAACGACCGTTTCGTCGCCGCCTTCGACCGGCCGGCCGGACAGAACGAGCAGATCACGCTCGCCTATATCGTGCGCGCGGTGACGCCCGGCATCTTCGCGCATCCGCCGGCGGCCGTGGAGGACATGTACCGGCCGCAGTTTTCGGCCTGCACCTCAAGCGGCATGATGGAGGTGCAGGCGCAGTAGCGATGCGACCGCACCCTTTCACCCCCACCCCTAACCCCTCCCCACAAGGGGGAGGG
>JBARWP010000161.1:0-5927 GCA_049646905.1 Pseudaminobacter sp. | reverse complement strand
TCGCCATGCCGGTCTCGTTGCGGATACGGTCGGAAAACGGCGTCTGGAACATGCGGCCATAGACGGGCTTGGCCAGTTCCGTCGTCTGTCCGGCGGAGACGTCGCAAATATCGACCCCGGCCTCTTGCAGCATGCGCGCGATCTCGACGGCCTCCTGCGGGGTGATGCCTTGCGCACCCACCCAGTCATTGGCCGAGATGCGCACAGAAATCGGCTTCTCGCGCGGCCAGACCTCGCGCACCGCATGATAGACCTCGAGCGGATAGCGCATGCGGTTTTCGAGCGAGCCGCCATATTCGCCCGTGCGGTTGTTGGTCACCGGCGTGATGAAGGACGACAGCAGATAGCCGTGGGCGGCGTGGATCTCGAGCATATCGAAGCCGCAGCGGTCGGCCATCTCGGCCGAGGCGACGAACTGGTCGCGCACCATGTCCATGTCGGCGCGGGTCATCGCCTTCGGTGTCTGGTTCCCGGATGACCACGGAATCTCCGAAACGGACAACACCGGCCAGTTGCCCGCCGGCAATGGCTCGTCGGTGCCTTCCCAGCCGAGGCGGGTCGAGCCCTTGCGGCCGGAATGGCCGATCTGGGCGCAGATCTTCGCTTCGGTCTCCGTGTGGACGAAATCGACGATGCGCTTCCAGGCGACCTCGTGCTCGGGCGCATAGAAACCTGGGCAGCCCGGCGTGATGCGCCCCTCCGGGCTGACGCATGTCATCTCTATATAAAGAAGCCCCGCCCCGCCCTTGGCGCGCTCGCCGTAATGCACCAGATGCCAGTCGGTTGGCGTGCCGTCGACGGCCTTGTATTGCGCCATCGGCGAGACGACGACGCGGTTTTTCAGTTCCATCTCGCGCAGGCGGAACGGCGCGAACATCGGCGCGCGCCGCGTGCCCTTGGGCGCGCCCGCCCGTTCCTGGAACCAGGTTTCGGCGCTCTCCAGCCATGCCTTATCGCGCAGGCGCAGGTTTTCGTGGCTGATGCGCTGCGAGCGAGTCAGCAGCGAATAGTTGAACTGGACCGGATCGAGATCGAAATAGCGCTCGACGTCCTCGAACCATTCCAGCGAGTTGCGCGCCGCCGATTGCAGGCGCAGCACTTTAGTGCGGCGCTCGTCCTCGTAGCGCGCAAAGGCCTGCTCCAGCGTCTTTTCGGTATTCACCAATTCCGCAAGCGCGATCGCGCTTTCCAGCGCAAGCTTGGTGCCGGAGCCGATGGAAAAATGCGCGGTCGCCGCAGCGTCGCCCAGCAGTGCCATGTTCCTGTAGGACCAGCGCTTGCACAGCACACGCGGGAAGTTCAACCAGGCCGACCCGCGGATGTGGTTGGCGTTGGTCATCAACTCGTGGCCGTCGAGATATCTGGCGAAGATGCGCTGGCAGACCTCGATGCTCTCCTGCTGGCTCATCTCGCCGAAGCCGAACTTTTCCCAGGTCGGCGTACTGCATTCGACGATGAAGGTCGCCGTATCGTCGTCGAACTGATAGGCGTGCGCCCACACCCAGCCGTGCTCGGTCTCCTCAAAGATGAAGGTGAAGGCATCATCGAATTTCTGATGCGTGCCGAGCCAGACGAATTTGCAGGTTCGGACATCGATATCCGGCTCGAACTGCTCAGAAAACTCCGTCCGCGCGCGAGAATTCAGGCCATCTGACGCCACAACTAGATCAAATTCGTCCAAAAACGGAGCGATTTGCTCGATATTTGTCTGAAAACGCAGCTCTACACCGAGTTCTTGCGCCCTTTTTTGCAGCAAAAGCAGCAATTGCTTGCGCCCGATGCCGCAAAAACCATGGCCGGTAGAGACGGTTTTCGTGCCTTTGAAATGGACGGCGATATCGTCCCAATAGGCGAAATGCGAACGGATCGCCTCAGCACTCGGTGCGTCATTGGCCGCAAGATTGGTCAGGGTTTCGTCGGAGAGCACCACGCCCCAGCCGAACGTATCGTCCGGCTTGTTGCGTTCGATCACCACGACCTCGCATCCGGGGTCGCGCAGTTTCATGCTGATAGCGAAATAGAGGCCCGAAGGCCCGCCTCCGAGACAGGCGATCTTCATCAGCGAACTCCCTATGATGGGTGAAAGGATGGCACCGCATCCGGATAATTTCAAGCATGAAATTTCATGCTTGAAATTATTGGATTCCGCCTTGCATCGCGATGGGTCCGTGTGCTCATTGGTGGTGCAGGCCTACGCAAGATGCGTCCGGCTGGAGCGAGCAGAATGACCGCAAATTCGATTGCCGACTGGGACGACGCCTATTCGAATGCCGCCCATATCCCCGACGGCCCGTCCTATGCCGGCCGATGGACGACGCAGGCAGCCGAGTTTCGGGAGGGGCTGCGCAGCAGCACCCCGCGCATGCGACTGGACATCCCTTACGGGGAGCATGGGCGAAACTGTTTCGACCTGTTCCTGCCGGAGGAAAATCCCAGGGGCCTCGTGGTCTTCGTGCACGGCGGCTACTTCATCGCGACCGATAAATCCACATGGTCGCATCTGGCTTCGGGGACGCTGGCCCATGGCTACGCCGTGGCAATGCCGTCTTATGTGCTCTGCCCCGAGGCCACCATTCCGGACATTGGCCGCCAGGTTGCGGCCGCGATCACTGCCGCTGCCGGTGAAATCACCGGCCCGATCCATCTTGCCGGCCATTCGGCCGGCGGGCATCTGGTTGCGCGGATGATTACTTCCACCACGCCGCTCGACGCTGCGATACTGGCGCGGGTGCGCAAGACCGTCTCCATTTCGGGGCTGCACGACCTGCGGCCGCTGCGCAATACGAAGATGAACGATCTGCTGAAGCTCGACGCCGAGACGGCACGCAGCGAGAGCGTCGCGCTTCTGGACCCGATGCCGGGCATGGACCTGACCTGTTGGGTCGGCGCGGCCGAGCGGCCGGAATTCCTGCGCCAGAACGCGCTGCCGCAAAATCTCTGGAGCAGCTTCGACATCCGTGTGTCGAGCGTTGAGGAGGCCGGCAGGCACCACTACAATGTCATCGACGGGCTGACCGACCCCGAGCACAGGCTGGTGCGCACGCTGCTCAGGCTATAGAAATCGCATCGAGCACAATTACCGAGAATGACCGGAGGTTTTATGCAAACCGTATTCGTTCAGCTGCAATGCAAGCCTGGCCAGACCTATCAGGTGGCGGACGAGCTCTATGAGCGCGAAGTGGTATCCGAACTCTATTCGACGAGCGGCGATTACGACCTCCTGATGAAGATCTATATCGAGGACGATGTCGATATCGGCAAGTTCATCAACGAGAATGTCGCCAATGTGCCCGGCATCGTGCGCTCGCTGACGACGCTGACCTTCAAGGCTTTTTGAGCCGGCTCCTTGCACCTTGATTCAAGGTGCAAGCTCAACTGCTTGCTTTTATGCGGTTTTCCGGTCGGCACGACGCGCTGCGATATAGCGCATCGCCATCACACGGCGGCGCATGATCTCGGTGCGCATGGCCATCATGTGCAGCGTGAAAAACAGCACCGTGAAGCCGAGCGCCATGACGGCCAGCGGCCATAGCAGGCTGGGGTGGATGGTGGGGCCGTCGAGCCGGAACACGGATGCCGGCTGGTGCAGCGTGTTCCACCACTCGACCGAGAATTTTATGATCGGGATATTGATGAAGCCGACCAGCGTGATAATCGCTGCCGCCCGGGCGGAACGGGCCGGATCGTCAAGCGCCCGCGACAGGGCAATGATGCCGAGATACATCAGGAACAGCACGAAAACCGAAGTCAGCCGGGCATCCCAGACCCACCAGGTTCCCCACATCGGCTTGCCCCAGATCGAGCCGGTCACCAGTGCCAGCGCGGTGAAGGCGGCTCCAATCGGGGCCGCGGCCTTCAGCGAAACGTCAGCCAGCGGGTGACGCCACACAAGCGTGCCGAGCGCCGATACCGCCATCAGCGAATAGCACATCATGGCGATCCAGGCGAAAGGCACATGGATATACATGATGCGTACGGTCGATCCCTGCTGGTAATCCAGCGGCGCGGTGAAACTCATATAGAGCCCCGCCCCCAGCAGGATCGCCGCAATGGCTGCCATCCAAGGCACCAGCCGGTCGGCAAGCGCCAGGAAGCGGGTCGGATTGGCAAGATCGGTCCAGCGGCCGGGCCGCGTCGTGGTATCGCTCATGGCGACCGGAACCTGTTGCGGAGTTCGCAAAGGGCTGCGCTGCCGCCGCTTTTGGCCTGCCCGGCAGGAGCCCGTCGCAGACCGATACCGGCCTGTGTTCGCCCCCTGCCATGCATCTCTTCGCTTCTCAACGCAGCCGCCATCCCAAGTCCATAACAGGTTCTAACTAACCCGGACCCGAGATCTTCGCAATGCGGACGGTCGCCGCAGGCAACCGCCCTCGTTTCATCCCTGAAAACGAAAGGGGCGTCAGGCAGCCTCGTTTTGCATCGAGACATGGCTGAAGCGGCGGACCTCCTCGTCGTTCAGCAGCCCGCCGGCCCGTAGCAGGCCGGCAAAACGGCCATTGGTCGCCGAGAGATCGTTGAACCCGCCCATCTCGATGATGCGACCCTGATCCATGAAGACGACGAGATCGGCATCGCGGACGGTGGTCAGACGATGGGCGATGATGAAGGTCGTGCGCCCCCTGCGGACGCCATCGATCGCCTCCTTGACGCGCGATTCCGTCTCGACATCGAGCGCGCTGGTGGCCTCGTCCAGCACCAGGATCGGCGCATCCTTCAAGATGGCACGGGCAATTGCGATGCGCTGACGCTCGCCGCCCGAAAGCTGGCCGCCGCGTTCGCCGACCTTGGTGTCGTAGCCCTCGCTCTTCGACAGGATGAATTCCTGAGCCGCCGCGGCCTCGGCTGCGGCATGGACGTCGACATAGCTCGCACCCTCGCGCCCGATACGGATATTCTCCTCGATAGAGCGGTTGAACAGGCCTGCATCCTGAAACACCGTGGCGATGGACTGGCGCAGCGACTTCCTGGTCACCGTGCGCGTATCGATGCCGTCGATGAGGATACGGCCCTGCTGGGGCGTATAGACACGCTGCAACAGATTTATCAGCGTCGTCTTGCCGGCACCGGTCGGGCCGACAATGGCGATGGTCTGGCCGGCATTGACCTCGAAGGAGATGTTCTGGACGCCCTGGCCGGAATTCGGGAACTCAAAACTGACATCCTCGAAGCGGATATGGCCGGTGACGTTCTCCAGTTCCCGCAGACCGGGGGCTTCGCTGCGGTCGGCGACGGAGTCTTCCAGTTCGTAGAACGCCTCCAGCTTGGCACGAGCATCGAAGATCTGGTTGGCGAAGTTGGAAATCTGGTCGAGGCGGCTGATCAGCAGCGAGGCAAAGCCGGTGAAGGCCACGATGTCGCCGATGCGCAACTCGCCACGCGAAACCAGCCAGGCACCGATCATCAGCACCACCATCATGGAGATGGTCGAGGCCAGGCGGTGCAGCGCGCTGGCAAGCGCCCACCAGTCCAGAACCGGATACTGCGCCTGGATCAGATTGCGCACATGCGCCTGCAGCTTGCGTGTTTCCTCGCCGATGCGGTTGTAGCTCTGCAGCACGGCGACGTTGTTGACGGAATCCGTCACATGCGAGAACACCTCGTGATAGTGCTTTTCCACGGTCGCCTGGCCATCCTTGGTCTTGTGCATGACCAGGCGACCGATGAGGACGTAGAGCGCACCCAGCGCCAGAAGCACCGCGGACATGCGGAGGTCGAGGGAGAGTGCCGTCGGCACCAGCAGCATCAGCGCGACCGCTGTCGTGAGATGCTGGCGCATGAATTCGAGCCACAGGCTGAACAGCGTCTCAACCGCGCGCAGCATGGTGTGAAGTGCATTGGAGGTGCCGCGCGCGTGGTGCCACGACAGCGGCATCGTGATCACCTGCTCGAAGGACTTGCACAGAACGCTGGCGCGAAGAGCATGCGCC
>JBARWP010000160.1:0-7425 GCA_049646905.1 Pseudaminobacter sp. | reverse complement strand
CCGCTGGTTGCCGGAGCGCTGCGACTGAGCCGGTGCTGCTCCGGGCGGAACTGCCGCTCAGCCGTAGCGCAGTTTCAGGCCGACGATGGTGACGATGAACAGGAACGACACCACATTGGCCATGATGAGCGGCCATGAGCCGATCAGCACGCTGTAAAGCAGCCACAGGAAGATGCCAGTGGCCAAGGAACCGTTGGTGAGCAGCGAAATATCAGCAGCCTTCTTTTCGCGGCGGATTTTCAGGATCTGCGGCAGCCAGCAGAAGGTGGTGATGAAGGCCGCCACGGAGCCGATGATTTCGACCGAAAAGTGCAAGGCAGCGAACTCTCGAGATGGGGGATTGGCTGCCCATGCAATGACAGAAGTGCGAATCGTTGTGAAGCTGGATTCTTGCGCCGGACTATGCGACGCAACGGCGCGATGCCGCCCGGGATACCTGGCAAACTGATTCCGTATTCCCGGCCAAGCCGTTGATACGGAATCGTTTTCCGGCTTAGAGAAACAGTGGTTTCGGCGCCATCTCCAGATGAAGTTGCGTGCCGGTCCAGGGATGCGCCTCACAGACGGCTTCGTCGAGTTCGACACCGAGGCCGGGCTCCGCAGACGGGATCACGTTGCCGTCCTGCCATTCGATCTTCTTTTTCAGCAGCATGCCGTGGAAGCCGTCCCACTGCTTGAGCGATTCCAGGATGAGGAAGTTGGGCAGGGTCACGGCAAGCTGGATATTGGCCGCGCCGACGATCGGCCCGCAATAGCAATGTGGTGCAATCTGGATGTGCCAGGCTTCGGCCATGGCGGCGATTTTCTTGGTTTCCAGGATGCCACCGGAGCGGCCGAGATCGGGCTGGAGGATGGAGGCCGCGCGGTTTTCGATGATGCGCGCGAATTCCCATTTTGTCGTCAGCCGCTCGCCGGTGGCGATGGGGATGGAAGTTCCGCGCGCGACCTGCGCCATCACCTCGGGCATGTCCGGAGGCACCGGCTCCTCGAACCAGAGCGGGTCGTAGGGCTCTATGGCGCGGGCCATGCGCAACGCGCCGGAAGCCGTGAACTGGCCATGCGTACCGAAAAGGATGTCGGCTCTGTTGCCGACCGCCTCGCGGATCGCCTTGAGCATGCGCGCCGACAGGTCGATATCGGCAAGGCGCGGCTGGTGGCCGTCAAAGGCGGTATAGGGGCCGGCCGGATCGAGCTTCACCGCGGTGAAGCCCTGCTCGACATAAGAAAGCGCGCATCCGGCGGCGAGGTCGGGATCGTTATAGACGTTGCGATCTGGATTGTCGGCCTCGGCCGGCACGGCGCTGCCGATCTGTGGATAGAGATAGGTGTAGGAACGCAGCACCTCATGCACTTGGCCGCCGAGTAGCTTGTAGATCGGCTTGCCGGCCTCCTTGCCGATGATGTCCCAGCAGGCGATTTCCAGCGCCGAGACGCAGCCCATGACGCTCGGATCGGGGCGTTGCGAGAAGCCGGAAGAATAGGCGCGGCGAAAGAAGGTCTCGATATCATGCGGATCCTGGCCGACGAGATAGCGCGCGGCGATGTCCTCGATCATCTTCGCCGTCAGGTGCGGATCGAAGGCGGCGCTGTAGGCCTCACCATAGCCGACGACATTGGCATCGGTGGTGAGCCTGACGAAGATGAAATAGCGCCCGCCTATACCGGGCGGCGGATTGCCGACCACGAAGGTTTTGACGTCGGTGATCTTCATGGACGATTTCTCCAAAGGGTCGAAGTCATCACTGCCCCTCATCCGCCTGCCGGCCCCTTCTCCCCGTATAGTGACGGGGAGAAGGGGGCAGTGGCAATGTTGCGGCCAGACTCCTTCTCCCTGCTTGCGGGGCCGGCAGGGAATGAGGGCCGATCTTATTCATCCCCGATCCTGCAGAATCATCTCAGCGCCCTTCCAGCCGGTGAGGATGGCGGCGGCGTTGGTGTTGCCGCTGATATTGTCGGGGAAAATCGAGGCATCGACAATGCGCAGGCCATCGAGTCCATGGACCCTCAATCGTGGGTCGACGACCGATCGCGACGGATCGGGACCCATGCGGCAGGTGGAGACGGGGTGATAGACCGTGCCGCTGCGGGCACGGAAATCGGCGATCAGTTCGTCGTCGCTGACGCAGGCCGGGCCGGGCAGGACCTCGGTCTCGATGATTTCGGCCATGGAAGGCATGGAGGCGAGCTTGCGCAGGAATTTCACTGCCGCCAGCATTTCGGCGACGTCGCTGTCGGTCGAATAGGCATTGGCGACGATCCTCGGGTGCTCGAGCGGATCGCTGCTGCGGATCATGATCGACCCCCGGCTCGAAGGGCGGCAGTTCGACAGGCCGATGGAAAAGCCCGGCCAGGGATCGGGCGACAGGATCGGGCGCTCTCCGGGTTTCGGGATGACGGTGGAAAACGCCTGGAAATAGAGCTGCATGTTGGGCCGCGGCTGGCCCATATCGGTGCGGAAGAAGCCGCCGCCCTGGTTCATGCTCATCGACAGCGGGCCCTTGCGCAGAAGCAGGTACTGCATGCCGACCAGCGCCTTGCCCCACCATGGCCGCAGGATCTGGTTCAGCGTTGGCAGGTGGCCCTTGTAGGTGTAGTTGATGCCGAGATGGTCCTGCAGGTTCGCCCCGACATGGGCATTTGCCCGCACGACATCGATGCCAAGGCCTTGCAGCAGGCCGGCGGGGCCGATGCCGGAAAGCTGGAGCAATTGCGGCGTGGCGACCGAACCGGCGCAGACGACGACTTCGCGGCCAGCACGGGCACTCCGCGTGCGGCCATTGCGCTGATATTCCACACCCACGGCGCGGGTGCCCTCGAACAGGATTTTCGTTGCCAGCGCATGGGTTTCGACACGGATATTGGCCCGCTTCATCGCCGGGCGCAGGAAGGCGCGGGCGGCCGACATGCGCCTGCCGTTACGGGTGGTAATCTGGTAGACGCCGACGCCCTCCTGCGTCGCTCCGTTGAAGTCCTCGTTCAGGGCAAGGCCGGCCTCGACACCAGCTTTCAGGAAACGCCGGGTGAGTGGATGCACATGGGCGCGGTTGTCGGTGACATGGACCGGACCGCCGCTTCCGCGCCACTGGTCTGCGCCGGCCTCATTGTCCTCGATCCGCCGGAACAGCGGCAGCAGGTCGGCATAGGCCCAGCCAGGGTTGCCGGCGGCGGCCCAGGCGTCGAAATCTTCTGTTGCACCCCTGACCCAGACCATGGCGTTGATCGAACTCGATCCGCCGAGCAGCTTGCCGCGCGGCCAGTGGTCGGCGTTGCCGCCGAGCCCCGGATCGGGCTCGGTGCGATAGTTCCAGTTGACGGCGGGGTCGAAGAAGGTCTTGCCGTAGCCGAGTGGCATCTGCACGAAGAAGCGGCGGTCGGTGCCGCCGGCTTCCAGGACAAGCACCGAATAGCGGCCATTGGCCGACAGTCGCTCGGCCACTACCGAGCCGGCTGAGCCGGCGCCGACCACAATGAAATCATAGCCTTGCATGAGAAATCAAACGCCGCCCGCGAAGCCGTTCACAATTTGATTCATCCTAGCTCCGGCCTTGTGCCGCTGCCATCGGGCCATCCGGCATGGCTTGTGAAAAATGCGACGGGTTCGGCCGCGAGTGCTGCGGGATGGAAAAGCGCTTCACAGTCTTCTTCATCCGGCTCTATGTTGCGGCGCAGTCATTGGCTGGACTCAAAAGGCAGGAGAGCGGGATGGTCAAATATGCAAACGGCAAGCCGGCAGGCGACCTGACCTTGCGCACGCTGGCAATGCCTGCCGATGCCAATGCCGCCGGCGATATCTTCGGCGGCTGGGTCATGGCGCAGATGGACCTTGCCTGCGGCATCCGCGCGGCGGAGCGTGCCCGGGGCCGCGTGGTGACGGCGGCGGTGAAGGAAATGTCCTTCGCCAAGCCGATGAAGATCGGCGATACGCTGTGCGTCTACACGAATGTCACGCGGATCGGCCGCACTTCGATGACACTGAAGGTCGAGGCCTGGGCGCAACGCTATTTGCAGGAGCTGATGGAGAAGGTGACCGACGCCGATTTCGTCATGGTGGCGCTGGACAGCGAAGGCCGCCCAACGCCGATCCCGACGACGGAGTGATGTTTACCCGTCTGATTAGACGGACGGCGCTCTAATCCTACTCCCCTGGTTCGACGCCGCATCGTAGCGTGAGCGCGCCGCATTGATGTGGGAGGTGTTCTTGCGGGCCCAGTCGGCAAGCGCGTTGACCGGCTCCTGGAGCTGGCGGCCTAGTTCGGTCAATTCATAATCGACGCGCGGCGGAATGGTGGGGAACACGGTCCGCGTGACGAACCCATCCCGCTCCAGGCCGCGCAGCGTCGTCGTCAGCATCTTTTGTGAAATACCGCCGATAGCGTGACGCAACTCGTTGAAGCGCATCGGCCCGTTACCGAGCATGCCGACCACCAGCACCGTCCATTTGTCGCCGACACGCTGCAGGATATCGCTGATGGCGCGGCAATCCTCGGTGCGGTGAACGTGCCTTGGTTTCATGAAAGTGCCTCCTTGCGCAGGCTTTTGTCAGTTACCTATATAGTGTCGGTATCCATTATATACCACTAACCTTTATCCGGAGAATATCATGTCCAAGCCGAAAATCGGCATCATTGTCGGCTCGACCCGCGCCGCGCGCTTTGCCGACAAGCCAACCGAATGGATTGCCGCACTGGCGCGCGAACGCACCGACATCGAGGTCGAGATCGTCGATCTGCGCGACTATCCGATGCCCTTCTTCGAGGAGGAGAGGTCGCCGATGTGGGCGCCCTCGAAGAATGAGGTGGCGCAGCGCTGGCAAAAGAAGATCGACGAGCTTGACGGCTTCATCATCACGGCGGCCGAATACAACCACGCGCCGACCGGGGTGCTGAAGAACGCCATCGACTACGCGGCCACCGAGTGGAACCGCAAGCCGGTGAGCTTCGTCGGCTATGGCGGGGTAGGCGGCGCGCGTGCGGTGGAACAGCTTCGCATGATCGCCATCGAAATGCAGATGGCGCCGACCAAAGCGGCGGTCCATATTCTGTGGCCGGATTTCCTGGCTGTCCTGCAGGGCAAGAAGCTTGCCGAGATCGAGCATTTGAACCAGGGCGCCAAGGCCATGCTGGACGATATCGCCTGGTGGGCCAAGGTGTTGAAGGCGGCACGCGAAGCCGATGCCGCGCAGGCAGAGGCTGCCTGAGCAACTGGATTCTTCCTCCCAAGGATCGAAAGGGCGACGCGCTTGCGGCGCCCTTTTTGTTTGCGGGTGGCGGGTGCGGCATTTGCCGAGACGCAAGGTGCCGTGCGAACCTTGTGCCGGTTGCCCGATAACAGGACGCAGGAGGCGAGATTGGCTTCAGGGCCGGGAGAGAAGAAGTCCTTCAAGGACATCACCGAATGCGACGGGGCATGTCATTGTGGCGCCGTTCGCTTTCACGTGCGGCTGAGCGATGGACTGCACAGTGCCCGCCGCTGCTCATGCTCCTATTGCCGCATGCGCGGCGCGGTAGCCGTCACCGCACGACTGGGAGACATCGATATCCGTCAGGGTGAGGAAATGCTCACGCTCTACCAGTTCAATACCATGACGGCGAAGCACTATTTCTGCTCGCGCTGCGGCATCTACACCCATCACCAGCGCCGCTCGAACCCGAATGAATATGGCGTCAATGCCGCCTGCCTGGAGGGTGTGAGCCCCTTCGATTTCGAGGAAGTGCCGGTGAATGACGGCGTCCATCACCCCTCCGATCACGGTGAACAGGCGGGGTCAGGGCTGGTCGGCACCCTGAAGTTCATCCAGTCTGGGTGAGTGGGTTGGGCACGCTCACGACGCCTGCTCCTTGAGGGATCATTCGTCGAGCGGGTTCGGCCAAACCCTTCGGCACTCGGCCCGGAGGGCGTCAAGGGCTTCGATCGCCAATGCGTGATCCATCTGAAGCGTTTCCGTCATGTGGCGGAATTCCTGGGCATTCTGCAATCGGTTCACCACCCAGACCACTTTGCGCGCGATATCCGCTCCATATGCCTGCGTGGCCTTTTTCACAGCGATATCGGGAATACCTCCATAGGCCTGGATGAGCTTGCCCAGGTCCACCGCGTCGCGATAGCCCACGCTCCGGTCCATGCAGCGGTCAGCATTGGCCAGAAGTTTCTCTGCAAACATATCCGGGACAAGCAGCGTCGGTATGTTCAGGACAGGGTCCATTTCACCGTGGACATCGATCCTCGCCTCACGCACGATCTCGACCTTGATGGGCAGTTTCCGGTAGGTCAGGAACATCCTGATGCCGTACTGGTCGATACGGGGATCCCGGGCGCTCACGGCTTCCACGGGAAAGAATGCCCTCGACCCGACGCGGACGGCCGCGTTGCGAAGTTCTCTATAGCCTTCTGCATGGGAGCAGAGAAAATCCAGATCCAGGGATCGCCGGTATTCGCCGAGCCTGAGCACGATGGCCGTGCCGCCACCGAACCAGCACTTGCTGTCGAGGAGGAACTTCCCATCCGTGCGTCTGAGCAGGTCCGCTATGATCTGGTGTTCGGGTCGGGTGAATGCCATGCGGATGACCTTGCTGCGGGAAACCAAGTCGCAGCAGGATGCACCGGCTGACGGCTTACGGCAAAGCAGATTCAGGTCAGCCCGAAGCCATGCCCGTATTTCTTCCCGAGTTTCCGGATCAGGTTGGCCTCGCGATCGGTCAAATGCTCCCGGTCCACGAAACGCCAGTTGCGCTCATAAAGCGCGAATGCCTCATCGGCGGCAAGGGGGCGACGCGGATCGCGGTTCCAGGCGAGCTTGTTCAACTCGGGAAACATCGCAGGAATGATTTCGGCGCCGTCATGTCCCATGGCAACGCCTATATAGGCTGGAACGGTAGGGAATTCAAAGCGTTCGGCGCCTGTCGGGCGCCGGACCGAGTCGCTGAATCACCCCACCGCCTTGCGATGCGCGCTTGCCAGGCGCGTGGCCAGCACCTTGTCGATGCGGCGGCCGTCGAGGTCGACCACCTCGAAGCGCCAGCCCTCCGCATCCACGCTCTCGCCGGTCGTGGGCAGGTGGTGCATGTGCGACAGCACATAGCCGGCGACGGTCTCGTAGTCGCGATTTTCGGGCAGGTCGATGCCGATCAGTTCGGCCATCTCGTCTGCCTGCATATAGCCGGCCAGCAGCCAGGAGCCGTCGTCGCGCTGGATGGCGTTTTCCTCCTCGCCGGCCTCGAGGTCGGAGCGGAACACGCCGGTGATCGCTTCCAGAATGTCGGCCGGCGTGACGATGCCTTCGAAATGGCCGTATTCGTCATGGACGAGGGCCACCGGCACTTCCGATTGCTTGAGCGTCGCCAGCACGTCGAGCGCGTCGGCCTGGTCGTGGACGATGGGCGCGGCGCGCACATGCTTGCGCGGGTCGAGGGGGCGCCCGGCCAGTAT
>JBARWP010000159.1:0-2558 GCA_049646905.1 Pseudaminobacter sp. | reverse complement strand
CTCCCCAAAGGGGAGAGGAATCGCTGCCGCTATGCTGGCGCCCATCCAGCCTGGGTTCCTCGCCCCTTTGGGGAGAGGTGGCCCAAAGGGCCGGTGAGGGGTTCTTGATCGGAAGTTTCGAGCCTATGCCCACAGTCGCCCCTCTTGACCTCGAAGGTCACTGCATCGCCGCTGCATTCATCGGCGGCGTGCCCCATTTCGCGCTGGCTGATGGCATCGTCCACCGGCTCGACCACGGCCACAAATGGAGCGAGCTTCACGACGGGCTGCTTTGCGCCACCTACGATGCGGCGCAGGACCGGCTGATCACCGGCGGCGAGGACGGCAAGGTGTGTACGCTCGGCGCAGGTGCGGCGACCGAGACGCTGGCCGAGATCGGGAAAAAGTGGGTCACCAGCGTGGCAAGCGGCCCGCAGGGGGCAATCGCCTTCGCCACCGGCAAGACCGCCTATGTCCGCTTTGCAGACGGCAAGGTCAAGGAACTCAACCATCCGCGCTCGGTCGAGGGGTTGGCCTTCGCGCCGAAGGGCATACGCTTCGGCGTCGCCCGCTACAATGGCGCCACGCTGCATTTCCCGGCAACCGAGGGCAAGCCGACCGAACTCGAATGGGCGGGCGCGCATACCGGCATCACCTTTTCGCCGGACGGCAATTTCGTCGTCACCACCATGCAGGAAAACGCCTTGCATGGCTGGAAACTGGCAGACGGCAAGCACATGCGCATGAGCGGCTATCCGCTCAAGGTCAAGAGCCTGTCCTGGAGCGCCAAGGGCAAATGGCTCGCCAGTTCCGGCGCGCCGGCCGCCATCGTCTGGCCGTTCCAGGCCAAGGACGGCCCAATGGGCAAGGCGCCGATGGAACTCGGCACGCGCGGCAACGCGGCGGTGACCTGCGTTTCCTGCCATCCCAGCGAGGAGATCGTCCTTATCGGCTACAATGACGGCATGGTGCTCGCCGCCCGCTTCGCCGACCAGAAAGAGGTTTTGCTGCGCCGCCCCGGCAAGGGCGCAATCACTGCCATGGCTTGGGATAAAGAGGAACAGAGCATCACCTTCGGCTCCGACGCCGGCGATTGCGGCGTGATCGATCTGACCGGCTGAGCGGTCGGTTCACTCTACCGAACAGGACACCCGGCCTTCGAAACGCGCGGTCTTGCCTTCGCTATTGGCCGCGTCGGTCATGTCGAACAGATCGACCACATAGTCCCCGGAATAGGATCCGCCTTCGCTCGCCACCGCTTTCAGGGTGAGTTCGGCATAGCCATGCGGTCCCGCGCCCTCGCGTTCACGATAAAGCAACAGTCGCAGTTCCGAGCCATCCAGCCAATATTGCGCCAGATGCGCGCGTTCGAATTCAGTTCTGCGCAGGTCATCGGCCAGCCCATCGTCGTGGAGTTCCAGCTTTCCCTGAAGGCTGAACACCGCGCTTCCCATGCCGCGTGTAACGCCTCCATTCACACCGAGGCTCACCTTTTCATCCTCCGCCTCGCATAAAAAACCGCCGGAAGCCGCCGCCGGCCCGGCAACAAGAATTGCGGAAAAGAACCATAGGATCGCACGCATCGCCAACTACTCCGAAAACGGGACATGATGGCCGTCCGCCGCGATGGGTCAAGCCCGCACCGAGCCAAAGAGAATTGCCGCCCGGCCAGTTGCCGTGCGCAAGCGCCTCACTATAGTGGCGCCGGTTCTTTCGTCGCGGACAGGAAATGGCAGGCAGCGGACAATCGCAAGGCGGGATCGGACAGGCGCGCATCGAGGCGCTGCGGCAGCAGGAGGCGGATGCTTTCCGCGCCGCCCGGCCGAAATCGCAGGCAGCCGTCGGCAACGGCCTTGCCAGCTTCTTCGGCGGCGTACCGATGCACTGGATGCAGGATTGGCCAACGCCCTTTCCCATCCTTGTCGAAAAGGCCAAGGGTGCGACCATCACCGACATCGACGGCAACAGGCTCGCCGATTTCTGCCTTGGCGATACCGGTTCCATGTTCGGCCATTCGCCCGAGCCGGTCGCGCGCGCCATCCGCCGCCAGAGCCGCCGGGGGCTCACGTATATGCTGCCGTCCGAAGATGCGCTCGGGCTGGGTGAATTGCTGGCGCAGCGCTTCGGCCTGCCGCATTGGCAGATCGCCACCACCGCCTCCGACGCCAACCGCTTCGCGCTGCGCGTGGCCCGTGCGGTCACCGGGCGGGCGAAGATCCTCGTCTTCAACGGCTGCTATCACGGCGCAGTGGACGAGACCTTCGTGCGACTTCAGGACGGCAAACCGACCAACAAGGCGGGGCTGGTCGGTGAGTTCCGCGAACTGGCAGAGAATACGCGCATCGTCGAGTTCAACGATCTCGCCACCCTCGAGGCCGAACTGGCGCATGGAGATGTCGCCTGCGTCATCACCGAGCCGGTACTGACCAATTGCTGCATGGTGCTGCCCGAACCCGGCTTCATCGAGGGCCTTCGTGAACTGACCCGCGCCACCGGCACGCTGCTTCTGATCGACGAGACCCACACCATCTCCACCGGCCCCGGTGGCTACACGCGCAGGCACGGGCTGGAGCCCGATC
>JBARWP010000158.1:0-2494 GCA_049646905.1 Pseudaminobacter sp. | reverse complement strand
GAACACGCCCTGCTCGCGCACCACGGCCTGGCCTTCGCGGCTGAGCACGAAGCGCAGGAACTCTTCCAGTGCCGGCGGCAACGGCTTGCCCGGCTCCTTGTTGAGGTTGAAATAGACCAGCCGGCCCAGCGGATAGCGCGCGGTGGCGACGTTCTCGTAGCTGGGCGACACCGCCTCGCCGCCGTTCTCGACCACCAGCGGCAGCATCCGCACCGGCGCATCGATGTAGGCCAGGCCGGAGTAACCCAGCGCGTAGCGGTCGGAGGCGACCTGCGCGGCCAGCGGGAACACCAGCTTCTCGTAGTGCAGGTCCTGGCGCCACTCACCGCGCTTGCCGCCGTTGTCGAGGATGCGCTGGCGGATGAATTCCTCGAAGCCGTTCCACGGCTTGATCGCATGCACGTGGATCGGCTTGTCGGCCCATTCGCCGGTCAGGCCGAGCTGCCCCCAGGTGGTGATCGGCGCGCCGCCGCGATGGCGGGTGCTGGAAAAGATCGCGTCGATCTGCTCGTAGCTGAGCTGGCCGATGGGATTGTCCGGATGCACGAAAAAGCCCATCGCATCCAGGAACCCATAGTGCCGGTAGCTGCCGCCGGAGATCGGGATGCTGGTCGGCGCATAGCCGAAGCGCGCGTCGAACTCGCTCAGGTCCTCGGGCTTGAGCTCGCGCGAGACGAACACGAAGTCGGCCGCGTCCTTGATCAGCTCCTTGGTGCCGAGACTGCCGGCGAACGGCTGCTTGATGCTCAGTTCCACCTTGGGGTGATACTGGCGGAAGCGCTCGAACCAGCGTCCCACCAGGTCCACCAGCACATCCGAGGAGCCGCCGCTGAAGCGACCTTCCAGTTTCTGCCGGGTGGGCACATAGGCCGGCAGCTGCGCGTCCAGCATCGGTTGCAGCAGTTCCGGTCGCGGCAAGGTGCGGCCGCGCTGCTTGCCGGCTTCCTTCTCTTCCTCGGTCTGCGGCACCTGGGTCTTCAGCGGGGCTTCCAGCCATTGCACGGGGCCGGGGGGTACGTTCGATCTCACCGGCATCGCCGCCGGACCGGCCGCCTGCAATGTGCCGCAGATCCCCAGGGTCGTCGCCAGCAACAGCGACCTGCTCGTCTTGTTCATGGTTACCACAGCGGAATCCTCACGGAGAAGGTGATGTTGCGGGGCATGCCGGGCACGACGCCGTTCTCGTTGGTCGTGGTGTTGACGCCTTCGAAGTAGTGCTTGTCGAAGAGGTTGCCGACCTTCAGCGTCAGGTCGTAGCGGCCGGCCAGCCTGTAGTAGAAGGCCAGGTCGGCCACGGTGTAGGACGGCAGCATCAGCACGCGCGGATCGGCCAGGCTGGGCAGGCTGCCGGGGGTTTCGCTGTTGTGGTTGACGCCGGCGCCGATGCCGAAGTCGTGCAGCGCCGAGCCTTCCGGGAAGTCGTAACGGGCCCAGACGGGGCCGGAGTTCTTCGATGAATTGGTCAGCTGCGCGTTTACCAGGGGCGCGCTGCGGGCGTCGTAGGTTTCCGATACATAGGCATCGGTGTAGGCCCAGCCGCCGATGAGCTGCAGGTCCCGGGTGACGGCGTAGTTCAGTTCGAGCTCGACGCCCTTGGAGCGCTCGGCGCCCACCTGCTGCGAACAGACGCCGGCGACCCCCGGGTTGCAGGGCGCGGTGGCCAGCGAGTTGCGTTTCTCGATGTCGAACAGCGCCAGGGTCGCGTTCAACCGGCCGCCGAGCAGTTCGGTCTTGG
Organism: Pseudaminobacter sp.; assembly: GCA_049646905.1. Taxonomy (GTDB): domain Bacteria; phylum Pseudomonadota; class Alphaproteobacteria; order Rhizobiales; family Rhizobiaceae; genus Pseudaminobacter. Next base: position 759 of record JBARWP010000158.1, on the reverse strand, counting down.
CGCCGATTTCGTACTGCCGGCCTTCCTGGGGAGCGAACGCATTGACGCTGCCGGCGGCGTTCTGGGCACCGGCCGCCTGCGGGATATAGGACGTCGAATAGCTTGCGTAGAGGGTCCATTCCGGGGACGGCATGAACAGCAGGCCGGCGGTGGGCAGGAGCTTGCTCGCCGATGCCATGGATCGGGTCGGCGGCGCGGTAGGCGGCTGCTGCAGCTTGGCGTCCTGCTTTTCATGCGCATGGCGCAGGCCAAGGTTGAGCTTCCACTGCTCGGCCAGGGTCATCAGATCGGAAACATAGACGCCGGTGGAGGTATTGGTGGTGATCCGGCGGTTGAGGCTGCCCAGCGGCATGCTGCTCAACGGTGGCGCCACGCCGTAGACCGGGTGATAGACGTTGATGTTGCACGGGTGGCTTGCCACGGCCGGGCAGTCGTAGAACTGGACGCGCTCGAAGTCCGAAACGTCGGTGCCATAGGTCAGGCCGACCAGCGCCTTGTGTTCGACCGGTCCGGTGCTGAAGGGCAGCGAGAAACTGCCGTCGAAATAGTCGTAATCGCGCCGATTGGACTGCTGGCGGGCGCGGCGGCGCAGGGTCACGCCATCGGCCAGCACGCCTACGTTGTCGTAGCCCTGCACGTATTCCTTGCCGCGCACGCTACGGCCGGCCAGGCTCAGGCTTGCGCCGCTCTGGAAGTAGTGGCTGTAGGCCGCGGTGGCGGAGAAGCCGGTTTCCTCGGCGGTATCGCCGGGCTCCTGGT
>JBARWP010000157.1:0-1715 GCA_049646905.1 Pseudaminobacter sp. | reverse complement strand
CTTGCCTCCTTCATGTTGCTGGACTCGGTTTGCTGCCGCATGCCGGACAGCAGGCCGAGCCGCGCGCCGATTGCGACCAGTCGGGAGCCGAGATCGGCGAGGCGCTGCTTCTGCCGGACCGTCCATGCGAGCCGGTCTCGAAGGATTGTCCGGGCGACGTTCATCAGGTTGAGGCCGCGCGTCTCGGCGAAGCGAAGTGCTGCGCGGTAAAGCGGCGCCCGCTCGTAGTCGAGCGTGGTTTCCTTCGAGCCGTCGCGCGACAGGCGCTCCGTCATCCGTGACAGCGCGAGCTCGCGGATGTCGACGACCTTCCATTTGTGGCGCAGTACCTTCTTGCCGCTGGGAAGACGGACCGTCTCCGAGCCCTGATGATCGAGGCCGATGCGGTCGCCGATCTGTGGAGCGGCCTCTTCCATGGCGCGCGCAAGATCGACGCCCCAGATCGTGTTCCGCTTGCCCTCGCCGGTCTCCAGCGTGACGAAATAGCTGTCCGAGTTGTTCGGATCATTCTCGTAGGGCGCCTCGCCGTGATCGACCAGAACGCCGCCCCGGTTTGTGAATTCGCCCAAGGCCAAATAGAGCTGCATGGCGTCGCGGTGACGGGTGAGCGCGACATAGGTCAGGTGCCGGTCGAGCGTGCCGGAGGCGAGCACTTTCACATTGTCGACGGTCGCGCCCTGGGACTTGTGGACCGTGGTCGCATAGCCGTGATCGACATTTGCGTAGAAGCGCTGTTCGACGACGATCTGCCGCCTCTCCTCGCCCTCCCCGACCGCCGCGACTATGCGGCCGGGTGCGGCCTCGACCACGGTCGCCAGCAGGCCGTTCTTGACGCCGAGCGATCCCTCGTTCTTCAGGAACACGATGCGGTCACCGGCGGAGAAGTGGCGCGTCCCGTCCTCCGTGCGGAAGGCAAAACCCTCTCCGACGATCCCACGCTCGACGAGCTTTTCGCGCGCCAACTCGTTGAGCGTGCGCACGTCGACACGGCGATGGGCGAGAATGAGCGAGGTCCTGGTCGGATCGTATTCGCTGTTCCAGTCATCGATCAGCGAGCGGACCGCCTCGTCCCTGGTCCATTCCGACCGAACCAGATCGGCATTGTCGTATGCCCTGAGCGCTGCGCCCACACGTCCACGCGCGAGATCCATCGACGCGGTCCGCATCCACGCCTCGCGCTGGCGGAAGATGAACCCGAGCTCGGCATAGCCGATACGGTCGACGATCGCCCGGAAGGCAGCGCCCGCCTCGATCGGCTGGAGCTGATCGGGATCACCGACCAGCACGAGTTTCGCGCCAGCTTCGGTCACGGCTTTGACGAAGGTGGCCATCTGCCGCGACGACACCATGCCGGCTTCGTCCAGAACGAAGACGGTCTTGTCGTCGAGACGATCCCGCTCCTTCTCCCAGCGCAGCTCCCATGACGACAAGGTGCGGGAAGCGATGCCCGCTTCCTTCTCCAGCCCTTCGGCAGCCTTGCCCGCAAGTGCTGCGCCGACGACACGATAACCGGCGGCTTCCCACGCTTCGCGGGCGGCCTTCATCATCGTGGTCTTGCCCGCGCCCGCGCGGCCGACGACCGCCGCGATCCGCTTGGCCCCAGCGACATGCTCGATCGCACTGCGCTGCTCTTGTGACAGCCCGTCATGTCGCGAGAAGGTCTCTTCCAGAACGCGCTTTGCCACACCATGCGAGGAGCGGCGGGAGAGCCAGAC
>JBARWP010000156.1:0-13834 GCA_049646905.1 Pseudaminobacter sp. | reverse complement strand
CGGCTGGCCGGCTGGCTTCCAGAAGCACCCGGGGATGCCTGGAAGGTTTTCGACGCGCCCGCCCCCGACGCCGCAGCGCCAGTTTCGCGGTCTTCCACCTGTGATGTCCTTCTTGCGTCGCGCGAACCGTTTCCGGACGCTGCGCACGCTTTGTCTTCAAGTTGCCCGCAGGATAACAGCGCAGCCCCCATTCACCAAGGGCCTCTCCCCGGAAATTTCCCGGGGAGATCATGTCACTCATTTCGCCAAGCAGACACAAAGCATCCGCTTGGCGGTTGAACAGCCGGCTTCGATAAGGCATTGCTGAAACACGGTCGGGGCGGCTCACGAAGCGCGCGCAGGCAAAAATAAGGAGATGTGCACGGCATGGCCCGATGAAGCTACTGCGAACCTATCTGTGGCCCGTCGTCGGGCTTTGCGCGGTCGCCTTCTCGGTATGGCTGCTCTATCATGAACTGCGCGGCATCTCGCTGGAGGATGTCGGCGAAGGGCTGCAGGCCATACCCCTGCATGGCTGGCTCCTTGCCGCGGTCAGCGCGATGGTCGCCTATGCCGCGCTTGCCGGCTACGACCATATCGCGCTCCTGCATCTGGGCAGGAAGGTGCCGTTCTCCTTCATCACGCTTTGTTCCTTCACCACCTATGCGCTCTCGCACAATATCGGCGCCTCGGTGGTTTCGGGCGCCGTCATCCGCTACCGCGCCTATGCCACCAAAGGGCTGAGCGGCCAGGAAGTCGGCGTCCTGGTGGCGCTTTGCTCCTTTACCTTCGTGCTCGGCGTGGCGCTTTTGGGCGCGATTCTGCTTCTGTTCGAGCCCGAGGTGCTGGAAGGCTTCGTCGACGTGCTGCCGATCTCGGCCTCGCGCACGAGCGGCATCGTCATGCTGGCCCTTATAGGCCTTTACGTATTCGGCAGTTGGCTCGGCTTGCGGCCGCTGCGCATCGGCGGGTTCCAGCTTTATTATCCGAAGCTTCCGATCGTCGCACGCCAGATGATCATCGGGCCGATCGAACTGATGGCGGCAGCCGCAATCATCTATTTCACGCTGCCGGCGACTGGAAATCCGGGCTATTTCATCGTGCTGGGCGTATTCGTCATCGCCTTTTCGGTCGCCCTGCTTTCGCATGCGCCGGGCGGCCTGGGCGTGCTGGAAATCGTGTTCCTGGCCGGCCTGCCAGACATGGACCGGGCGGCAGTGCTCTCCGCCCTGCTCGCTTTCCGGCTGTTCTACCTGATCATCCCGCTGATCCTGGCGCTCGGCGTGGTGCTGGTCTTCGAACGCTCGCAATTTTCGCAACGCCAAGAGTAAACCGGGACTAGCCGGAGGTGGTGGCAGTTAGTGCTGTTCGCTTCTGCCTTCCGCGCACCACTGCACCCCTGAATCGCGGTTCGGCGGCGAATGATTTGAAATGCGTCGCGCACTTGACTATTTTCTGCTCATGGCTAAAAAGCACCCGCGTGGCGTTGCCTGCGCATGACCTGTCGCGAAAGCCTTCCGATCGGCTTCGACAGCCCTGCTGGGGAATAGGTTAACGGTAGACCAGCGGACTCTGACTCCGTTAGTCCTGGTTCGAATCCAGGTTCCCCAGCCAAACCGCTCCCAGAAATCCTTGAAATCCGCGGAATTCCGGTCTTTCGGAACGTCTGCGTTCCATGCCGAATCGGCCTTGCCCAACTGGTGCCCACAACTGATGCCCACAGGTGGTGTCCATCCGCCCGGGGCCGACGGAGCACGGGCGGATGGGACTGAGAAGGCATCAGGTCGAAAACCTCGTCCTCAGGGGACCGATCTTCTATTGGCGGGCGCGCATCCCGGCGGGACTTGCCGCCTGCGGCAGGAACGCGCGGCTTTCATTGAGCCTTAGGCTCTCCGACCGTAAGAAGGCGTCACTGGTGGCGCGGCGGCTGAACGCGCTGCTGCTCCAGATGGAAATGATGCCGGCGGCGAGAATGGCGACGAAGGAACAGCTTACGAGAATTTTTGCGCTCGAGATCGCGGCGATGCGCGAGGAGATCGAGGCGCTCGACCGTTCGGCCAAGCGGAGCGGCAGCCTGCGCGATCCGGTCCATCGCGAAGCGGACCGCCAGGTCGGCTGGGCCTATCGTCTCCTCCACGCCTATGGCGCGACCGAGGAACTTTCCTTCGAGGATGGCAGCGAAGTCCGAGAGGCGCTTCTCGAAGCAGGCGCCGAGGTCGACGACATTCCCTTCGTTGCCGCCACCTATCGGTCAGAAAGGCAAGGCGCGCTCTCCGACCGGGAAGGTCGCACCAACAGTCCGTTCCTGCGTGACGTTCTCCACCGCATGGCGCAGGTTGGCCTCGACGACACCGTACTCAATCGCGAGGCGGCCACCGAGGAAATCTATCGCGCCCGCGCCGATGCGCTCCTTGCCTCGGCCGTCAACGCCAGGAAGCCGAAGCTCTCGGGCGGCGACGAACCTGAGCGGACGCGGGTCGAAGCCGCTCCGGTTCAGCCGCCTCCACGCCCTGCACTGTTGTGGAGCGCCGATCCAGAGCAGCAATCCGCGTCGAATCGGCAGACCCTTCCCGAGCTAAAATCCGAATCTCCGCCGTCACCAGAGGTCGCGACGCTGACCGACGCTCCTGCCGTCGCGCCGCCTCTAACTTCGGCCAAGAACAAAGGTCGCAAAGACCTGCCGCTTTCCGGTTTCGACGAAGAGCTCGAAAAGCTGATTGCGAACCACAAGGACGATTGGGAAGAGGATACTGCGTCCGACGTTCGCGTCCTCGTCGGCATCTTCCGTGGCATCCTCGAAGAGCATGGCGTGGAGCATTCCGGCGAGATCACCCAGGAGCATGTCGCGGCATTGCGTCAGCACTTCAACCACATCGTGCCCACCTGGGGTCGCAGCCCCCGACTGCGCAGCCTCTCCCCGCGCGAACTGCGGGACGAGAGCCGTCGGCGCGCCGAAGAGTCCGAGAAAGTGGGCAAACCCGTCAGGCTCGGCCTGTCAGCGGCGACCGTCCGTCGGCACCTTGGCAATCTCGACCATTTCCTCAAGCACCTGCGGTCGTCGTATTTCACCGTTCCCGAATGGACCTTTGAGGCGCTGCGCCCGCGGAAGCCGCCAAAGGGCGAAGTCAGGCTGCAGCAGGTCAAGCCAGGACCCGACGTCGTCCGCCCGATCTTCGACATGCCGATCTTTACGGGCCGTCGTAGCGCAGAAGAACCGGAGATCGCGGGAAACCTCGTCTTCCACGGCTCGCTGTATTTTCTGCCGATGCTCTACACCTATCTGGGACCGCGCCGGAAGGAATTCGCGGGGCTGATGGTGGACGAGATCGTGCAGACCGATGGGCACTGGGCGATCCAGATCAAGCGGAATGAGCTTCGGCGCATCAAGAACGCGCAGTCACATCGTCTGCTGCCCGTGCCGAGCGAGCTCCTTCGTCTGAACTTCATCGAATATGTCGAGCGGCTCAAGGAGTTGGGTCATCGTCGGCTGTTCCCCGAGCTGTTCTCGCCATACTTGAAGCACAACGATCCAGGCGACCGCTTCTATAAGGATTTCGTCCCGATCGCGAAGCGCCAGCTCCCCGACGGTTTGTGGGAGCGGCCGTTGCATGCTTTGCGCCACGGCTTCGCAAATACCCTGAAGCAGGCAGGCGTCTCCGACGGCGTGATTGAGGATCTGGCCGGGCGGTTGGGCGAGAGCGAGACTTCGACACGCTATACAAATCCGGCAGGACTGGCGCTGCTGCAACTGATCATCTCGCGCTATCCGGTGATCACGGAGCACCTCGAGCCGAAGCCGATCTGCCTGCTCCCGTGGGTAGAGAAGAAGCTGCCGCCGCCTTGGGCTGGCAAGTCGAGCGGCGAGAGGTTTGGCGACAAGCGAGGGCGTCGACCGAAGAAGAAGCGGAACTGAGCTGGATATCCTACCGCACTGGACGGCGATACGTGGCCGCTGGGCAAAGTTTGCCTGCTATTGGACTGGTCACATAGCTGGCCGGATGTGATGGCAGCTTCGCGCCTCATCGCGGACATTCAGGCAGAGTTTGCCATTGCCTGTAAGCGGACGTTCCCGTGAGCCGCCCTGAATGTCAAAGTGCGCCTTCGTATCAGCATTGAATTCCGTTTTTGGTCTGCCCGGAAGCGGACAGGCGTCAGCTCATCTGGAAGGCGTTGTCTTGCCGCCGGCTACTTCCATTGCCGCATCTCCCGTCTCCCAGGGGTCCTCGGAGCCTGAAGCAGTGCCGCGACGAGCTCCGCCTGTCGGCTTGTCTCCGTCTTCTGGAAAACGTTGCGCATATGAAAGGCGATCGTCGTTCGCGAGACCTCGAATTCGGCCGCGATGCCTGCCAGTGTCTTTCCCTCGGTCAAAGCCAGGGCCACGCGCGCTTCGGCCGGCGTCAGGCCGAAGGAAGCGGACAATGTGGCTGCGTCGGCCGGCGCGCCGTCCGTCAGCGTCGAGCGGATGCGGGCCACCTGGCGCAGCCGTGCATGGACGGTGGCCAGAAGCAGGTCGTAGTCGATCGGCTTGACCAGATAATCGTCTGCCCCGAGGCGCTTGCCCTCGACGATCTCGCGCGGGTCGCCGAGCGCCGACAGGAACACGAACGGGATGTCGGCATGGGCGGACCCCCTAGCTTGAACGGCGCTCAGCACCTCATAGCCGTCGAGGCCGGGCATCGAGATGTCGCAAAGGATGAGGTCGGGATGCGTCGCACCGAGCAGGTCCAGCGCCTCCTCGCCGCAGCATGCCTCCAGCACGGCATAGCCGGCTTCGGCAAGTTCGTCGGCGATGTCGCGACGCAGGGCTTCCTCGTCCTCCACGCACAGGATGACCGGCCGCGACACCTGTGATGTTTCGGTCCCGGTCATGCCGGCTCCGTGATCCGTGAAGACGCCTGATTGCCCTCCACATCCGCTTCCGCGCGCGGCAGGACGAGGGTGAAGGTGACCCGGTCGTCCTCGCCGGCATCGAGCCGCACGTCGCCGTCCTGCATCCGCGCCAGAGCCTTGGCCATGTAGAGCCCGATGCCGATGCCCGGACGACCTTCGGCGTTGCGGCCGCGATAGTAACGCTCGAACAAGGCATCGCTCTCCGTGGGGCAGAGAACGCCTCCGTGATTGCCGACCGCACATTCGATGCTGTCACGCCGCGCCGTGACGGCAACGTCGATGACTGTTGCCGCGGGTGAATATTTCACCGCGTTGGACACCAGATTGACGAGGATGTTTTCCGCATGGACGGGATCGCAATGGGCAATGGCGGAGCCGTCCTCGCCAACATCGATCGTGAACCGCCTGCGGGGCGTCTGTTCGCTCTGCCGGGCGCAGATGTCCGCTGCGAGTTGGCCGAGGTCGCAGGGCTGGCTGCGAATCTCGATCTGGCCCGCATCGAGCCGGGCTGCGTCGAGCGTGCGTTCTATCAGCCCGACCAGACGGGCGATCGCGTGGCGGGCTTTCCCGCCCCGTTCCAGAACCTCGGCCGACGAAAGCCGGTCGCTGCGTCGCATCAGCCGCTGCAGGGCGGAATCGACGATCGCCAGCGGCGTGCGGAACTGGTGAGAGATCATCGTGCCGAAATTGCGATAGAGTTCTGCCGTCGCCCGTTCGCGCGTCAGGGCCGCGTCGAGCTCCTGCGTCCGCGCCTGCACCAGTTGTTCCAGATGGTCGCGGTGGTCGGCGATCTCCCTTTGCGCCGCCCGTCGCCTGGTGACGTCGGAAACCAGCAGGATCGAGCCGATGATGCGCGCGCCATCGCGCAACGAAAAGCAGCGCAGATCGACATAAAGCGGCTCGGCCTGTCCGGGCGGAAAGAAGGGCTGGTCGAGCAGGGTCACCCGTCGCCCCTCAAGGGCGTTGCCGATTGCGCGCTCGATCCTGTCGATCTGGAAGAAGCCGGAGACATCGCCCAGCGTCTGGCCGATCGTTCTGGCGGCGGGGAGGCCGAACAGCCGCTCGGCGGCTTCGTTCCAGACCGTGCAGCGGCGGTCGAGCCCCACGGCGACGATCCCTTCGCCGCTGGAGCCAATGAGCAATTCGGAAAACGCCTTCTCCTTGTCGAGGAGCCGGGTGCGCCGCCTTGCGTCGCGTATCGCAATCAGGAAATAGGCAAAAAGCGCCGCCCCCGCCAGCGATATGCCGGCCAGCGAGACGATGATCTGCCAAAGCTGTTCGCGTGATGTGTCGAGCTTGCTGCCGAGATCGTCCCATTCGGCAACCATTGCCCTGTTGGCCGCATGGCCGAGCATGGCATTGTAGGGAGCGAGCAGAGCCAGCAGGCGCGGGACCTCATATGGTTCGAGCCCCGCGACCAGCGCGCCCAGTTCGGGAAGGTCCCGGCGGAAGCCGTCCAGCGCGTCGGCGAAACCGAGTTCCTCCATCCGGCGGCGCTGCGGCCCGTCGTCGAGCAGGGCCAGCCGGCTCAGGAACATATCGTAGCGCAGTTCCAGCTCGGACCGGTCGGCTCCGCCTGCGGTGCGCCTTGCGACCGCCTCGCTCAGCTGCAGGCTTGAAACATGCGCGCGCGAGATCACCCACAGCATGTTCTGGGTCGCTTCGATGCGCATGTCGCGCTCGATGTCGGAAAGACGCATCAGCGAGAACGCCAGCAGAAGGACGAAGATGGCGATGGTCAGTATCGGCAGGACCACGCCCAGCAATGCGCGCCGGTAGCCGCTCATCTGACGTCGAGCCGCATCAACTGCCACACCCAGCGGTAATCGTAGCGGATATCCTGAAGCTCAGGGTGCTGATCACGCGGATAGACGATCCAGAGCGGCCCCTTGTCCGAACGCAGAAGCGGCTGGCCATCCATCTCGTAGGCGACGACGACGTCGAAGCGATCGAATTCGTCAGTGTCGAACGCGATGACGTAGTCGTTGAGCGCGGTGGCGGTCACCGTCGAGCCGGCCGCGCCGACCAGATCGAGCAGACCGCGCATCAGAAAACCCTCGAACCGGTGCACGCCGTCGGTGACGGCCGTCGTCGTTTCCAGCCGCATCGAGGGAAGCGCCTTCAGCATGTCTAGGTCGAAATGGGCAGCACCATCGACATTGGCTTTCGCGATCTCGCCATGCACCTCGAGCACGACACTTCCCTGTGGCGCGGGCAGCGTTGCCGTCTCGCGCTCATCTGCTGCGGTCGGAAGGGACAAGAATATAGTCGCCAGGACGAAAGAGAAAACTCGCAGCAAACCGTCAGCCCCTCCTGCCGAGACACCCGAAGATCTGCCTTGCGGCAGAAACCGCCCGTCATCTTGCTTGGCGTCCGGCACGAATCCAATCCCTTATAGCGCGATTTTCTCGTACGTCCCCGTTCAAACGAACGGGGCGCCGGCGGACCTGTCCTATTAGGCTGCGCGAATCCTGTTACTGGCGGAGGAACGGCATGTGGGATTTCAGCATCGGCGGCGCGCTGGGAATGATGGCGCGGACCATGCCGTTCATCGTGCTGCGGATGGCGGTCTATTTCGGCATCGCCGTTGGCTATGTCCTGGTGACCGGAACCGGCGCGGGCATCGGCTACGGCATTGGTGGCTTCGGTGACGAAGGTTTCCAGGCAAGCTCGACGCTGTGGGGCGGGGTCATCGGCTTCGGTGTCTTTGGCGCCGCGATGTATCTTGCCCGGGAATACATCCTCTACATCGTCAAGGCCGGGCACATCGCCGTCCTGGTCGAACTGATCGACGGCAAGCCGATGCCGGACGGCCGATCCCAGGTCTCCTACGCGACGGAGGTCGTGAAGGAGCGTTTCGCGCAGGCCAGCGTGCTGTTTACCATCGACCAGCTCATCAAGGGCGTGGTCGCGGCGATCACCGGGCTGGTGCGCGGAATCCTGTCGTTCCTGCCGCTGCCGGGTGTGCGCCAGATTTCAGGAATCCTGCATGCGTTCCTGCGGGTTGCTGTCGGCTTCATCGACGAGGTCATCCTCGCCCATGCGATCCGGACCCGTTCGACCAATCCATGGGCCTCGGCCAAGGAGGCGCTCGTTCTCTACGGCCAGAACTACAAGGTGATGCTCAAGAACGCGGCATGGCTGGCGGCCATCGTCTATCTGATGAGCTTTCTCGTCTTCCTGGTCATGCTGGCTCCCGCCGCCCTCGTCGTCTACCTGATGCCCGGCGCATGGGCCGCCGGCGGGGTCGTCTTTGCGCTGCTGTTCGCGTGGAGCGTCAAGGCAGCCTTGCTGGAGCCCTTTGCGATCGCCTGCCTGATGCAGGTTTATTTCAGGGCGATCGAAAACCAGCAGCCCGATCCCGAATGGGAAGCAAGGCTCGAGCAGATGTCGGCCAAGTTCCGCAAGCTGAAGGCGCGGGCGTTGGGTGCCGCAGGCGCGCCCAGCATGCAAGCCGGCAACGGCATGCGCCCGGCATGATGCAATTTCCGACACGGGAGGCAACTATGAAAGCACTAAAGGCCGCTCTGGTGGCAGCCACGGCACTCATGATGCCCCTTTCGGCGGCTGCGGCCGCCGAGGATGTCGTGATCGTCTATGACGCTTCCGGCTCGATGTGGGGCCAGATCGACGGCGTCAGCAAGATCGAGATTGCCCGCGACGTGATGGCCGACCTGGTGGACGGCTGGTCGGATGCAACCAATCTGGGCCTTGTCGCCTACGGGCACCGCTCGGAGGGTGACTGCCGCGATATCGAGACCCTGATCGAGCCTGGACAACTCGACCGGGCACGCTTCATCGATACGATCAACGCCATCCGGCCGAAGGGCAAGACCCCGATTTCGGCCGCGGTCGAGCATGCGGCGAACCTGCTGTCCTATCGCGACAATCCCGCTACCGTCGTGCTGATCTCGGACGGCGTGGAAACCTGCCAGGCGGACCCGTGCGCGCTGGCCGGGCAACTGGCCCGGCAAGGCGTGAAATTCACCGCTCACGTGGTCGGTTTCGATCTCGAGGACGATGCCCATGAGAGCCTCGCCTGCATCGCCGAGAACACTGGCGGCGTCTTCGTCCCGGCCCGGAACGCCGCCGAACTGGAGGACGCCCTGGCGCATGTGCAGGAGGTCATGGACCTGGAGCCGATGGCGCAGGAACAGCCTGAAAATGAGCCCGAAGCGGAGCCGCAGGTCGAAGCCGAGATAGAACTCGAGGCCCCGGCCACGGTGACGACAGGTGCCAGCTTCACCGTATCGTGGTCGGCCTCCGTTCATCCGGACGACTACGTCACCATCGTTCCGGCTGGAGCCGACGAAGGCACCTACACCAATTACCAAAGGGTACACGGCGACACCGAGAACAGCCTGATCGCGCCGGCCGAGCCCGGCCTTTACGAAGTGCGCTATGTGTTGCGCGAAGGGGCACGCACGCTCGCTGCCGCGCCGGTCGAGGTTGTCGAGGCGGAGATCGGCGTTGCCGCGCCGGCCACGGTGACGACAGGTGCCAGCTTCACCGTGTCGTGGTCGGCCTCCGTTCATCCGGACGACTACGTCACCATCGTTCCGGCTGGAGCCGACGAAGGCACCTACACCAATTACCAAAGGGTACATGGCGACACCGAGAACAGCCTGATCGCGCCGGCCGAGCCCGGCCTTTACGAAGTGCGCTATGTGCTTCGCGAAGGCGCGCGCACGCTCGCTTCCGCGCCGGTGGAAGTGGTCGAGGCGGAGATCACCATCAGCGGCCCGGAGGTGGTGCGTGCGGGAACGAGCCTGCGCATCAACTGGTCGGCCTCCGTCCATCCGCAGGACTATGTCACCATCGTCCCGGCTGGAGCGGATCAGGGAACCTACACCGACTACATCCGCGTCGGGGACAAGCTTCAGGGTGACCTGAAAGCGCCGGACGAGCCGGGCCTGTACGAGATCCGCTATGTATTGCGGGAAGGCGCACGCACTCTCGCCAGCCACGACCTGGAGGTGGTGGAAGCCGATGCCCCTCTGGATGACGGCGCGGGCCTGAGCGCACCGGCCGAGGCCAGTGCTGGCGAAACCATCACGGTTTCATGGACTGGCGGCTCCGACAGCACCGATCAGCGCATTTCGCTCGCCCGCGCCGATCAGGCGGATTTCAGCTGGATCGCGGCTCACCGCATCGGTGAGGAAACGACGCTCAATCTCGACATGCCCGACGAGCCGGGCCGCTACGAGGTACGCTATCTCGACGTCAGCGGCCGCGAGGTCCTTGGCCGCGCAATCGTGGAAGTGAAGTGACCATGGTGAACAGCAACCGGTATGTGAACCGTGCCCGGGCGCTGATTGCCGCCTTTGCCGTGGTTGCCGTCGCATCGTCGGCACAGGCCGAGATCGACGGCCACGGGCCGGATGCGTGGCGGGTGACCGGGGTTTCCGCCAACGACGTTCTCAACGCCCGCATGGGGCCGGGCACCAGCTATCGGGTGATCGAGACATTCGCTCACAACGAGCGCGGCATGCAGCAGATCACCTGCGTGCCCTTCTACACGGCGGCCCACTATACCGCGATGTCGGACGCGCAGATCAGGGCGCTGCCGCCGCGCTGGTGCCTGATGCGCAACAGGTCGATGAGCAAGGCGGGCTGGGTGGCGCAGCGCTTCATCACGCCTGACCAGACCGACGCTGCCCCGGACAGGGACGCAAGGCCCGCGGTGAAACCGGCGTCGGAATTGCGGCCGGCGCCGTCCGCAGCGACCCCCGATATTGACCCGATTGCACAGGCTCAGGATCTGGTGCGGGAAATCTACGAACGCGAGTTCCTGGCCGAGGGCGGCGGCGCGGCGAGCGCGTTTGACCCATCGGTGGCGCATAATTACTTCACCGAGGATATAGTGGCCTGGCTGGCCTCGGGAGACATCGGTGCGCATCCGCTCTATGGCGCCCAGGACTTCGATGGCACCCTGGGAGAGCCGATGCCAGACCCCGACCAGTCCATGTTGCGTGGCATGATCACCATCAATGTCGACTTCACCAATTTCGGCCAGCGCCAACGCGCAGTGTTTTATCTGCGCGCCGACCCGACCAAGCCGGGAGCCCCCCTGCGCATCTTCCGGGTCGAGCACGATGGTTGGTCCTATCCGTAGGAGCGGAAATCCCGGAAAAGCGACATTGCAGCGAAGGTCCGCGCCCCTCCGCGCCACTAGCCTCGGGAAACGGTTTGCCTCAGCAGGTGGCCGAAATGCGGGCCATTGGTTCGATCGAAGTGACGCGGCGGAGTAGTCCGCTTAAGACTTGCGGTCAGCGACCGCCTAATCTCGGATGCGCGGGCGACATCTCGAAGGACACGGCCATGGTCGTGCATGCCGGACAGCTGCCGCAGCCGGATGTGTGGTAACGTTCTCTCCGCGCGCGAACCAGCCTGTCGGCTTTCGGCCCCGAGTCGGACGTTACAGCAATTCGCCGATCCGTGAAGCGAACTGCTGTATGATCGGGCAAACTTTGCCTTCCCACCTGATCCCTCACGAAGAATCGTGTGTCCGGCATGATGAATCGCTTTTCCAGCAAACGGCGTTACATGGAGTAATGGGGAGAAGACATCCGGTTCTTGCAAACGGCGTTCACAGAGCATCCTGCTGTACGAGCGCATTCGCAATCGGTTTGGCGGACCCGCCAGCGAGCCAGGACATCTGCGGCGGCCTCATCCGTTCCCGCTGCCTGAGAGTGGCGAGAACTGATCGGACCTGAATGCCTCGCATGTCATGTTGAAGGCTGCGCGAGTCCAGCTCCGCCAACGCGGGTTCGTGGAGCAACCCTGTTCACTTGGAGCGCCACCGCCATGCACCCGACGCTTGCCGAGCCGAGGGTAGCGTCCCAAACGGACCGGACCGATAGCGGCCTGCCCCGTCCCGCACGATACGTCATCGCTTCGCCACCGAATCCTCGTCCGCTGCCCCGGAGCGAGCAGGCCCGTCTCGCCTATCCGGCCCGCCTTCCTGAACGCCTGCGCCCCGCGGCTGACGGCACGCCATCCCGTCCCCGCCCCCTCCCACACCCCATGACGATACTTGCTGCGCTGGTCCTGATCGACATGGGAAGCGGGGCATGTGGCAGAACCCTGCCTCGGCGGCCGACATGGCCTGCTACGCCCCCGCGAGCAAACGCCGTTTTGCTCCGTAACGCTTTTCTCGGGCTGAGAATCGCTGGCGACATGATCTGAATCGAGATTCCCGGATCCTGAATCGCCCGCTTCGGGTTCTGAATCGCATTAGCGTAAATTATCTCGATTTGAGACAACGTGCCTGCACGTCGATTCGATGTCTATGGACCGTTTCCGGCCCGGATCGGCAAACGGCGTTTTCAATGTAACGCCTTTCCAGAACCTTGAATCGCAATAGCGTAAATTGACGTAAGTTGCGGCCAAGGTATTTCGGGTTGCGGGCATATCAACATGCCTGCAGTGCCCGCTCTCACGTTGCACCGCAAGCCTGGCGCCGATCGGTCATGACCTTGCGCTGCCCGCGCGCACCTTCTGCGCCAGTGCTGCAAGCTCCCCTCCCTCGAGCGTACCGTGTGCCTCGAGTGCATCGGCGATCATGTCGAGCTGGACACGATGGCGACGGATGAGCTTGCGGGCGGACGCCTCCGCCCGCTCGAGCCTGCGATGAACACACCGGGCGAGATCACGGTCCTGCCGGATCATCGTCTGCCCGTGGTCGGGATCGCGATAAAGCAGCGGCAGGCGCTTGCCGAAGCCGAGCGAGACTTCCATTGCCGTGGCAAGCTGGGTGGCTTTTGCCAGATCGCTATGCGCAAAGCCACCAGATCCGGAGAGCGCCGAGCCATAGACCACCTGCTCGGCCGCCCGCCCTGCCATCGTCATCATGAGGTAGCGGTGGCATTGTTCTGCCGTATCGACGACATCGTCCGGGGACGTCGCTTCGGTGAAGCCTCCGGTGGCGGTGTCGATGGTGACGGTCGTCAACTCTCCCAGGTCGAGCAGGATGCGGGCAAGCATATGCCCTGCCTCGTGTACAGCAATCCGGCGCCGCTTCTGCGGCGAGATCGCTGGGCGCGATGCCGAGAGCAGCGCATCGAGATCGTCATAGGTGAGAGCGCGCTGCTCGCGCCGCGCTGTCTGACGCGCCTCGCGCACCAGCCGCTCGATATCGGCGCCGGAGAAGCCGAGTGCGCGTCGTGCAAGCCGACGCAGCACTGCGTCAGCGTCCGGTGCCGATCCCGGCGCAGGTCGCGTCCCTTCCTCGACGCCAGCACCGTCCATGGTCATGCCGTCTCGCGCCGGGCGACCCGGTGGCGGCGCCCACGTGCCGAACAGACGGCACGCAGTCTGCCCGATGCGCGACAATCGCCGTCTCCACCTGTGCAACCGTCTTCTGCCGAACTGTTGATCCATGTTGCGGCCTGCCGCTGCCTCGTTGCTCACTGCCATGACCGCTTCCCTCCATAATCCGGACTAGCAGGGTCGTGAGGAGCGCCGAGGCGATACCAGCGCGACAGCGTCCGAACCCATGAGCCATCCTCGGCGATCAGACAGAGGTCGGAGGTCGTGATCAGCCTGCCGGATCCTTCCAGAACCGGGTGTCCTGTCGAGTATCCCATCAGACAGGCTACTGGGCGTTCAGCGAGCACCCAGCGGTCGAGAAGCGGGGCATCTCCTGCAAGGTCCTCGACGGACGCGCCCTTCCTGATCCGGTCCATGTCCGAGACAAGCGCGGCAAACCGCTGGAACTGATACTCGAAGACAAGGCCCTGCTGCGCCTTGCGTGGGTCAAACTTCACCATAACCTGATGCCTCCTGTCGCTCCCCGCGTTCCAGCACGCCGAGGGTGACGGCCGCTTTATCTGTGCGTTTGCCCATCACGAACGCTCGCGGACAAGGCGCAGTTTTGGGCGCAGGTCTTGCTCGGCAGGAATCTGCCCGCGCCGCGCAAGCCATTGCCAGACGAGAATGGCTGCGGCGTTGCCCGCATCGACCT
>JBARWP010000155.1:0-2417 GCA_049646905.1 Pseudaminobacter sp. | reverse complement strand
ATCCAGGCCGGTTTCCTCCTCGACCTCACGTGCCATGTTGAAGTCGACATCGACCAATCCGTCGCGGAAATCCGACGGCTCGAACGAACCGGCTGCGAAATAGATACTGCCGGCATTGACCGTATGCGCGCCCATGCGGATCGCCACCAGCGCATTGTCGCGCGACACCAGCATGGCATGTGCATAGGCGTGTTCTGCTCGCGACAGGGATTTGTTGCCACGCCAATGCATGAAGGTGGCAAAGCGCACGGCATGGCAGCGCCCTTCGAGCTGCCCCTGTCGATGAGAAAGCGCAGACAAAAGCACGACGGTGCCGTCGAACAGCGCAGGGTTCGCCGCCTTCTCGGCGACCCAGTTGGTCTCGATCGCCTCCCTGTTGGCCGCTTCAAAGGGATGCGGGGCCGGATCGAGCCGGATATCGATGCGATCCACCGGCAGGATCACATTGCGCGCAATATCGAATTTCATCAGTCGCTTATCTCGTCATGGAGCATGATTTTCCGACCGGTATCCGGTTTCGGGGTCATGCCCTGAGGTTGAGGGTGACGGCGACCGGGCAATGGTCGGAGGCCTTTGGCCGATCCCAACCGGCACGCGGATAGCGCTCCACCTCCTGCCCCGGTGGGAAAACCGTGCGCCAGGGCTGGCCGCCACGAACAATATCGGGAATGGCGCTGGCGTTTTCACGTGCCAATGCCGGCGAAAGCAATATGTAGTCCAGTTGGCACAGATGCCGCTCTTCCGGTCCGCGCGTGTGATAGAGGGTCCAGCGGTCGAGTTCGGGCCGCCTCTCCACGACGTTCTCGGCAAAACCGTCAGCCAGCAGAATATCCAGGGAAGAGCGTGCCTCGTCGGCAAGCGTGAACGTATAGCCGCCGAAGGCACTGCCGCCGATGACGATGCGCTGGCGATAATCGTTGAAATCGCCGCAGATCACCCAGCGCTTGTTGCCGGCATGATCCCTGCCGAAACGCTCTTCGATGATGCGCCGTACGGCCCGGGCCTCGGCAATGCGGATCGGCATGGTCGCATCACGCCCCGGCACACCATCGCGCGGCCCGCCCATCGATTTGAAATGGACGCTGTAGATGGTCAGCGGCCGGTTGCCGATCCGGACGTCGATCTCAAGGCAGTCCCGGCGGAAGATACGCTCGAACGGTTCCGCGCCGAGCGCCGCCAGGTCCGGCGTATGCAGGCCAAATTCCTCGTAGGTGACGTGGGCATGGCTGGTCATGCGCACGAACTCGATCGGATCGCCGTCCGCCGTCTCGGTGCGCATCATGACGGCGACGTCGATGCCGCGCGTATCGTTGCCCGAGGTCGTATACTTGTGGCGGTAGCCCTGGCCGATCATCTTGAACAGATAGCCATATTCGAAAGCCTTCAGCGCCTCGATGTTGTCGACTTCCTGCAGGCACAATATGTCCGCGCGGGCCTCGGCAATGGCCAGCGCCGTCAACTGCCGCATGTCATCGGCATGGGCGACGGCGCGTCCCTGCTCGAGCAGCCTGTATTCCGCCTCGTCCTTGATATCGAACAGGGCCAATGTCCGATCCTGGTTGAGCTGGTTGCGATAGCCGGAATAGTCGAACCTGTTCATGAGGTTTTCGACGTTGAAAGTGGCGAGACGAAGCGACATGGCATTGAGCTTTGCCCGCAAGTCCCGCCAAAAACAAGGGTTCTCCTGCCGGAACTTTCCCGTTCATCGCCCGTTCATCGGGAAAGACCGATAGTGGCCGCTTTCTTGCTTCAGATCATGGGACAATGGACGATCTGTCGGTCCCGTTTGGAGACGACGATGAAAACGCTTCTTTCGTCATTCGCATGCTCGGGGCTCGTTGCCCTGGGCGTTCTTGCAGGCCTTTCGACCCCTGCCACAGCCGGCCCGTTGACCGGGCCGATCACCGGCGTCAGCGATATCTCACCCACGCTTCCCGTCCAGAAAACCGGCAGCGGCGAGTGGGATCCCAGTTGCGGCATCGGCCGGGAATGCGCGGTCGGCTCAAGCCGCGCCATCGCTCATCGTGACTTCCGTCGTGTAGACAGGCGTGAGATACGCCGCAATTGGGATGGGCGCCGCTGGGACGGAAGACGCCATTGGCGCGCGGATAACTGGTCCCCTCGCCGCCATTACCGTCCCCGCTACTATCGCGATCCGGGAGTCTATCTCGGCTTCGGCTGGGGCGTGCCGTCCTACCGCTATATCGAGCCAGGCTATCGCTACGTCCGCCCGCGCTATGTTGCACCCCGCTACAATCGGGTTCGGATGTCGCAGGCCCATGTCAACTGGTGCTACAACAGGTACCGGTCCTACCGCGCCTATGACAACACCTTCCAGCCCTATAACGGGCCGCGCCGGCAGTGCTATTCGCCCTATAGCTGAAATGAAGACGGCTGATGCCAATGATGGCATCAGC
>JBARWP010000154.1:0-2372 GCA_049646905.1 Pseudaminobacter sp. | reverse complement strand
CCCCCCTTGAGGGGGAGATGCCCGGCAGGGCAGAGGGGGGTGAGCCCATGGGGCCAAAGGAACGCCAAGCTCATCGTTTCCCCGCGAACTGATCGGTTGCCCGCATCAGCCGATCAAGGATGCCCGGCTCGGAATAGGCATGACCGGCGTTCTCGATGATGTGGAACTCGGCCTCCGGCCAGGCCTTGTGCAGTTCCCATGCGGTTGCCGGCGGACAGGCGACGTCGTAGCGCCCCTGCACGATGACGCCGGGAATGCCTTTCAGCTTGCTGGCATCGCGGATGAGTTGCCCCTCCTCCATCCAGCCGCCATGCGTGAAATAGTGGTTTTCGATGCGCGCGAAGGCGACGGCGAAATCATCCTGCCCGAACGCGGTGGTCATGGACGGGTCGGGCAGCAGCGTGATCGTCTCGCCTTCCCACAGGCTCCAGGCCTTGGCGGCATTGATACGCACCTGCCGGTCGTCGCTGGTCAATCGCTTGCGATAGGCGGCAACGAAATCGTGACGCTCGCCTTCCGGGATCTGCGCGACAAAGCGCTCCCACTTCTCCGGGAAGACCTGCGAGGCGCCATGCTGGTAGTACCACTCGACCTCCGCGCGCCGCAGCGTGAAGATGCCGCGCAGCACCAGTTCGCTCACGCGGTCGGGATGCGTCTCGGCATAGGCGAGCGCCAGCGTCGAGCCCCAGGAGCCGCCGAACACCAGCCATCTGTCGAAGCCGGCCATCTCGCGCAGCTTCTCCATGTCGGCGACCAGGTGCCAGGTGGTGTTGGCCTCGAGTTCGGCATGCGGCGTGGAGTGTCCGCAGCCGCGCTGGTCGAACAGGATGACATCGTAAAGCTTGGGGTCGAACAGCCGCCGATGCTTGGGCGAAATGCCGCCACCCGGCCCGCCATGCAGGAAAACGGCCGGCTTGGCGCCCCGTGTGCCGGAGCGTTCCCAATAGATCTTATGGCCGTCGCCGACATCGAGCATGCCGCTGTCGAAAGGCTCGATTTCGGGATAGAGCGTGCGCAACTCGTCAGTCATTCTTCTGTCTCGCTTTCGGCGGCCATTGATCGGTGTCGTAGTCGGGATGCTGGTAGGACACCAGCGTCGCCAGGAAATCGGCCGCACCCTCGTCGGCCATCGTCTCCTCGCCCGGCAGATCTGGAATGCCGTCGACATAAGGCAACTTGGCCTCGGTACCCCACTGGATCCGCGGCGCAAGCCCGGAGGGGTCGTCGAAGGCGCCGATCATCAGCGCCAGCCCGTCCGGCGCCTCATAGGTCAGCGGCGTACCGCAATCGGCGCAAAAGCCGCGTGCTGCATGGTTGGAGGACTGGAACAGCCTGCGCGCGCCGCGGGTCCATTCCAGCTTGGCCTCCCGCACCGAAACCAATGCCGCATAGAGATTGCCGCTCGCCTTCTGGCACATGCGGCAGTGGCAGACCGAGGCATCGCCGAGCGCGCCTTCCACGCGAAAGCGCACCGCGCCACACTGGCAACCGCCCGTATGCACCGGTTTGTTGTCGAGGCTCATGGCTTTCCCCTCACCGCATCATTCCGGCAGGTGGCACACGGCTTCGATATTGTTGCCGTCAGGGTCGAAGACGAAGGCGCCGTAATAATCGGGATGGTAATGCGGCCTCAGCCCCGGCGTGCCATTGTCCCTGCCGCCGGCTTCCAGCGCGGCCTTATGGAACGCATCCACCTCCGCGCGCGAACGCGCCGAAAAGGCGATGTGCCGGCCCGGGCCGGTTTCCGCGCCTTCATGCAGCCAGAAGGTCGGGCGCTCGCGGCCATAGCCGCCAACCTTGACGCCACCTGTGTGTTCGGTCGGCACCATCATCAACAGCGAAGCGCCAAGCGGCGCCATCACCTTGTCGTAGAAGGCCTTGGACGCATCGAAATCCGCAACGCATATGCCCAGATGATCAATCATGGCCTCACCTCCCGGTTTGGTTGGTATTCGCCGGCGACCGGCGCTGCCAGCCCTGCGCAGATGACGATATGCTGGTAGATAGCGTCGATGTGGCTGACGACATCGTCGTTCCAGAAGCGCAGGACCGTCCAGCCTAGGGCTTGCAACCGTGCATCACGTTCGCAGTCATATGCGGCATCCGCATGTTGCGAGCCATCGACCTCGACAACGATCCTCCTCTCGGGGCAAGCAAAGTCCACGATATAGCCGTCTATCGGCAACTGACGCCGAAAACCCAGGCCCATCAGCCGGTGCGCACGAAGCTCGTTCCATAGCTTGAGTTCGGCATCGGTCATCGCCTTGCGCATCTTCTTGGCAAAACGCCGATTTTGTTCTGGTACGGGTGCGTGGTTCACAACGCACCCCCCTCTGCCCTGCCGGGCATCTCCCCCTCAAGGGGGGAGATCA
>JBARWP010000153.1:0-5046 GCA_049646905.1 Pseudaminobacter sp. | reverse complement strand
GTCCAGCACCATCGCGAGACGGTGCAGCCGATCCGCGAGAAGACCGGTGGCTCCACCTTCAAGAATCCCGAAGGCACTTCGGCCTGGAAGGAGATCGACAAGGCCGGCTGCCGAGGGCTGATGATCGGCGGGGCGCAGATGTCGCCGATGCATTGCAACTTCATGATCAACACCGGCAACGCCACCGGCTACGACCTGGAACATCTCGGCGAGACGGTGCGTGCGCGCGTGCTGGAGACATCGGGAATCCGGCTGCAGTGGGAGATCAAGCGCATCGGCGAATTCAAGCCCGGCCGGGAGGTGCAGGAGTTCCTGGGGCAGATGCTTTAGCTGCGTCCCGAAGGGCATGCCGGCACCAAAAAGCGCAAATTTCATAAAAATTGAATCGTCTTGAATCGTAAGGGCTTGCCACGGAATCAACTCTCTGATTCTTTGGACAAAAGCGTTTCCTGATTTGAGTCGTTCGGCGCGTTCGGCGCGTTTTCCGTCTGGGGGGGCAGACCGCCGGAAGACTCGGACTCAATTCAGGAAGTGCAGGTTGGGAAGCCCGGTTCGACGAGGGGACTGCGGGACTATGATGAAGCATGTGGCCGTGTTGTTTGGAGGTTTCTCGTCCGAGCGGCCCGTTTCTTTGTCTTCCGGCAAAGCCTGCGCCGATGCGCTCGAAGCCCAGGGCTACAAGGTTACCCGTGTCGACGTTACCCGCGAGGTCGGCTCTGTCCTGGCGGAATTGAAGCCCGACGTCGTCTTCAACGCGCTGCATGGCCCGTTTGGCGAGGATGGTACGATCCAGGGCATCCTCGAATATCTCGCCATTCCCTATACCCATTCCGGTGTGCTCGCTTCCGCGCTTGCCATGAACAAGGTGCAGGCCAAGAAGGTCGCCAGGGCGGCGGGTATTCCCGTTGCGGAATCGAAGATGCTGGATCGATTTTCGATCGGTGACAGGCATCCGATGCAGCCTCCCTATGTCGTCAAGCCGGTCAATGAGGGGTCGAGCTTCGGCGTCGTCATCGTCAAGGAAGATCAGTCGCATCCGCCCCAGATCATCTCCTCGCCGGAGTGGGGTTATGGCGACGTGGTGATGGTGGAGCGCTATGTCTACGGTCGGGAACTGACCTGCGCGGTCATGGGCGATGTGGCGCTCGGCGTTACCGAAATCATCCCGACGGGCCATTCCTTCTACGACTATGATTCAAAATACGTTGCCGGCGGATCAAAACATGAATGCCCGGCTAAAATTTCACTAAATATTTACCAAAAAATACAGACACTGGCACTCAAGGCTCATCAAGCAATTGGGTGCCGGGGCGTTTCCCGGTCGGACTTCCGCTATGACGACCGCCATTCCGAGAATGGCGAGGTCATCTGGCTTGAGGTGAATACCCAGCCAGGCATGACGCCGACGTCGCTGGTGCCCGAAATTGCGGCCGAGGCCGGGCACTCGTTTGGCGAGCTTTTGAGTTGGATGGTGGAGGACGCGTCGTGTTTGCGTTGAGGCGGGGACAGAGTGGCAGGATGGGGGCGGCCCGGCCGGGTCCGTTCAATCTCGCCCGCTTTGCGGAAGGGTTCGTGCTGCCGCGCTGGTTGCGCCGGCCGGCGCGCCTCGTGTCGCGCCTCGGGCATGGCGATTTCACGCCGCCGCCTTTCGCCGCGACCATCGCCTCTGCAATCTTGCTGGCTTCAAGCGGTCTCTATGGAGCCTATGTCGGTGGCCATATGCCGGCAGTCGTCCAGGCTATCACGGCGCGCAGCGGCTTTGCGGTCGATCAGATCCGCGTGGTCGGCCACCATGAAACCTCGGAAATCGATGTGCTCGACAAGCTCGAGCTCGATGGCTGGACGTCGCTGATCGGGTTCGATGCAGACAAGGCGCGTGATCGCGTCGCCAGCCTGCCCTGGGTGGAAGTCGCTTCCGTCCGCAAGGTCTATCCCGACACGCTGGAAGTGAAGATCGAAGAGCGCAAGCCGTTCGCCATCTGGCAGAATGGCGGGCAACTGGTGGTGGTCGAGAAGAATGGCCGCATCATTGCGCCGTTCTCCGGGCGGCGCCATGCTGCCCTGCCGCTGGTCATCGGTTTTGGCGCGGCCGAACATGCAGCCGGTTTCATGGCCAGGATGGAGAACTATCCTGAGCTTTCGTCGCGCGTGAAGGGCTATATCCGCGTGTCCGACCGGCGCTGGGATCTGCGGCTCGAAAACGGCATCGCCGTCAAGCTGCCCGAAAGCGGCGAAGATGCGGCGCTGGCCGATCTGGTGAAGATGGACCGTGAGGCGGGGCTGCTCTCGCGCGATATCGCCGCTGTCGATATGCGCCTGTCGGATAGGCTGGTGGTGCAGCTTACGCCTGAAGCCGTCGAGCGCCGCGAAGCCTTGCTCAAAGAACAGGCCAAGGCAGCAAAGCGTAGTGCGGGGAAGCGGATATGAGCCTGCTTGGCGTCAAGGACAGCCTTTCGCGCCGCTCCGGTATCGTCACGGTGCTCGATGTCGGGTCGAGCAAGGTGTGCTGCGTGGTTGCCAAGCTGAAGCCGAGCGCGGAGGAAAGCCATCTTCTGCGTGGCCGCACCCATCGCGCCAAGGTCATCGGCATCGGCCACCAGAAGTCGCAAGGGGTGAAGTCGGGCGTGGTCGTCGACCTCGATCGTGCCGAACACTCCATCCGCCTTGCCGTCGATGCAGCCGAGCGTATGGCCGGACTGACGGTGGATTCGCTTATCGTCAATCTGACGGCCGGCCGGCTCAAGAGCCAGGTCTTCTCCGCGACCATCAATCTGGGCGGTCACGAGGCGGCGGAGGGCGACGTCAAGCGCGTGCTCGCTGCCGGCGCGAAACAGGCGCTGCGGGCCGAGCGCGAGGTCGTCCACTCGCTGCCGGTGTCCTTCTCGCTTGATGCGGAACGTGGTGTGCGCGATCCCCGCGGCATGGTCGGCGACACGCTCGGCGTGGACATGCATGTGCTGACCGGCGATTCCGCGCCGCTGCGCAATCTGGAACTGTGCATCAACCGCTCGCATCTTTCGGTCGAGCGCATGGTAGCCACGCCCTATGCCAGCGGGCTTGCGGCGCTGGTCGATGACGAGTTGGAAATGGGCGCCGCCTGCATCGACATGGGCGGCGGCACCACGACGATTTCGGTTTTCTCGGACGGCAAGTTCGTCCACGCCGATGCGCTGCCGATCGGCGGCAACCATGTCACGCTCGATCTGGCCAAGGGGCTCTCGACGCGGCTGGAAGACGCCGAGCGTCTCAAGGTTATGCATGGTTCCGCACTGCCCGGTAGCGCCGATGACCGCGATCTGGTGTCGATCCAGCCGATCGGCGCCGACGATACCGATGTCCCGCTGCAGGTGCCGCGTTCGGTCATGACGCGCATCATCCGCGCGCGCATCGAGGAGACGCTGGAAATGCTGCGCGACCGCCTGAACAAGTCGGACTATGGCAGCGTGGTCGGCAAGCGCGTGGTGTTGACCGGAGGTGCCAGCCAGCTTGCAGGTCTGCCGGAAGCGGCACGGCGCATTTTGGGACGCAGCGTGCGCATCGGACGTCCGCTCGGCGTTGCCGGCCTGCCGGTGGCGGCGAAAGGGCCTGCCTTTGCGACAGCGGTCGGGCTCTTGATCTATCCTCAGGTGGCGGATTTCGAAATCAATCAGATGAGCATGTTTTCGCGCATGCGCATGACCGGGACGGGCGGCAGATTGTATCGCATGGGTCAGTGGTTGCGAGAGAGTTTCTAGGCAAGGGCGCTGGCGTAGGTCAGTTATCGGCGCCGATCCTGGAGCAGAGTGTTGAAACGGAGTGAAACCGCTTCGTTTTGGAAATTGGACGGGGACAGCCCCATAGGCAGCCGCGGCGGCAAGCGGCGGGAAAGGCAAAGGACGAGGACAATGGCAATCAATCTGCAAAAGCCGGACATCACCGAGCTCAAGCCGCGTATCACCGTATTCGGTGTCGGCGGCGGGGGCGGCAACGCCGTCAACAACATGATCACGGCAGGATTGCGTGGCGTCGAATTCGTCGTCGCCAACACGGATGCGCAGGCGCTGACGATGTCGAAGTCCGACCGCCTGATCCAGCTCGGGGCGAACGTTACCGAGGGCCTGGGTGCCGGCTCGCAGCCCGAGGTGGGGCGTGCTGCCGCCGAGGAATGCATCGACGAAATCATCGACCACCTGTCCAACACCCATATGTGCTTCGTCACTGCCGGCATGGGCGGTGGCACGGGCACGGGTGCTGCCCCGGTGGTTGCCCGCGCTGCACGCGAAAAGGGCATCCTCACCGTCGGTGTCGTCACCAAGCCATTCCACTTCGAAGGCCAGCGCCGCATGAAGACGGCCGATATGGGCATCGAAGAGTTGCAGAAATGCGTCGATACCCTGATCGTCATCCCCAATCAGAACCTGTTTCGCCTGGCCAATGACAAGACGACCTTTGCGGACGCCTTCGCGATGGCCGACCAGGTGCTCTATTCAGGCGTTGCCTGCATTACCGACCTGATGGTCAAGGAAGGCCTGATCAATCTCGACTTTGCCGACGTCCGCTCGGTGATGCGCGAGATGGGCAAGGCGATGATGGGCACCGGCGAAGCCTCGGGCGAGGGCCGCGCAATGGCCGCCGCCGAAGCCGCTATAGCCAATCCGCTGCTTGACGAAACCTCGATGAAGGGCGCCAAGGGGCTGCTGATCTCCATCACCGGCGGTCGCGACCTGACCCTGTTCGAGGTGGACGAGGCTGCCACCCGTATCCGCGAGGAGGTCG
Source organism: Pseudaminobacter sp. (assembly GCA_049646905.1). Lineage (GTDB taxonomy): Bacteria > Pseudomonadota > Alphaproteobacteria > Rhizobiales > Rhizobiaceae > Pseudaminobacter. Next base: position 291 of record JBARWP010000153.1, on the reverse strand, counting down.
ATCAGGACGCCAACATCATCCTGGGCGCGACCTTCGACGAGGAACTGGAGGGCGTTATCCGTGTCTCCGTGGTGGCAACCGGCATCGACAAGACGGCTGCCGAAATCGCCGCCGCGCCGATCGCCATTCGCCAGCCGCTGAAGCCGACGCCGCGTCCCGCTGCGGAAATCCACCACGCTGCCCCTGTTGCCCAGCCGGTACAGGAAGCGGCACGGCCCGAGCCGCGCGCTGCCGATCCTGTTGCCGATGCGATCCGCATGGCCGAGGCTCATGCTGCAACGGCGGCTGCTC
>JBARWP010000152.1:0-7174 GCA_049646905.1 Pseudaminobacter sp. | reverse complement strand
CGTGAAGCCGCCGGTCGAGGCGCCGATGTCCAGCGCCCGGCTCCCCACGGGGTCGATGCCGAATTGGTCGAGGCCGGCAATCAGTTTGAGCGCCGCGCGCGATACGTAAGCGCGAGCCGGGTCGTCGATCTCGATCCGCGCCGCCTCAGATACGGCCTGCCCGGCCTTCACGGCCACCGCACCGTCCACCAGTACGGTGCCGCGCTCGATGGCATCGCGTGCCCGCGAGCGGCTGGGAAACAGCGCCCGCGCGACCAGGAACTCGTCGAGCCGCTGTCGACCGCCAGTGGGGGATTTGATGTTCATCGCCCTTCATTGGCGAAAGCCGGATGCGATGGCAAGCGCCGTCAACAAGGACGGACGAAGCGGAGGCGCGCTCAGAACACGATCACCCGCGATACGTCGCGCTCCACAGTAGGCACAAGCCCGTCCTCGAAGCTGCGGATCAATTCGGCGCGCGCGCTTTCGAGCGAAATCACCCGCATGTCATTGCGTGCCTGAATGGTCACGAATACGGGGTTCGTCCCATATGAAAAGCTGCCGCGAATATCGCCGATCTTCGCCGCAACGATTTCCATCACGGCCTTTTCGAGCTTCACGTCATAGCGCATTTCGGCGGCCGACGCCGCCGTCGCGACCGCCAGAAGCACCGCTCCCGCCAGAAGCATTCTCATTGCCTGTCTCCCCTGCCTGGGGAGGCGTTCTAATCCCGGCGAACTAAGATTCGGCCAAGAGAAAAGGTAAGCAAAGCGCCAAAATGCAGCGTAAACAGATGGTTAGGGGAGAGCAACGGACCGAGAAGCGGGAGCCGATTTTCGGATAATCCGAAGATGCTCCAGGAAAGACGGATTGCCCTTGTCCGTCTGTCACTGCGGTTGGGTTTACAAGAATCGCCCCTCAACCCCTGCCGGACCTTCTCCCCGTAAACGGGGAGAAGGAGGATGGCCGCAACGCTGGCGTCTCCCTCTCCTGCTTGCGGGGAGAGGGAGGGGGTGAGGGGCAATTTCGGTGGGAGGCTGAACCGGCCCTGGATGCAAGCGAGCTAGGCGGTGGCGGAACGGATTTCGTGGCCAAGCGCGGTGAACACGGTGCGTACGATGCCGCTCGCATCGAGGCCGGCATCCGCATACATCTTTTCGGGCTTGGCGTGGTCGGTGAACTCGTCCGGCAGCACCAGCGGGCGCACCTTCAGGCCGGTGTCGAGCAGGCCCTGTTCGGCCAGGAATTGCAGGACATGGCTGGCAAAGCCGCCCACCGCGCCCTCCTCCACCGTCACCAGCACCTCATGCGACATGGCAAGCCGGCGCACCAGATCCTCATCGAGCGGCTTGGCGAAGCGGGCGTCGGCCACCGTGGTGGAAAGGCCGGCAGCGGTCAGTTCCTCCGCCGCAAGCAGGCATTCCTGCAGCCGCGTGCCGAAGGAAAGCAGTGCCACCTTGGTGCCTTCGCGCAGGATGCGGCCCTTGCCGATCTCCAGCACCGAACCGCGCTCGGGCATGTCGACGCCGACACCGTTGCCGCGCGGATAGCGGAAGGAGACCGGGCCTTCGTCATAGACGGCCGCCGTGCGCACCATGTGGCGAAGCTCGGCCTCGTCGCTTGCCGCCATCACCACGAAGCCGGGCAGTGTCGCCAGGAACGTCGTATCGAAGGCGCCGCAATGGGTCGGGCCATCGGCCCCGACAAAACCGGCACGATCGATGGGAAAGCGCACCGGCAGCTTCTGGATCGCGACATCGTGCACGACCTGGTCGTAAGCCCGCTGCAGGAAGGTCGAATAGATCGCCGCGAACGGCTTCAGCCCTTCGGTCGCCAGACCGGCAGCGAAAGTCACCGCATGCTGTTCGGCAATACCGACATCGAAGGTGCGTTGCGGAAATTCCTTGCCGAACAGGTCGAGGCCGGTGCCTGACGGCATCGCGGCGGTGACGGCGACGATGCGCTCATCCTCGCGCGCCTCCTGCACCAGGCTTTCGGCGAACACCTTGGTATAGCTCGGCGCATTGGCGGGCGCCTTGGCCTGCGCGCCAGTGATGACATCGAACTTGTTGACGCCGTGATATTTGTCGGCGGCCGCCTCGGCCGGTGCATAGCCCTTGCCCTTCTGCGTCACGACATGGATGAGCACGGGGCCGTGCGCATTGTCGCGGACATTCTTCAGGACGGGGATGAGGTGTTCCAGATTGTGCCCGTCGATCGGGCCGATGTGGAAAAAGCCCATCTCCTCGAACAGCGTGCCGCCGGTCATGTAGCCGCGCGCATGCTCCACCGCCCGCGTGATGGCGCGGTCGATGCGCGCGCCGAGATAGGAGGTCAGCTTCTTGCCGAGATCGCGAAAGCCCTGATAGGTCTTGCCCGAGGCGAGCCGCGCCAGATAGGCGCTCATCGCTCCCGTCGGCTGGGCGATCGACATGTCGTTGTCGTTGAGAATGACGATCAGCCGCGCATCCAGAGCACCCGCATTGTTCAGCGCCTCATAGGCCATGCCGGCCGACATCGCGCCGTCGCCGATCACCGCGATGACATTGTTCCTGCCGCCGGCAAGGTCCCTCGCCACGGCCATGCCAAGGCCAGCCGAAATCGATGTCGAGGAATGCGCGGTGCCAAAAGGGTCGTATTCGCTTTCGGCACGCTTGGTAAACCCGGAAAGCCCCTTTTCCTGGCGCAGCGTGCGGATGCGGTCGCGCCGGCCGGTCAGGATCTTGTGCGGGTAGGCCTGGTGGCCGACGTCCCAGACGATGCGGTCCTTCGGCGTATCGAAAACATAGTGCAAGGCAACTGTCAGTTCGATAACGCCGAGGCCGGCGCCCAGATGGCCGCCTGTATGTGACACCGCATCGATCAGCTCGGTGCGAAGCTCGAAAGCCAGCTGCGGCAGGTCGCTTTCCGGCAACCTTTTCAGGTCGGCCGGAATCTTCACCTTGTCCAGAAGTGGCGTTGTCGGTGGCAATGTCACTGAAATCAGCCTGTTTGCACCATTGTATGCCCCGAGATAAAGCCTTGGCCGGCGAAAGTAAACGCGCGCAATGCCGCGCAACAGTTTCGCATTTTTCAGCTTCCGGGCAGTGGGATGAATTCCGTTTCGTCACCCGGCACTATGTCGAAGCGCCCGGTCTTCCATTCCTGCTTGGCCTGTTCGATGCGTTCCTTCGACGAGGAGACGAAATTCCACCAGATGTGGCGCGGGGACCCCAGCGATGCTCCGCCGAACAGCATGAAATGCGCACCATTGTCGGCCGACACCACGATCTCGTCGCCGGGGCGGAACACCAGCAGCCGGTCGGACGGGAACTGGTCGCCCGAGATGGTCACGGTGCCTTCAAGCACATAGATCGCGCGCTCCTCCGCATCCGGCGGAATGCGTGCCTGCGCGCCGGGATCGAGCCGGATATCGACATAGAGCGTATCGTGATAGGTCGTCACCGGCGCGCGCAGGCCTTCGAAAGCGCCGATCACCACGCGCCCGGTGACGCCGTCGGCGCTGAACTCCGGCAATGTCGCGCTCAAGGTATTCTCGAATACCGGCGCCATTTCCTCCTTGTGGTCGGGAAGAGCGATCCAAGTCTGCAATCCGGAGACCGACATCGGCGCGCCACGAAGCTCCTCGGGCGTGCGCTCGGAATGGACGATGCCGCGCCCTGCCGTCATCAGGTTCACGTCACCCGGCGAGATCACCATTTCTGTGCCGAGCGAATCGCGGTGCCTGATCTTGCCGTCGAACAGATAGGTGACGGTGGACAGGCCGATATGCGGATGCGGGCGCACGTCGAGCGCCTTGCCCGCCCGCAATATCGCCGGGCCCATGCGGTCGAAGAAGATGAACGGACCGACGAGCCGGCGCTTTGCCGTCGGCAGTGCGCGCCGCACCTCGAAACCGTCGATGTCCTTGGCGTTGGCGACCACCATCAGCTCGACGGCATCGCAGGAAAACGCGTTGCCGAGTTCAGGATCGGGCGCAGGAAAGAAGCTCATTCTTCGGCCTCCTCTTTCATCCTTTCATGGGGCAAGACATAAAACTCACTCCCCGTCGAGCGGCTCCACGCCGGTGGGCTTGCCGTCGCGGGCGAGCCGGATCTTCTCGACCTTGTCTTCTGCCGCCTTCAGCAGCCGGTCGCAATGGGCCTTCAGCGCTTCGCCGCGCTCATAGATGCGGATCGACTGGTCGAGCGGCACGTCGCCACGCTCCAGATGATCAACGATGTCCTCGAGCGCCTTCAGCGCCTGCTCGAAGCTCATCGCCTTGATGTCGTCGGCCGTCTCGGCGGTTTCACCCGTCATGTCCTATCCTTTCATCAGGCGCTTCACATGCGCCGCCACCGAAAACGACAGGCCCTGCAGATCGTAGCCGCCTTCCAGCAGGCTGACGATGCGGTTGTTGCAATGGCGGGCCGCCCTGTCCATCACCTGCCCGGTCGCCCAGTCGAAATCGTCCTCGTCCAGATTGATCTCGGCCAGCGGATCTCGATGATGCGCATCGAAGCCGGCCGAAATGATGATGAGGTCCGGCGCGAACTCGTCGAGCGCCGGCAAAACGCGCGAGCGCATCGCCTCGTGGAACAACTCGCTGCCCGACTGCGGTGACAGCGGCGCGTTGACGATGTTGCCGGAGCCGGTTTCATCCTTGGCGCCGGTGCCGGGATAAAGCGGCATCTGGTGGGTCGAACAGAACAGCACCGACGGATCGTCCCAGAAGACGTCTTGCGTGCCGTTGCCGTGATGCACGTCCCAATCGACGATGGCGACGCGCTCGACCCCATATCTGCGCTGCGCATAGCGGGCGGCGATTGCCGCGTTGTTGAACAGGCAAAAGCCCATCGCGGTCGTCTTTTCGGCGTGGTGGCCGGGCGGGCGGGCCGCCACGAACACATTGTCGGCCTTACCGGAAAACACGTCGTCGACGGCCGCGTTGGCCGCGCCGATCGCCGTCAGGGCCGCCTGCCAGCTTTTCGGGCTGGCCGAGGTGTCGGCATCAATGCCCCGGATGCCCTCTTCGGGGATTGCCGCCCGTATCTTTTCGACATGGCGTTCGGGATGGACGTAGAGGATGGTGGCCTCGTCGCCCTCCGGCGCCTCGACGCGCTCCAGCGGCGCGAAAACCTCGTCCTCCAGCGCACGTGCAATGGCGCGCAGCCGGTCTGGCCGTTCCGGATGCCCTGGGGGAGTGAGATGTTCCAGATAGATCGGATGGGAATAAAGGCGTGTGACCATGCCCCGATATAGGCGCATGGCGTCGATTTGACCATGCTTTTGCGCAAGCGCGAGGGCAACGTTCAACAGGGTTCGGGTCCTGCGAGCCCTCCCTTCCCGGTCCGACCCGGGACCCGGACTAGAGGATTTCGGTCCTGGCGATCCTGATGCCGAAACCCTCCAAGCCGACGTAGTGGCGCTCGCGCGAGGCGATCAGGTCGATGGAGGAGATGCCGAGATCCCTGAGGATCTGCGCGCCAAGGCCGATCTGGCGCCATTCATCCTCGCGCCGGCGGGCCTCTTCGTGATCTTCCTGATCGACCCGTGGCCGGTTGCGCCCCTGCCCGGCCACGCCGACCGAGCCTTCGCGCAGATAGACGATGACGCCGCGCTGGCGCTCGCCCAGCGTCTTCATGATGCGGGCAAGGCCGCCGGTCGTGCCGAAGACATCGGTCACCACGTCCTCGGTGTGGAAGCGCACCGGCACTTCCTCACCATCCCTGATGTCGCCGAAGACGATGGCGAGGTGGTGCATCACATCCCATGGCAGCGTGTAGGTGAAGGCCTTGGCCTTGCCGCCGGGCGTATCGATGTCGAAGCAATCCACGCGCTCGATCAGCGTTTCCTGGCGCTGGCGGTAGGCGATGAGGTCGGCGACCGACACCTGCTTCAACCCGTTCTTTTCGGCGAAGGCCTGCACCTGCGGCCCGCGCATCACCGTGCCGTCGTCATTGACCAGTTCCGAGATGACACCGACAGGCGCCAGGCCGGCGAGCTTGCACAGATCGACCGCCGCCTCCGTATGGCCGGAGCGCATCAGAACGCCGCCTTCGCGCGCAATCAGCGGGAAGATGTGGCCGGGACGCACGAAATCCGAGCCGCCGACATTGCTGTTGGCCAGGTTACGCACCGTCAAGGTGCGATCGTCGGCGGAAATGCCGGTGGTCGTGCCGTGCTTGAAATCGACGCTGACGGTAAAGGCTGTGGTGTGCGCCGAATCGTTGTCGGCCACCATCGGCGCCAGATTGAGCCGCTTGGCATCCTCGCGTGTCATCGGTGCACAGACGATGCCCGAGGTGTGACGCACGATGAACGCCATCTTTTCGGGCGTGCAATGCACCGCCGCGACGATCAGGTCGCCCTCGTTCTCGCGCCCGTCATCATCCATGACCACCACGATCTCGCCGCGTTCGAAAGCGCGAAGGGCTTCGACGATTTTCTTCTGGTCGTAGGACATGGCTCACTTCGTTCGCAGCAATAGGCAGTTGGCAGCCGGTAATAGGCCAAGACGGGATGAGACGGAAGCCATAAACGGTTCTCTTACCGACTGTCCGGCGCGGCACCATCATTGCCCGTCTGTCCTCGATGCCGCAGATAATGATCGGCGATGGCGCACGCAACCATCGCCTCGCCGATCGGCACCGCGCGGATGCCGACGCAGGGGTCGTGCCTGCCCTTGGTGCGCACCTCGACATCATTGCCATCCACATCGATCGACTTGCGCGGCGTCAGGATCGAGGAGGTCGGCTTGACGGCGAAGCGCGCGACGACCGGCTGCCCCGTCGAGATGCCGCCGAGGATGCCGCCGGCGTGATTGGCCAGGAAGACCGGCTTGCCGTCATTGCCGATGCGCATCTCGTCAGCATTCTCCTCGCCGGTGATGCGCGCGGCGGCAAAGCCCTCGCCGATCTCCACGCCCTTCACCGCATTGATGGACATCAGGTTCGAAGCGATATCCTGGTCGAGCTTGGCATAGACCGGTGCGCCGAGACCGGCCGGCACGCCTTCGGCGACGATCTCGATGAGTGCGCCGACGGACGAGCCCGCCTTGCGGAGGCCGTCGAGATAATCTGCAAAGACCGCCACCGATTCCGGGTCCGGCGTGAAGAACGGGTTTTGCGGATCGTCCACGAAATTCCAGTTCCAGCGGCTGCGGTCGATGTCCTTGGTGCCTATGGAAACCAGCGCGCCCCGCACGACCATGCCC
>JBARWP010000151.1:0-3185 GCA_049646905.1 Pseudaminobacter sp. | reverse complement strand
GTGCGGGACCACGAGAAGCTTGGCACGGCGCTGGAATATCTGCAGAAGGGAGCGGCTCCCGCGGTGGGCGTCGTCGATGCCGAAGGCGGCCTTGTCGGCTATGTCACCATCGAGAACATCGGCGAGCTGATGATGCTGCGCAGCGCCGTCGTGCGCTGACCGGCATCGGCCGGCGCGCCTGCCCTCCGGGCGAGGGCGAGGGTTGTTGATCGAGGTCAAGACCCGTCATCTCCGCTCGATTAGTATCGTCTCCGAAGGGAGACATGATGCGAAGATGGGGTTTTCTTGCCGGTGTCGGCGGAGCGCTTCTGCTTGGTGGCGCGGGCGCGTATGGATGGCGTTCGGCTACCGGCTCCATGTCGGACTACGCCGCCCGCGTTGGAGCGATGCGTGCGCCGCTCCCGGCTGATCCGGCCGCAAAGGATTTCGTCCGCTATGCGACGCTGGCGGCCAACGGCCACAACACGCAGCCCTGGCGGTTCCACGCCGAGGAGGGCGTCATCGCCATCCTGCCTGATTTTTCGCGGGCGACGCGCGTTGTCGATCCCGATGACCATCACCTCTTCGTCAGCCTCGGCTGTGCCGCCGAAAACCTTGCCATCGCCGCGGCCGCGAGCGGGCGTCCCGGCGAGGCGCAAACCGACGCGGAAGGAGGTATCCGCTTTGTCTATTCGGCGGGAGCGGCGTCCGCCGACGCTCTGTTCGCGGCCATTCCGCGGCGGCAATCCACCCGCGCCGTCTATGATGGCCGGCCCGTTTCCGCCACCGACATGGAGACGATGCGCAAGGCCGCGGAAGTGCCGGGCGTTCGCCTCGTTCTGCTGAGCGAGCGTGCACGGATCGATCGTCTCCGGGATCTCGTCGTTGCCGGAAACGACGCGCAGATGCACGACCGGGCCTTCCTGGCGGAGTTGAAGCAGTGGCTGCGTTTCAACCCGCGCGATGCGGCCGAAAGCGGCGACGGACTGTTTGCCGCTTCGAGCGGCAGCCCCGTGCTGCCCCGCGTTGTAGGGAGGCTGGCCTTTGATACCTTCTTCGCCGCCAATGCGGAGAACGAGAAATATGCCCGGCAGATCGACAGTTCGGCCGGCATCGCCGTCTTCCTCGCCGAGCGTGAGGACAAGGCGCACTGGATCGCCGCGGGGCGCGCCTGCCAGCGTTTTGCGCTGGCCGCCACGGGACTCGGCATCAAACATGCATTCATCAACCAGCCGGTCGAGGTGAAGTCCCTGAGGCCGGAACTCGCAACCCTGGTGGGCGAGCCGGGCACGCGGCCCGACATCGTGATGCGCTTCGGATACGGGCCGGAGATGCCGTTCTCGCCCAGGCGATCGGTCGAAGAGGTCTTGGCATAGCCGGCGAGGGCTGCAGCCGGCGATGTCGATGCCCGAGACGGGCGCGAAAGGTAGTCACCGCCCCACGGGCGGGCAATGACATATCGGCGGCGGATGGCGGCCTATATGCGAACCTGCCTCGGCGTGACGCCAAAGGCCTTGCGGAACGCGGTCGTGAAGCTGGAAATGTTGTTGTAGCCAGCCATGTGAGCTGCGTGCGACACCGGAATCCCGTTGCTGGCCAGCGCCGCACGCGCCGCTTCCAGCCGTTCCTGGCGGATAAAATCGAAAATGGGGATTCCGAAATGCTCCTTGAAGCGCCTCTGGACGGTCGAGCTGCTCAATCCCGCTTCCTTCGCAATCAGGTCGATGGATAGCTCGCGGTCGAGATTGGCAAGGATAAAGTCCCTGACACGTTCGCAATGGCGCAGGCTCATGAGGGTGGCGCCCGGCTGGTGCCCCTCCCGCTCGGAGACCATGGTCAGGCAGGATTGCCACATGATATCGAGCGCCTGCGCCTGGAGGTAGAGAGAACGCAGGTCGCCGTGAAGAACCGGCGGCGGATTGATGATCTTCTGCGCCAGAAGCAGGATGTGCTGGCCGGGCTCGAACGAGAAATGCGCGAGATGCTGCGAGAAAAAGTCGCGCAGCGTCGAGCCCTGCATTCCTTGCTGTGTCTCGAACAGCCGCTCCAGCCAGGGCAGCGGAGCCGAGATCATCACCTTGCGCAGCGGCACGTCGTTGTCGTTGATGAAGCGCAGGGTGCTGTGCCTGGCGACGTTGAGCATGAAGGCGACCGGAGCGCCGGCATCGCCGCTGCCGGCATCGACACGGAAGGGCACGCTGTCGATTATGAAGCGCTGCGCGCCCTGCAGCAGCACCATCAACATGAACTTCGGCCAGATCTGCTGCTCGCTTTCGTCCGGTGCGCAGGTGGTCGCATTCTCGAGCGCGCCGACGAACAGCTCGTGGGGGGTATAGTGCATCGGCTCTAGCGTCGACGATCGCGCCCTGCCGTCCGTGCGTAAGTAATTGCCATTTCCGCCAAACTCCTTCGTCTCGACACGGCCAGCCGGTCGATCCTATACATGAATGTCTTTATCAAGTTATTCGCTGCCAGGGCAAGTGGCATGCATGGTGCCACCGGCTGCTGAGCGTGCCGCAGGCGGCGCCGGACGATCGAGGGGCGAGCAGGGCCCGAACCAAAATGAACCGCAAACCGCCTCACCGGCAAACGCATCTCTGTCGACGCTTCCTCACGTGACGTGAACGCCCGCGAGAAGCGGGTTCCGAAGCCGGCCTCCAGCCTTTCAATACGCAGCCTTGACCGGGAAGCCCATGGCTTCCTGCCTAGAACCAGTTGGAACAACCAGATGATGTCCATGAGACTTCTTCCTCTTGCCGGCGTTTCCCTCCTGACGCTGGGCACTGCGCTTCATGCACAGGAAGCGAATGACAAGAACACGACCGTTCTCGACACGATCACCATCATCGGGGAAGGCGACGACAACGTCGAAGCGACGGGCGGCACGGTCGTTACCCAGGAAGACCTGGAGAAGCTTCGGCCCACCGACGTGTCGGAACTCTTTTCGCGTGAATCCTCCGTCACGGTTTCAGGCGGCGGCGGCCCCTCGAAGCGTATCCATGTGCTGGGCATGGAACAGTCCAATCTCGCCGTGACGGTCGATGGCGTTCCGCAGACAGCGACCAGCTGGCACCACACGGGTTCCAGCATGATAGATCCCGTCTTCCTGAAGCGGGTCGAGGTGGAGGCCGGCGCGGCCGCTGCCGATTCGGGCTTTGGCGCGGCGGCCGGCGCGGTGCGCTATGAGACCGTCGGCGCGCTTGACC
>JBARWP010000150.1:0-4974 GCA_049646905.1 Pseudaminobacter sp. | reverse complement strand
AGATAGTGGATCTTGTAGACCGAACGCCATGGCGCCACATGATCGCGCTCCGTGCCGACGACAAAGATCGGGATACGAATGTTCTGAAGTGCCGCGGGGCGCCCGTCCACCATGAACCGTCCGGCGGTCAATTCGTTATCCAGGTAGAGCCGCTGTAGATATTCGGTATGCATGCGGTAGGGCATACGCGTGGAATCGGCGTTCCACGCCATCAGGTCAATCATCTCCGTGCGTTCGCCCATAAGGTACTCTCGTACCAGCCGCGACCAGATGAGGTCGTTTGAGCGCAAAAGCTGAAAGGCGCCGGCCATCTGATCAGCAGACAGATAGCCACGATTCCACATCATGCTTTCGAGGAAATGCATCTGGCTATGGTCAATGAACAGCGCCAGTTCGCCAGGCTCGGTGAAGTCGGTCTGCGCGCCAAGCAAGGTGAGTGACGCCAGCCGTTCATCACCGCGGCAGGCCATGGATGCTGCGGCAATTGCCAGTAGGGTGCCGCCAAGACAATAGCCCGTTGCATGTATCTTCTGATCCGGAACGATAGCGGTGATCGCATCGAGCGCAGCCATGATCCCCTGACGCCGATAATCGTCCATCGACAGTTCCCGATCTTCAGCGGTCGGGTTGCGCCATGAAATGCAAAAGACGGTGTGGCCCTTGCCTACCAGATATCGGATCAGTGAGTTCTGCGGCGACAGGTCGAGGATATAATATTTCATGATCCATGCCGGCACGATCAGCACCGGCTCCGCCGCCACCACATCCGTCGCCGGCGCATACTGGATCAGTTCAATAAGGTCGTTACGATACACGATCTTTCCGGGCGTGACCGCAACGTCCTTACCGACAACGAAGTTTTCTGTCCCAACGGGCATTTGGCCCGTCGCGATACGGCTGACGTCTTCCATCCAGTTCTGCAGGCCATGCACAAAATTCATGCCGCCTGTCTTTATGGTCTTATCCAGCACTTCCGGATTGGTGAATGGATTGTTGGCGGGCGAAAGCATATCGAGAAATTGCCGGGCGCCGAATGAAACCATATCCTCATGATGTGGAGTGACGCCGGGAACAGAATGCGTGCTGTTATGCCACCACTGCTGCTGGAGAAGAAAGGCCTGAGCCCAGAGCTTAAAGGGCTGTCTTTCCCATTCGTCGCCAACAAAGCGCCGATCTCCCGGGAGTGGCTCGACGCAAGATGGTGTTTTGGGATCGATGCTTGCGGCCATTGCATAAGACAGCAGCCGAACGGCTTTCTGATTGGCCTTGATCGCCAGCTCCATTTGCTTGCCGGGCGCGGAGGCAAGATGTATCGACCAGTCAAATAATGCAAGTCCGAGCGCTTCAGGCGAGATTCCGCCGTTCAATCTCGCGCGAAATGCCGACCACGTGCGATCGATGGCCCTGAAGCCCTCATCGCCGATCATCTTATCGATCAGAACCGGGGGAATAGGCCTGACGTCCTTGATGCCGCTTTGCTGGGCCGGTCGAGTTGTTCTGGTTTTCTCTCGCATTTCAAAGAACTCCATAGTTCGTGCATGGAATGGCCGGCATCCAGGTGCGCTTCGATCTGTTAAACCAATCCGGTCATGGGCTGCCACTCGCGCTGTGATGGGATCAAATCTGTCGTATGACGGTTCCTTTTCTGCCTTCCAGGATCTCGCGCGCGTCTTCAAGTCGCCCTATCCCGGCGATGCGACCTTTAACCGATGCAAAAACGCAGGCCGCCTCTACCTTCGGCCCCATCGAGCCGGCCGCGAACGACTGCGCGGAGAGATCGCCTGGGGTTGAGTATCGGATTGGCTTTTGTTGTTGTGTTCCCCAGTTTGCGTATACGGCATCGACGTCGGTCAGCATGAGGAAGGCGTCAGCTGTAAGTTGTTCTGCAAGCAGACCGGCGGCACGATCCTTGTCGATAACGGCCTCGACGCCTTCAAGGTCGTCATCGATGTTGCGGATAACGGGGATGCCGCCGCCTCCGGCGCAAACAACCACGACGCTCTGATCAACCAGCAGCCGGATCGCCTCGATCTGGGTGATGCGCTGCGGCAAGGGCGACGGCACGACCCGGCGCCATCTGCCTTTGGTTTCCTCGACCAGTGGCCAGCCATGGATTTCCTGCACACCTGCCGCCTCGGCATCGTCGTAGACGGGGCCTATCGGCTTCTCCGGTCGGGAGAAGGCAGGATCGTTTCCATCCACCTCGATCTGGGTGAGCAACGTGGCGAGTTTCGTGTTCGGCGGAAGCGCATTGGTCAACTCTTGCTCAACCAGGTAGCCAATCATCCCAACACTCTCGGCGCCGAGTATATCTAGGGGATAGGGCGCGACGTCGGTGTAAGCCGCCGCTTGCAGTGCCAGCAGCCCAACCTGGGGCCCGTTGCCATGAGCGACGATAATGTCATGATGGCGAGCAAGGTCGGCGAGCGCCACTGCCGCCTTGCGCACGTTGGTGCGCTGTACCTCAGCCGTCATCGGCTCACCGCGTTTGAGCAGGGCATTTCCACCGAGCGCGACGACAACCCTCATCTCACGCCCCCAGCGTGGCGACCAGCACCGCCTTGATTGTGTGCATGCGGTTTTCCGCCTGGTCGAAGACGATCGAAGCTTCCGATTCGAACACCTCTTCGGTGACCTCCATGCCGTCGATGCCGTACTGCTGAAAGATCTTCTCACCGATCTCGGTTTCACGATTATGGAAGGCTGGCAGGCAGTGCATGAACTTGGCGTGCGGATTGCCGGTGCCAAGCATGATTTCGGAGGTGACGCGATAAGGCGTCAGAAGTTTGATGCGTTCCTGCCACACAGAATCCGGCTCGCCCATCGAAACCCACACGTCAGTATAGACGAAATCGCAGCCTCGCGCGGCCTCCAGTGGGTCTTCTGTCAATGTGATGGTGGCGCCTGTCTTGTCAGCGATCCTTCGGCTTTCCTCCACGAGCGCAGGATGCGGCCAACACGCTTTCGGTGCACCAAGCCGCACGTCCATGCCGATCAGGGCAGCACCTGTCAGTAGCGAGTTACCCATATTGTTGCCGGCGTCACCCAGGAAGCAGAAGGCCATCTGCGACAGATGCTTGCGGGTGTATTCCCGCATGGTCAGGAAGTCGGCGAGAATTTGGGTCGGATGGAACTCGTCGGTCAGGCCATTATAGACTGGCACTCCCGCCCATGTCGCCAACGTCTCGGCCTGTTCCTGGCCAAAACCTCGATATTCGATCCCGTCATAGAGCCGACCAAGAACGCGAGCAGTGTCCTTCATCGATTCTTTCTTTCCGATCTGGGTGCCGGTCGGCCCGAGATAGGTGACATGTGCGCCCTGGTCATAAGCCGCCACTTCGAAGCCGGTGCGGGTGCGCGTGGAATCTTTCTCGAAGATCAGCGCAATGTTCTTGCCCTTCAGCCGCGGCTCCTCGTAGCCACCATATTTGGCCTGCTTGAGCGAGGCCGAAAGCCTGAGCAGAAAGCGGATGTCGTCCGGCGAGAAATCCAGCAGCTTAAGAACGCTGCGACCCTTGAGATTGATAGCCATGGCGTCATCTCCCTCACACCGGATCCCGGACCAGTGGACAGGTCATGCAGTGGCCGCCACCGCGTCCGCGCCCCAATTCGGCGCCCGGCACGGTGATGACTTCTACGCCCGCCTTCCGCAGTTGCGTGTTGGTGTAGGTGTTGCGGTCGTAGCCGACGACCACGCCGGGCTCGATCGCCACAACGTTGTTGCCGTCGTCCCATTGCTCGCGTTCGGCGACATAGGCATCACCACCCGTGGGAACAACGCGCAGTTTGGGCAATCCCATGGCCTCGGCAACCACTTCGGTGAGATGCCTGGTCTCTTCGCGTACGTCGATTTGCCAGTCCTGTTTACCAGGCCGCAACGAATAGGCCGTGATGCGGTCCACGACCTCCGAAAACAGCGTGACGAGATCACGGTCGCAGAAGGTAAAGACCGTATCCAGGTGCATCGATGCCCGTTCAACCGGCAGCTTGCAGGCGATGACGTGCTCAGCAGCCCCTTGTGCAAACAGCGCACGGGCAAGCTGGCCAACGGCCTGAGGCGTCGTGCGTTCACCCATACCGACGAGCACCACGCCGTTGCCAAGCGGCATGACATCACCGCCTTCCAGGGTCGCCAGCCCGTAATCATTGTCAGGATCGCCCCACCACACAGAAAAATCAGCATCGCGAAAATCAGGATGGAAGCGGTAGATGGCCGTAATATTGACCGTTTCCAGCTTGCGCGCATTCCATCGCATGGGGTTGAGCGTCACCCCGCCGTAGATCCAGCATGTAGTGTCGCGGGTGAAAAGATGGTTCGGCAGCGGGGGCAGGATAAAATCCTCCGGTCGCAATGCAGGCACCAGCACACCTTTCGGTTCGATGGTCAGTTCCGCTTTGCTCATGCCGCCCATGAGGATGAGCGACAGCGCGTCGGCATCGGCCTCCATCAGCATGGCTTTCAGGTCGTCGGCGAGTCCGACCCCGACCATGTTCTCATTGATACGCCGCTCAAGCAGCCAGCGGCGCGCTTCCATATCCTGCATCGTTTCGGCGAGGGTCTCGCGCAGGAAAACCACCTCTGCGCCGCGATAGCGGATGGCGTCGACGAAGGTCATGTGTTCGACCCGCGCCTGCTTGACCCAGATAACATCATCGAACAGCAGTTCGTGACAATTTGACGGGGTCAGGCGAGCAAGCGCCGCTCCGGGACGGTCAACGAGTACCCGCCTGAGCTTGCCCACTTCGGAATGCACACCATAGGTGATCGACACGGTCTTCTCCTTCAGGCGGTCAGGGTGGCGATGCTGAGGCTCGCCATGATGATGACGGTTAGAATGACAAGCAGCGGCCACACGAAGCGCAGCCACCGCTCATAAGGCACTCGCCCGATTGCGAGTGCCCCCATGACCACCGCAAAGGTGGGATTGATGAGGTTCACCAGACCATTGGCCGACTGGTAGGCGGTGACGACGA
>JBARWP010000149.1:0-4283 GCA_049646905.1 Pseudaminobacter sp. | reverse complement strand
GCCACACTGAGCGGCGTGGCTGCAACACTCGTCGGCTATCGCTGACGCAACCAGCAAATCTATCAACTACTAACGGAGGCTTAATCCATGGCCGTAACTGCGCACGTCTATAATCACACACTTTCGCTCATCGCTGGTCAAACCGTCGATAACGACAATCTAAAGGTCATGTTGCTTACCTCTAGTGCGTCGTTCGACGCAACGGATACGTCTGTGGATGATGTCGCCGGCGCTCTGAGCGGAAGTCCAGCCGAGCGGAGCTATGAGTTCTATGGCAACGGCTGGACGCAGGGCGGCAAGACCGTGGCGAACGTCGCATCGAATACCATCACGACAAACGACGCAGCGCTGACAGGCGATCAGACGTCACAGACGGCGACCGGTGGCAGCATCGGACCTTGTCGATATGTCTTGCTTTACGACGCCACGGCCATGAAACCGCTAGTGCTCTACGATCTCGGTCAGGATGAATATGCCGGCGACACGACCGACTTCAAGCTGACATTCGATCTTCTTGGCACTCCGGGCCGGATTTACACGCTGACGGTGTAAGCCAATGCTTGGCTTCGGCGCGGTTGGCGAGTTTCCGCTTGCGAGTTTTGATGAGCGGCTTGAGACGTGGCTGTCGCTGCCTGCCGTTGAAATCAGCTACGTGCCGTATCAAGTTGGCATCCGAGCCGGCCGGAACCTTGACCTGACATCTACCGACATCCTTGTCGGGTCGCCTGCGGCGTTAGTCGTGAGCGGCAAGTCGTTCGGCCTGCCGTCCATCGATGTAACGTTTGTCGAGACCGCGCCGGGCTTCGTAGGCGGCCGTCATGTCAATCTGCCGGCATCAGAGATTGCGCTTGACTATGACGCCATCGGACTGCGGGCCGGAAAGAACGTCAATCTGACAGCGCCTGAAATCGTTGTTTCGCTGCCGTCTATCGGCATTCAGCCAGGTAAATGGATTGGCCTGCCTGCGATTGATACTCTTTTCGATGCGCGGTTAATTATCCCGTCACCGGGAAAATACCTAAACTTGCCGCCACTGAACGTCGTGTCTAGCTACGGCACGTTCCGTATCGAAACCGGGCGCATATTCAATCTCGCTAACACGTTTAGCGTCACGACGGATGGCGGTGCGCTCTGTGACGGAGCACTTGGCGAGTTTGCCCTGGGAGAGGGCGATCAATTAACGCAGGAGTTTTCCAGACCTGTCTTGTTCCAATTCTCACTGTTTGCCGCAGGACTACAGGCTGGCCGCAATATCAATCTGTCAGCGCCGGACATATCATTCAACGCGCCGGTCCCTGAGGTTGCTGCACGTCACCGAAAACTGCGCGTTCACGCCATCGCTAGCTAGAGGTAACTCATGATAAAGCTATTCGACCGAGTGAAGGTCAATACATCCACGACCGGGACTGGTGACATAACTTTCGGATCCGCTGCATCCGCATCGTTCCTTACGCCGGCAGATGCCGGTGTGCTGGATGATGATGAGGTTCGCTATGTCATCATTGACGGACTCGACTTCGAGGAAGGTGTCGGACTGATCAAGGATACCGTCGCGACGATGGAGCGCACGGTGACAAAATCCAAGATCGGAGGAACGGTCGGGACGACTAAGATCAATCTCAGCGGCACGGCTACGGTGTTTTTGTCGGTATCGGCGGCGGATATCCTGACGCCGGACGATAATCTGTCGTCGGTGAGCGATAAGGCTGCTGCACGCACAAACCTCGGCGGCAGTACGGTCGGTAACTCTCTTTTCACGGCGGCGGACAAGGCTGCGGCTCAGTCGGCGCTCGATATCGGGCTGGTGCTGATCGCATCAGCGACGGCGTCAAATAGCGCGAGCGTCAGTTTCGATCTTCCATCAGGATACGCCGAATTTCTGATTGCAGTAAGCGGCGCTCAACCGGCGACAAGTTCAAATCTTAATCTTGTGTTCGGCACGAGTGGGGCGTCAGGATCAATGCTGACCGGCGCGACCGACTACGCTTACACTGGTTTCGGAAGTGCTGAAACGCCAGGAACTATGTTTACGTCGAACTCGACAGGAGCGAGCGAAATTGCAATGACCGGCTCAACGTCGTCTGGAGGTTGGGTCGATACGTGGATTCGAATTAACGGCGCACGCAATGGGGCGAGAATGCTGACGGCTATCGTGGATTCGTTATATCGCGGAACTGGATCAGGGTTGCCATTTTCAAAACTGAGCATCTCAGGACGGCGCACAGGATATTCGGCCGAGAACGCCTGCCGCTTTTCATTTTCATCCGGGAATATCGCCATAGGGTCGTTTAAACTCTACGGGAGGCCGTAATGTCATTGACCGCAATTGTTAACGGAGAGGAAGTCACGCTGTCTCCGCAGGAGGAAGCGGCCGTGCGCGCGGCGTGGGCGGCCAACGCAACGCAACCGGAGCCGGTGCCGCCTGTAGTGTCAGCCGCGCAAGGGCGTCTTGCCTTACTCGATGCAGGATTGCTCGCAACCGTGAAAGCCGCTGTCGCTCAGGCCGATGAGGCCACGCAGATCTGGTTCAACCGCGCGACCGAATGGCGGCGCGATCACCCGATCCTCGCAGCGCTCGGCGCACAACTCGGATTGTCTGGTGAAGCCATCGACGATCTTTTCCGCGCCGCTGCGCTTCTCTAGACCGCCTCACATCAAGGACCGATTCCATGACCAACCCCGATTCCGGGGCCGCCGGCGTGCGGCTGTCGCTCGCGACGATGCGCGCGGTGTTTCCGACCGCGCCGGATACGATCATCAACGCCTTCGTTGAAAGGCAGGGCGTGCTGACCGCCGTCGGGCTCAACCAGACGCGGCAACGTCTGGCCTATTGCTTCGCCAATCTGCACGCCGAGACGGGCGGGTTCACCATCAGGAACCTGACGGAGAACATCAACTACACCGCCGAGCGGATGGCCGAGGTGTGGCCGAACCGGTTCGGCTCCGCGACGGCGGTGCGGGCGAAGTACGGTACGGCTGCGGGCTGGCAGTTGAGGGCGTTCGACGACATCTACGGCAACCGCATGGGCAACCGGCCGGGGACGAGCGACGGCTCGCGCTATATCGGCCGGGGCGGGCCGCAGATCACTGGGCGCGACGGCTACGCGGAAATCGGCCGGCGGATCGGGCAGGATCTGGTGTCAGCGCCGGACCTCGCGAGCAATCATGCGCTCCAGCCCGACATTGCCGCCGCGTTCTGGGACTGGAAGGGCATGAACAAATACGCCGACGCTGGCAACTTCATCGGCTGTGTGAAGGCGTGGAATGGCGGAACCAACGGCCTTGCCGAGCGGCAGAAGCAACTAGCGCGGGTCCTGAAGGCCCTACAGGGCGCGGAGTGGGGTGCGGTGGCAGATGCGCCGACCAGCAAGCCGGACTCACCAGCAGCCACGGCTGGCCCGCCTAGCCCTACGCCAACACAGACCAACCAGCCGTCCGCCTGGGCGGCTTTTTTCTTGGCTGTCGCCAAGCTGTTCAAGAGGACATGACATGGCTCCATTTATCCGCATCGGCCTCCGGTATCTCGGAGGATATCTGGCGGCCCGTGGCTGGCTCGCTCAGGCCGACGCCGGCCTGTTCAATGATCCCGAGTTGGTGGCGGCCATCAGCTATGCCGGGGCCGCTCTGTGCGCTCTGGCAGGGGAAGGCTGGTACGCTCTCGCCAAGAAGTTCGGGTGGGCGAAGTGACGGTCACCCTCTGGCCGTTCATGCTGCCACACATCGCGATCGTGATGTGGTTTGCCGCGCTGGCTGACATGGGGTGGCGGGAATGACCGCGATCCTTTCATGGCTGGCGTCGCTCTTGTCCGGCCCCATCGTTAACGGCGTCATCGACGGGTATAAGGCGAAACTGGCGGCAGGAAACGATAAAGACCGAATTGCGGCTGACCTTGCTGCGCGTGAACTTGACGTGCAACGCGCCGAGATTGAAGCGCAGAATACGCTCCGCATTGCTCAGATCGGCAAGTGGTACGAGCCCGAAAAGCTGATGGGTTACGCCGTCGCCATCTACGTCGGCAAACTCCTGATCTTCGACAAGGTGTTGGGGCTCGGCACGACCGACCCGCTTGGCGGCTGGATCGAGACAACGGCTAACATGATCGTTGGGTTCTACTTCGCCAAGCGCGGCGCAGAAACCGTAGCGCGCATTGTAACGGGAGCGCTGAAGAAATGAGCGAAGCCAAGCGGTTCGACGACCTCCCGGAGCGCACCAAGAACTTTTTGTCCGATCTTCGGCCCGACGAAATCGACACGCTCAATGATGGCATCAGGCTGGTCGGGGC
>JBARWP010000148.1:0-4613 GCA_049646905.1 Pseudaminobacter sp. | reverse complement strand
CACGACGAGGTCGATTCCCTCGCCGGCGATAAGGTCGACAAGGCTGGTCCTGACGTCGTCGCCGCGCCGGATCACAGCCCGCACCTTCAACCCCTTTTCCGCGGCGCGTCCGCGCACGCGCTCAATGTACGCACGGGCGACCCGCTCGTTGCGCTCGACGAGGCGTTCGCGAAGCGCGATATCCTCCGCTTCCAGCGGCGCGGTCTCGGTCAGCTCCGGCACCGGCACGATATGGGCGACGATCAACTCGGCCCCCGAAGCGGCCGTCAGCCGTTGGGCGAGCGGCAGGACGCTCTCGGCCCATGACGATCCGTCGACCGGCACGAGGATGCGCCGGTAGGACGCCTCCTGCGTCCGCTTCCCGGCGACGGGAACCAGCAGGACCGGGCCTGTTGCCTGCTCCAGCACGCCCCGCGCCGTGCTGCCGAGTCCCCGCTCCCCGCCGCACCCCTCGCCATGGGTGCCGAGCACCAGCAACCCGGCGGCCAGGTTCCCCAATCGCCGGCAAATCTCCTCGACGATCTGGCCTTCGGCGAGCTCCGCCTCGATGCGGTCGTTGTCCTCGCCGCAGAATCCGGCCAGCCGCTTCAGCCCGTCGCGCGCCTCGTGACGCTTGATGTCCCATTCGATCGGGTCGGGCCTTCGATCGTTGCCGGGATGCGCCTCCAGCACCTGGAGCAACGTCAAGGGGCTCCCCAACGCGCTGGCGACCGCCACCGCGTGCGGAACGATCTTCTCGGCATGGCCGGAGCGATCGACGCAGGCGATGACAGGCTTCCCGGCGGGTCGCCGGACCGGCTTGAGATCGGGCCGATGAACTTGCGTCGACGTCTGCATGATCTTGCCTCCTGGCCGGCGACGGCCGCGTCGATTCTCGCGTCGCGAACACCCGGCTCGAATGAACCGTTGCGCACACGCGCGGTCGGAAGGGCCGCGCATGCGCCAAACTCGATGGTCCCGTGACATTGTCGCGGCAGGGTGACCCCGCCGCGCGATTAGCCATGCTAGGCGACCGCTCTTGCAGCGTATTTGATGCCGATCAAACCTGGCCGACTTCCGCCTCGGCGACGTGACGCTTGACGGCGACGAAGCTGTCGGGGCTGACCGAGATGGAATCGATGCCGCACTCGACCAGAAACGCGGCAAAGGCCGGATTGTTGCTTGGGGCCTCGCCGCACAGCCCGGTCTTCGCATCGGCCGCGTGCGCCCCGTCGATCAGTGCCTGGATCATCCATTTGACCGCTTCGTCCTCCTCGTCGAACAACTCGGCCAGCAGCTCCGAATCGCGGTCGACGCCAAGGGTGAGCTGCGTGAGGTCGTTGCTGCCGATCGAGAATCCGTCGAAGAGCTGGGCAAAGCTTTCAGCCAATACGGCGTTGGACGGGATTTCACCCATCATGTAGATTTCGAGCCCGTCCTCGCCGCGCTTGAACCCATGCCCGGCCATCACGTCCAGCACGCGCTCGGCTTCCTTCAGAGAGCGGACAAAGGGGATCATCACCACGACATTGTCGAGGCCGATCTCCTGGCGCAGCTTGCGGATTGCCCTGCATTCGAGGCCGAACCCTTGCGCATAGGCGTCCGAATAGTAGCGTGAGGCGCCGCGGAAGCCGATCATCGGGTTCTCCTCCGCCGGCTCGAACTGCCTGCCGCCAATCAGACCGGCATATTCGTTGGTCTTGAAGTCGCTCATGCGCACGATCACCGGCTTCGGATGGAAGGCGGCCGCGATCCGCGCCAGCCCTTCGGCGAGCCGGTCGACGAAATAGTCTTGCCTGTCTTCGTAACCTCGCGTCAGCGCTTCGATCTCGGCCCTGGCATCCTCGTCCACCAGTTTCCCGAACCGCACCAGCGCCATGGGGTGGACCTTGACGTGGTTGCTCACCACGAACTCCATGCGCGCCAGTCCGACACCGTCGGCGGGCAGACGCCACCAGCGGAAGGCGGCCGCGGGGTTCGCCAGGTTGAGCATGATCTTCGTTCGCGTAGCAGGCACGTCGGCGGGGTCGATCTCGACTTCCTCTATTCCGGCGCGCCCGTCATAGACGAAGCCATCCGCGCCTTCCGCGCAGGAAACAGTGATCCCCTGGCCGTCGCGCAGGACTTTCGTCGCGTCCCCCGTGCCGACGATCGCGGGTAGCCCCAACTCGCGGCTGACGATGGCCGCATGCGACGTGCGTCCGCCATGATCGGTGACGATCGCCGCCGCCCGCTTCATCACCGGCACCCAGTCGGGATCGGTGATCGAGGTGACGAGCACTGAGCCGTCGACGAAATGCTCGATGTCCTTCGCGTTCCTGATCACGCAAACCGGGCCTGTGACCGCCGCCTCGCCGATGGCCAGCCCCTTGACCAGTATCGCCCCCTTGTCGCTCAGCCGGTAGCTGCGGATCGCACCGCTCGTCTTGCGCGATTGGACTGTCTCGGGCCGCGCCTGGACAATGAACAGTTCCCCCGTCTCGCCGTCCTTGGCCCATTCCATGTCCATCGCCGTCCCATAGTGACGCTCTATGGCGACCGCATAGCGGGCGAGTGTCAGGATGTCGGCGTCGGAAAGCACGTAGGCGGCGCGTTCCTCGGCCGTGGTCTCGACATTGCGCGTAGGCTCGGCCGGATCGTCTCCATAGATCATCCTCTTCGCCTTGCTTCCGAGCTTGCGGCCGATGATCGGCGTCTTCCCCTCAACGTCAAGAAGCGGCTTGAAGACCTCGTATTCGTCCGGATCGATCGCGCCCTGCACCACGTTCTCGCCCAGCCCCCAGGCGGCGTTGATCAGAACGACGCGATCGAAGCCGGTCTCGGTGTCGATGGAGAACATGACGCCGGCGGCTCCTGTGTCGGCACGCACCATGCCTTGCACCCCGACCGACAGCGCCACCTTGAGATGGTCGAAGCCCTTGAGGTTGCGGTAACTGATGGCGCGGTCGGTGAATAGGGAGGCGTAGCAGCGGCGGCAAGCATCGAGCAACGCATCCTCGCCCGCGATGTTGAGGAAAGTCTCCTGCTGACCGGCGAAGCTGGCGTCAGGCAGATCCTCCGCCGTGGCGCTGGAGCGCACGGCGACATCGATCTCGTCCCTGCCGCTCTTGGCAGACAGATCGCGATATGCCTGGCGGATCGCGTTCTCGATGTCGGCGGGCCATTCGCTCCGCAGGAAGGCGGCACGGATCGCGGCTCCCGCCTTGCGCAGCGGGGCATCCCCCTTCTCGGCGGCCGCAAGCGCGGGCTCGATGATCTCAAGCAGGCGATTGACCCGGAGGAACTGACGGAACGCTTCCGCGGTGGTTGCAAACCCGTCGGGAACCCTCACGCCCTGCGTCCCGAGAGCGCTCACCATCTCGCCGAGCGATGCGTTCTTTCCTCCCACTTGCGCGACATCGTCTCGGCGCAGGCGGTCGAACCAGACGATGTGGTCTGCGGTGGTCACGGCGGTCCTCCCCGACTATTCTCGGTGCTTGGACTGTAAGGAACGATGCCGGTGGGCCAATGACCTGGATCAATAGTTCCCAAATGCCGCGTGGCGTTCTTCCGATCGGTACGGGAGTTTGCTCTGTGCGCGCTTACATGACCCTGCGCATGCGAAGCCGGCGCGAGGTTTCGAGCGCGATGAGGCCTGATCCCTCAAGCAGCGTCATGGTACGGGAGACAGTTTCGATCGTCAGTCCGAGATAATCGGCAATGTCCTGACGGGACATTGGAATGTCCAGAATGTCGGAAGCGGTCCCGTTGCAGGCGAGGCTGCGCAGGAACGCGACAATGCGCTCGGTGGCGTTCCCCTTCCCCAGCAGGACCACATGCTCCTGGGCCTTCCGCAATTCATTTGTTGCGGAGTTCAGGAGCGCCGCAGCTAGTTCGCCGTCGCGCGCCGCCGCGGACGCGAGAACCTGCCGCTTGACCACGATCAACTTGCAGGGTTCGGCCGCTTCGGCCGAAAGTCCGTGCACGGCACCAGAAGTGAAGCCGAAAGTCTCGCCCGGAAAATGGAATGAGTTGATCTGGCGGCGCCCGTCGACCAGGAACCTGCATGTGCGGACGAGCCCGGTCGTGAGCTTGTAGAAATATCCGGCAGGTTCCTGCTCGCAAAATATCTCCTGATTGCGATCGACGGCAATGGAAGCACCTAGATCCTCGATCGCATCGGCGAGAACGCAGCCCTCATCTGGGCGAGAGAAGAAGAGCAGGGAAGCCAGGCGTGCTGTTGCACCGGCGTCTTGTCGATGGGCTTGGGCGAGCATGGCGGGGAACTCCTGTGCTGTCGGAGATCAACAGAATACGACCAGCCGTTACCGCGCGAAATTCCGGACTTCTCCCTAAGGGGTACTCCTGAGGTCGATCCGTTGATCACGATCAAGGAGGCGGCCCGAATGCCGGCGCATGATAATATTTTGTGGCGTGCTGCCGACGGTGGGTGCCCATTCCGGGAGCTGCAATCCAGCGGCGTGTGGGCAGGGCAGGCGCCATCCTGCGTTGGAGATCACCCATGCCTGCTGCCGAAGGGTAAAGCCCCGCCGTCTTCTTCTGGCCACCGACCTCAGCGCCCGCTGCGATAGGGCACAGGATCGGGCCATGGAACTCGCCAAGGCCTGGGGGGCGAAGCTCGAGGCCGTTCACGC
>JBARWP010000147.1:0-4582 GCA_049646905.1 Pseudaminobacter sp. | reverse complement strand
TGATTTTGCCGCATGTGTGAGACGCCAAGTGATTCCACTTGGCTGCAACATGCTCTAGGCCTCGCCGTGGCCGGCGATCATCATGGCTTCGAGCGCCAGGCGCTCGGTCTTCTTCAGGCGCTCGGATTCGGACTTGAGCTGGCCGCAGGCGGCAAGGATATCGCGGCCGCGCGGCGTGCGGATTGGTGAGGCATAGCCGGCATTGTTGATGTAGTCGGCGAATTTCTCGATCGTCTCCCAGTCGGAGCACTGATAGTTGGTGCCCGGCCAGGGATTGAAGGGGATCAGGTTGATCTTGGCCGGGATGCCCTTGAGCAGCTTGATCAGCGCCTTGGCGTCCTCGATGCCGTCATTGACGTCCTTCAGCATCACATATTCGAAGGTGATGCGCTTGGCGTTGGACAGGCCGGGATAGGCACGGCAGGCGGTGATCAGTTCCTTCAGCGGGTACTTCTTGTTGATCGGCACGAGCAGGTCGCGCAGGTCGTCATTGGTGGCGTGCAACGAGATCGCCAGCATAACGCCGATCTCCTCGCCGGTGCGCGAAATCCCCGGCACGACGCCGGAGGTCGAAAGCGTGATGCGCCGCTTCGACAGCGACAGGCCGTCGCCGTCCGATGCGATCAGCAGGGCTTTCTTGACCTCCTCGAAATTGTAGAGCGGCTCGCCCATGCCCATCATGACGATGTTGGACACCTTGCGGCCTTCGGCCGGCACGATGGCGCCGTCGGGCGTGTCGCGATCGGGAAAATCGCCGAGCCGGTCGCGCGCCGACATCAATTGCGCCAGGATTTCCTCGGCGGTCAGGTTGCGCACCAGCTTCTGCGTGCCGGTGTGGCAGAAGGAGCAGGTCAACGTGCAGCCGACCTGGGAGGAAATGCACAGCGTGCCCCGGCCTTCCTCGGGGATGTAGACCGTTTCTATTTCAACGGGCCGTCCTGCCCCGCGCGCAGGAAACCGGAACAGCCATTTGCGCGTGCCGTCATTGGAAACCTGCTCTTCGACGATTTCCGGCCGGGCAATGGTGAAATGGCGGTCGAGATTGGCGCGCAACTCCTTGGAGATGTTGAACATATGCGCGAAGTCGCTGACGCCGCGCACATAGAGCCAGTGCCACAATTGCTGTGTCCGCATCCTGGCCTGGCGTTCCGGCACGATGCCGGCGTTCACCAGCGCCTCGGCCATTTCCGCGCGGGTGAGGCCGATCAGCGACTGCTTTTCGGGAGCGGCCGCGCGCGCCCGCAGGGCCTCGCGGGTCTTGTCATCGGTGATGTCGAACGAAAGCGTCATGATCGAGTAAGGTTCCGGCCGGATTTCCCGGTAGATAGGATCGCGACGGCACATATCACAGGCAGGAAGCCGCGTCACGTTCACGTCTTCAGGCGCGTCCCGTCATTGGTGCATCAGACCCGGAAACGCAAAAGCCGGACCTGCCGGCCCGGCAAATCCGTTGCTGGCTGCAGCGGTGCTTCCGGCGTTACCCGGATGCCCGGCAGAGGCTGCTATTTGCAGTTGGCGATGGAGCTCAGTGCCGCCGAAATGCCTTTGAGCGAGAAGGTGTAGTTAGTCGGGTTGCCGCGCCCGGACTTGGCGGCCACCTTCATGTCGGCCCCGGCCTTCATGGCGGCGATCAGCACCGGCTCCTCGGCGGCGTTCTCCACCCAGGCGGACTTGCCGCGGGTGAACATCGAGAACGACTTGTCGCCCACGGTGACCGACACCTTGGAGTTTGCCTGGAAGTCGTAGGAGGCGATGAATTGCGGCTCGTAGGAGACCGATTGGCCGGGCCGCTGGCTGACGAAGAAGAAGATGTCGCCATGGTCGAGATTGGCCGGCTGCTTGTCGGTCGGAACCGTCAGCACATAGCAGACCTTACCGTTGTTGGCCTGATAGCTGTATGTGCCCCACGCGTTGTGCTGGCCGATCTTGGTGGCTGACTGGGCAAGCGACGGTGTGGCGCCTGCAACCAGGATCAGGCTCGAAAAGAGGACGATCAATCCGCGCATGGTTTTTCGGTTCCCTGTAATTCGCATGATGTACGAGGGCAGGTCGGATCCGCCCTGCCCGTCGATTCATTTTGATTTAATCTGGGTTACCAAAGGGTGAATACACTTCAAGAAAAAGAAGCATTTTACACCCAGGTTCCCGCCCGTCCGCGCTGTCATCCGCCTCCGGATTTCAGTCCATAGTCCCTTGCCGATGTTTGAAAACACGAAAACGGCGACAATTTGTCAGGGCATTTGCCCTGCACCCATCGGATCGTTCCGAAGACCGGATTCCACTTTTCGGTTTCAGTCCAGCTCTTCCAGCGCCTGCCGGGCGGCAAGGCGATGTGCGGGGGTGACATGTGCGCGCATGGCTGCGATCGCCGCCGTCAGCACCGCGATGTCGTCGGTGAAGCCCAGGCCGAAGACGATATCGGGAATGGCATCGGTGGGCAGGACGAAATAGGCGAGCGCACCGAACAGGATGCCCTTGGCGCGCAGCGGCGTCTGCCGGTCGAGCGCGCAATAATAGGCCGCGACGACATCCTCCATGAAGGGGATATGGCGCGCGGCGCGCTTGGCGGTGCGCCAGAAGCCTTCGCGGACGCGGGCCTCGTCGCGTTCGAAACCAGGATCGGTCTTGCCTGTCCGGACCATTGCTCACTCCTTTGGAAGGCAATGTGGGCATGCGGACAAGCGGCTGCAAGGTCATAGCCGCGAAGCCCTGCCGATGCTTGGTCCGGGGCCGGCTCTACCGCGCCATCCACGCCGCTTCGAGATTGGGTGCGGCCACGCCGCTGCGCGGATCCGGGCCGGAAAGCGGCCAGGCTTCCTCGACGATATAAGGGCCGCCGCCGACCGAATCGCGCGACGACATCAGCACGAAGCGGCCGACCTTGAACGGAGCGGTCGAGAAGTTCCCGCGCGCCGACAGATAGTGCGCGACATCGACGGGTGACGCGTTCCGGAGCCGTGCCAGCGTGACATGCGGCATGAATTTGCGCGGGTCGGGCGGAACCCCCAGCCTTTGGCAGATGCGCTCGATTTCGGCCTGCAGCGCAATCAGTTCGGGCGAAGCGGCAATGCCGGCCCACACCGCGTGCGGCTTTTTCGAGCCGAAGGCGCCGACGCCGGAAAGCTGCATCTGGAAGGAGCGCCTGCGCACCCGGTCGAGGGCATTGGCGATCTCGTCGGCGACATGGCCTTCGACATCGCCGATGAAGCGCAGGGTGAGATGATAGTTCTCGACATCGATCCACCGGGCACCCGGCAAACCACCACGAAGGAGAGAAAGGGAAAGCGCTGCATCGCGCGGAATTTCGAGGGCGGTGAAAAGTCGCGGCATCGCTGCCTCCCCGAATCGAAATCTTGAACCCAGCGAATCACTGATCCATGCAAGGAGCAAGCTGTTTGTTGCTTATGAACAGGCAATGACAGGCCATCATGAATTGTCCGATTGTGCCGCGAGGAGTTTTTCCACCGCAGGCACCACCTGCTCGACCATGCGGTCGATCCCGGCGGCGTTGGGGTGCATGCCGTCTTCGAGCAGCAGCTTCTTGTCGGCCGCGACCCCCTCGAGGAAGAACGGATAGAGGGCGACATCGTATTTTTCCGCCAGCCGCGGATAGATGGCGTCGAAGGCTGCGGCATAGTCGGGGCCGAGATTGGGCGCGGCGCGCATGCCGATCAGCAGCACGTCGATGTTGCGCTGCTTCAGTTGCGTCAGCATCGTGTCGAGGTTCCTCTCGGTGATGTCGGGCGAAATGCCGCGCAGCATGTCGTTGGCGCCGAGTTCCAGGATCACCAGTTGCGTGCCGTCGGGGATCGACCATTCCAGCCGCGAAAGGCCGCCGCTGGAGGTATCGCCCGACACGCCGGCATTGGCGATCACGACATCGTGACCGTTGGCCTGTAGCGCGGATTCAAGCTTTTCGGGAAAGCTCTGCCCGGCATCGAGACCGTAGCCGGCCATCAGGCTGTCACCGAAGCCGACGATTTTCAGAGGTTCGGCCCGTAGCTGGGCAGGGCCGGAAAAAAGGGCCAGACCTGCGGCAAAAAGGAAAAAGGCCAGATATTTGAATGCCATGCTTCAGCGCCCATATGACGACGACAATCGTGCTTGTGTTCCCATATAGGATAGAAACGCCGTGACAGAACCCGTCATCGACCTTTCCGACGTATCGTTGACGCTGGGCACCGGCGCGTCTTCCGTGCATGTGCTCAAGGGCGTCAGCCTCGAAGTGTCGGCGGGCGAGGCGATAGGCATCGTCGGACCGTCGGGCTCCGGCAAGTCGACGCTGCTGATGGTGCTGGCGGGGCTGGAGGGCGTCGACGCGGGAACCGTGCGCATCGCCGGCGAAGTGCTCAATGGCAGGAGCGAGGACCAGATCGCGGCGTTCCGTGGCCGCAATATCGGCATCGTCTTCCAGTCGTTCCATCTCATCCCCAACATGACCGCGCTGGAAAACGTCGCCGTGCCGCTGGAACTTGCCGGAAAGCGCGACGCCTTCGAGATCGCCGCGCACGAGCTTGCCGCCGTCGGGCTTGCCGATCGCATCACACATTACCCCGGCGAACTGTCCGGCGGCGAGCAGCAG
>JBARWP010000146.1:0-4671 GCA_049646905.1 Pseudaminobacter sp. | reverse complement strand
GAACGCCTCGACCGGCCGATTGAGTTCGATTCGATTGCCGGAAATGGCGCCAATGCCGGCCACAACACCTATGCGACCGGTTCGATCGGCTGGTTCCAGGGGATGCGGCAGGACGCCTGGCGGGCGACCGAGGCCAAGGAAGCCCTCGCAGTGCGAACCGCCGAGGCGCTCTCGAACGAAACCGGCGTCAATGTCGACATGGAGATGTCGATGCTGCTCGACCTGGAGCATTCCTACCAGGCATCCGCACGCCTGATCGCGGCGGTCGACGACATGCTGGCGGCTCTGCTGGCGGCAGTGAGGTGATGCAATGAAAGCCTTCTTCGTTTCCTCATCGGCTGTATCGGAAGCCCTGCGCTACTCGGTCATGCGCAGCCAGGCAGCGCTGGTCAAGGCACAGAAGGAGGCAACCACCGGCCTGGTCGCCGATACCGGCCTGGCGCTGGGCGCCCGCACCTCGCAGACCGTTTCCTTTGCCCGCGAACTGGAGCGCATAAAGGCCATCGCCGATACCAATGCGGTCATCACCTCGCGCCTCACGGCGACACAGGAAGCGCTCAATCGCGTTGCCGACCTGGCTCAATCGCTGCTGTCCACGCTGACGACCAATCTCTCCGGCACGGACACCACGCAGGTGAGCGTGGCCCAGGCGAAAAGCACGCTGTCGGCGCTGGGCTCGATCCTTAACACCAATCTCGACGGCCAGTATCTTTTTGCCGGCATCAACACCGACCAGAAGCCTTTCGCCAGCTACGAACCGGGCTCGGCGCCCAAGGCGGCCTATGATGCTGCCTTCGCGCAGTATCTGGCCGACACAGGCGCGACGGCGGCCAACCCGTTCCCGACGCCGGCGGATGTCGATACCTTCGTCACCAACTATATGGACCCACTCTTCATGGGTGCGGGCTGGAGCGACTGGTCGAGCGCATCCGACCAGCGCATTTCCAGCCGTATCGCGCTCAACGACAAGATCGATACCTCGGTGACGGCCAATACCTCGGGCATCCGCAAACTGGTCATGGCATCCGCCATCGTCAGCGAAAGCCTTTCGATCGATATGGACGAAGACACGCGTGAACGGCTGATCGGAAACGTGGTCACGATGGTCGGCGGTGCGCTGAACGACCTGACCCAGCTTCGCGCCGAGACCGGCCTGGCCCAAAGCCGCGTCACCGAAGCCAGCGAGCGCATGGCGGCACAGGCGCATATCTTCGAAAAGCACCTGCTCAAGATGGAGGGGGTAGACCCCTATGAAGCCGCCACCCGCGCGAACGACCTGCTCGGAGACATCGAGGCTTCCTATGCGCTGACGGCACGCATCCAGCAGCTCAGCCTGTTGAAGTTCATCAGCTAACGGCAAGAAACAGACGCGAAATGTATCAATTTTCCTATGCCGACATCCAGACCGACTCAGTCGCCGACGCCAAGGACCGCGAGCGCCAGCTTCTGACCCGCTCCATCGACATGCTGACGACCGCCAGCGCCGTGGGCGCGCGTTCGAAGGAAGCGATCGAAGCGCTTCACTTCACCGGACGGCTGTGGACGACGCTGATCGAGGATCTTGGCAGCCCCGAAAATGCCCTGCCGCGCGAGCTGCGCGCCAATCTCATTTCGATCGGCCTGTGGGTGCTGCGCGAGGCCGAGGAGGTTCGGCTGGGCCGCTCCGACAATTTCGAGGGACTGATCGAGGTGTCGCAGATAATCCGCGACGGCATTCAATGAAGACCACGCTGAAGATATCGCTGAAGCCCAACGAAAAGATCTATCTCAACGGCGCCGTCATCAAGGTGGACCGCAAGGTCACGCTCGAACTGCTCAACGATGTGCAGTTCCTGCTCGGCAGCCATGTGCTGCAACCGGAAGAAGCCACCACGCCGCTGCGCCAGCTCTACTTCATGGTCCAGGTCATGCTGATGGACCCGACCGGCTCCTCGGAAGCCCGCGCCATGTTCCGCCGGTCACTGCCGCTGCTTCTGGCAAGCTTCGAGGACGAGGAAATCCTTGCCACCTTGAAGCAGGTCGATCGCATGGTCGGCGAAGAGCGGCTGCACGAGGCGCTGAAGGCGATCCGTTCGCTGTACCACCTGGAGGAGCGCGCCATGGCGACACCCACGCCGCCAGTCAGCATACCGCGCCCCATCGCCGTAGGAGAACGCTACTGATGAGCATGGCTATCGGTTCTACCCTTCCACCCTCCAGCCCGCTTGCCGCGGACGCGACCTCCAAGACCGCCGTGGACTACCAGTCGTTCCTGCGGCTGCTGGTGGCGGAGATGAAGAACCAGGATCCCACCAACCCGATGGACTCCACGCAATATGTGGCGCAGCTCGCCGCGTTCTCGCAGGTTGAGCAGTCGGTGCAGATCAACACCAAGCTCGATCAGCTTCTGCAGGCCTCCACGCTCTCGCAGGCCGGCTCGCTGATCGGCCGCACGGTCACCTCGGCCGACGGCACCCTCACCGGCACGGTCGCCGAGGTGCGGGTGATGTCGGACGGCATCATCGCCGTCATCGACGGCGGCAAGGAGATCATTATGGGGCCCGGCGTGGTGATAAAGCCCGGCGACGCATGAACGAGGCCGATGCGCTCGATCTCGTCCAGTTCGCCATCTGGACGGTGCTGACCGCCTCCGGCCCGGTCGTGGCAGCCGCCATGCTGGTCGGCGTGGCGATCGCGCTCGTCCAGGCCCTGACCCAGATCCAGGAAATCACGCTTACCTTCGTTCCCAAGATCGTGGCCATCATGCTGGTGGTGGCCTTCACCGGCCCCTTCATCGGCGCGCAGATTTCCGCCTTCACCAATGTGATCTTCGAGCGCATCGAAACCGGCTTCTGAGCCGGCAGCGCGCCTGTCGCCATTTCGCCGACGGCATGCACATGGGAGACGTGGGCTCGGTAGCCCACCGTCGCCACCAATCTCGAGGGGCGCCAAATCCGCTCGAATTTGATGACGGCTCCTTCGATTGCCGTCCCGATCCTTCGCCGAAGCATGATCTTTTCCGAAAACCGGTTCCCACTTTTCGGGATCATGCCCTAATGGTTTAGGCTCCGGGGATGGGCAGGGGCGATTCTCACCGGAAGACCGCAGCATGTCGGCGCAGGCGACGATGAAAGACGACCCGGACCGGGATGCGGCCTCGCCGCTGGCGCCCTTCAGGCACAGCGTTTTCCGTTCGGTCTGGATGGCCAGCCTGGCCTCGAATTTCGGCGGCTTGATCCAGAGCGTCGGCGCCGCCTGGATGATGACCTCGATCGCCACCTCCTCCGACATGGTGGCGCTGGTGCAGGCCTCGACCTCGCTGCCGATCATGCTGTTTTCGCTGGCATCGGGCGCCATCGCCGACAGTTTCGACCGCCGCCGCATCATGCTTGCCGCCCAGAGCTTCCTGCTCCTGGTCTCGGCCGGATTGACCCTGTGCGCCTATCTCGGCTTCATCACGCCCTGGCTGCTTTTGTCCTTCACCTTCCTGATCGGCTGCGGCACGGCACTCAACAATCCGTCATGGCAGGCCTCGGTCGGCGACATGGTGCCACGCAGCGCCATGCCGGCGGCGGTGGCGCTCAATTCGATGAGCTTCAACGCCACCCGCAGCGTCGGCCCGGCCATCGGCGGCGCCATCGTCGCGGTCGCCGGGGCCGCTGCCACATTCGCGGTCAATGCGGTCAGCTATATCCCGCTGCTTTTCGTGCTGTCCCGCTGGCAGCCGAAGCGGCCTGAAAATCCCTTGCCGCGTGAATCCCTGGGCGCGGCAATGGCGGCAGGCCTGCGCTATATCGTCATGTCGCCGGATATCGGCCGGGTGCTGCTGCGCAGCTTCGTGTTCGGCCTTACCGCCAGCGCCATCCTTGCCCTGCTACCGCTGATTGCCCGCGACCTCGTGCGCGGTGGGCCGCTGACCTATGGCGTCATGCTCGGCGCCTTCGGCGTCGGCGCAGTCGGCGGGGCACTTGCCAGCAGCAGGTTGCGGCGTGTGCTTTCAGGCGAGGCCATGGTGCGCGTGGCCTTCACCGGCTTCGCCTTTTGCGCCACCGTCTGCTCGCTCAGTTCCAGCATCTGGCTGAGCTGCATCGGCCTTCTTGCCGGCGGCGCCTGCTGGGTCATCGCGCTGTCGCATTTCAACGTCACCGTCCAGATGTCGACGCCGCGCTGGGTAGTCGGCCGGGCACTGTCCATCTACCAGACCTCCGCCTTTGGCGGCATCGCCCTCGGCAGTTGGATCTGGGGCCTGACCGCCGACGTTTACGGAATTGATATCGCCCTGGTGGGAGCGGCCATCGCCATGCTGGCGGGCGCCGCGCTCGGCCTTCTGGTGGCGCTCCCGCCGCACCCCGAGCTCAATCTCGACCCGCTCAACCGCTGGACCGAGCCGCATCTGTCGCTCGACCTCAAGCCGCGCAGCGGCCCGATCTCCATCTCGATCGAATATGTCATCAAGGAAGAGGACGTGCCGGCCTTCATGGCGATCATGGCCGAGCGCCAGCGCGTGCGCCGCCGCGACGGCGCCCGCAACTGGACGCTGATGCGCGATCTCGGCAATCCGCAACTCTGGATCGAAAGTTACCAGACGCCGACCTGGCTCGAATATATCCGCCACAACAAGCGTGCCACCCATGCCGACGCCACCATCGGCGAACAACTGCGCGCGCTGCACAGCGGCAGCGAGCCGCCACG
>JBARWP010000145.1:0-1662 GCA_049646905.1 Pseudaminobacter sp. | reverse complement strand
GCCAAACACTATGGTGGGCTCAAGGCCGTAAAGGACGCGTCAATCTCTGTGCAGGAAGGAGAACTTCGTGGCCTTATAGGTCCCAACGGTGCCGGCAAGTCTACGTTTTTCCGCATGCTGGCCGGTGAGATCGAGCCGACCTCGGGTGAAGTGCTGCTACGTGGTCAGAAGATTACCGGTATTGGCGTCACGCAAGTGTGTCAACTTGGCATGAGCAAAAGCTATCAGGTCAACGAATTGTTTGATGCTTTGACCGTACGCCAGAACATACTGATGTCGGTGCTGGGGCTGTCACGCGGTTCTTTCCGGTTTGATGCGCTGTCCAGCCTGCATGGCAAAGGTATCTACAACGATCAGGTCGAGGCGGCGCTGGCATTGGTAGAGCTGACTGATAAAGCAGACACCCCTGTGCATGAGCTGTCATATGGCGAAAAGCGGCGTGTCGAGATTGGCCTGGCTCTGGCCACCGGTGCCAATGTGCTGCTGCTCGATGAGCCGCTTGCCGGCATGAGCCCTGAGGAGCGGGTACATGCGGTGGCGCTGCTAAAGAGCATACGCAAAGGGCGCACGCTGCTGATCGTGGAACACGATATGGACGCCATGTTTGAGCTTGCAGATCGCATCACCGTGCTCTATGACGGCAATTACCTGGCAGAAGGCAC
Organism: Pseudaminobacter sp.; assembly: GCA_049646905.1. Lineage (GTDB taxonomy): Bacteria > Pseudomonadota > Alphaproteobacteria > Rhizobiales > Rhizobiaceae > Pseudaminobacter. The sequence continues at coordinate 1,000 of JBARWP010000145.1, read as the reverse complement.
GCCGGCTGAAATTAAGGCCAACAAGGCAGTGCAAGAAGCTTATCTTGGAGGCGTGGAAGAATCATGAGTCTGCTCGACGTTGATGGCATAAACACCTATTACGGTGATTCTCACATACTCTTCGATGTATCTCTTGAAGTGAGGAAAAATGAAGTTGTGGCGCTGCTCGGCCGCAATGGCGCGGGCAAGTCTACGTTGCTCAAAACCATTGCCGGCGCGCTGTCGCCAAAGTCGGGTTCCATTGTTTTTGATGGCGTGCCCATAGACCGCATGCCTGCCCATGAGATCGCCCGGCTCGGGCTGCAATTGGTGCCCGAAGAGCGACGTGTGTTTGGCGGGATTACCGTGCACGAGAATTTGCAACTTGCGGCCATGACGGCGAAAAAGCCGCTGAGCTTCAGCGAAATCTACCGTACGTTTCCGCGTCTGGATGAGCGTCGCTACAACAAAGGCAGGGCACTGTCAGGCGGTGAGCAGCAAATGGTTGCCATTGCGCGGGCCATGATTCGGGACGCTCAGTTGATTTTGCTCGATGAGCCGTTTGAAGGGCTGGCACCGTTGATTGTGCGAGATCTCATGAACGTGTGTCAGGATCTGGCAAAGCAAGGACGAACCATCGTCGTGGTAGAGCAGAACGTGACGGCGGCGCTCAGCATGGCCGACCGTTGCTATCTGTTGAACACGGGGCATATTGTATTTGGTGGTACGTCCGAGGAGCTGCAGCAAAGACCGGAGATCATGAACCGGTATTTAGGTGCGGCCGCGTAAGCCATTTTTAGTTTAAGCAGGAGTGTTTGTTATGTCGTCTACGATTGATTCCATTCTCGTTGAAAGCAGGGTTTTCATGCCTTCTGCAGAAACGGTTTCGACAGCCCGCATCTCGGGTATGGATGCCTACAAGGCCTTGTGCGCCGAGGCTGAGCAGGACGCCGATGCGTTCTGGAGCAGGCTGGCGCGCGAGCACCTGACCTGGCGCAAACCGTTCAGCAAGGTGCTGGAC
>JBARWP010000144.1:0-2065 GCA_049646905.1 Pseudaminobacter sp. | reverse complement strand
GTGTCGGACGCACGCTGCCGTCTTCGAGGGGCAGCCAGTCAATCTGGTTCTTGAGTACGCCAGTGATGGTTCCGTGCCGTTCCGGAGTAACCCAGACCTGGCCCTCCGACCACTGAGACCACTCACGCAGTTTCTGCACCTTGGGATGATCCTTGCCAACGCTATCCAGCATCGGTAGCTCGTGTGGATCGAATACGCGGGTCTCAGCACCGAGGTGGCGCAGAAGCCGTTCGGCCTCCAGTGCCAGTTTGCGGCTGTAGGACTGCGGGCGCAGTGAGCCATAGAGCAACAGGATCCGTGGCGCGTGACCGCCCGCCTGGGCGCCCAAGACGCACAGATCTGGGGGAACAAGCTGGCTCAGATCGACATTGGGAAGATCAGAGGTAGAAAGTTGTTTTGTCATATTCATTCGACTATTCTAGAAACATGGAAACAAATAGTGCAATAGCCGCCCTGACGGCACTGGGCCACGGAACCCGCTTGGCGGCCTTCCGCCTGCTGGTTGAAGCGGGACCTGCGGGTCGTATGGCCGGAGACATCGCTGAAGCGTTGGCGGTGCCCAACGCCACCCTGTCGTTCCATCTGAAAGAGCTGGTGCATGCCGGCTTGATCCAGGGCGAAAGCGTGGGCCGCAACGTCTGCTACCGGGCGAACTACGCCGCCATGAACGACCTGATGGCCTACCTGACCCATAACTGTTGTGCGGGCTCGCGCAGTGATGCCTGCCCGCCTGTCGACAACACGTGCTGCTGATTCCTTACTGAGCTGACCATCATGAAACGACGCGTCCTGTTCCTGTGTACCGGCAACTCCGCCCGCAGCGTCCTGGCTGAAGCCACGCTTCGTGCCTGGGCAGGCAATCGCTTTGAGGTGTTCAGTGCCGGCAGCCAGCCCACGGGCACGGTCAATCCGCATGCCCTAGCCCAACTTGCCGCCGAGGGCATGTCCACAGCGGGCCTGCGCAGCAAGTCGTGGGATGAATTTGCTGTCGAGGGTGCCGCGCCCATGGATCTGGTCATCACCGTGTGCGATGCCGCGGCGGCTGAATCCTGCCCAGTGGTATTCGGCGACTTCCTACGTGCCCACTGGGGTCTGCCGGACCCGGCGGGTGTTGAGGGTGATGAGGCAGCCAAGGAGGCATTTCTCCAGGCCCATCGGATCGTCAAAGCCCGGTTGATGGCGTTGCTTGCCTTGCCCGCCGATGTTTGGGAAGACAGGGCAATTCTAAAAGAGGCGCTTGATCGCATCGGTTTCGTGGAACCGGATGACGAGGCTGCGGTCCATGGCTGAGGCTGCGCCGCGCATGGCGCTGTTCGAGCGCTATCTGACGGTGTGGGTGCTGCTGTGCATCGTGGCTGGCACCCTGCTCGGCCATCTGTTCCCAACTGCGTTCTCCCGCCTGGGCGCCATGGAGGTTGCGAAGGTCAATCTGCCGGTTGCCGTGCTGATCTGGTTGATGATCATCCCGATGTTGCTGAAGGTCGACTTCGGTGCCATGCGACAGGTGGGACAGCACTGGCGTGGCATCGGCGTCACCCTCTTCATCAACTGGGCGGTGAAGCCCTTTTCGATGGCTTTGCTGGGCTGGTTCTTCCTGCGGCATGTGTTCGCCGACTGGTTGCCAGCCGATCAGATCGATTCCTACATGGCTGGCCTGATCCTGCTGGCGGCTGCGCCCTGTACGGCAATGGTGTTTGTATGGAGCAACCTGTGCCGGGGTGATGCCAACTTCACCCTCAGCCAGGTGGCACTCAACAACGCGATCATGATTTTTGCTTTCGCGCCGATCGTCGCACTGCTGCTTGGGCTTTCCTCGATCAGCGTGCCGTGGGCCACCTTGGCGCTGTCGGTTGCTCTCTACATCCTTGTGCCCGTCGCGATTGCGGTCATGGCGCGTCATCGGCTGCTGTCCCGTGGTGGCAGCGAACGCCTGCAATCTACGCTTGACCGGCTTGGGCCCATATCGTTGACGGCATTGCTCGCCACCCTGGTCCTTCTGTTTGGCTTCCAGGGCCGGCAGATCATCGAGCAACCGCTGATCATCGCGATCCTTGCGGTACCGATC
>JBARWP010000143.1:0-4854 GCA_049646905.1 Pseudaminobacter sp. | reverse complement strand
TCGTCACCGCGCGCGACAAAAGCCAAGCCGGCAGAGGGCAGCCGGCCGCGCCGTAATTTCTCCGACGATTTGCGGCGGCGGTTCGGCCCCATGGCGCGGTCGACCAGCGCCTCGCGGGCCGGTACGTCGGCAGGCGATTCGGCAGTGATGGTGAAGGCGGGTTCACGATAGGCCCCCTCACCCGGCTCGCTGCACGAGCCACCCTCTCCCCGATGGGAAGAGGAGGAAGCCAGCATCAACGCAGGGCTCTTCTCCCCAACGGGGAGAAGGTGGCGCGAAGCGCCGGATGAGGGGGAAAGTGCGGGTTTCACCAAAGCGACATTCATTTCCATGATCCTTCACGAGCGGATTTTTCCACAAGCGAGCCCGTCGCCGGCGCAAAGCGCACCGGCAGCGGAGCGATCTGGCGGCCAAGAGCCGTCAGATCACGTAGGATCGGAGCGGTTCGAAGCCGTTGAAGGCAACGGCCGAATAGGTCGTCGTATAGGCGCCGGTGCCCTCGATCAGCACCTCGTCGCCAATGGTGAGCGACAAGGGCAGCGGATAGGGCGTCTTCTCGTAAAGCACATCGGCCGAATCGCAGGTCGGACCGGCGAGCACGCAGGGGCTCTTGGCGTCCGAATCCCGCGCGGTCATGATCGGATAGCGGATGGCCTCGTCCATGGTCTCGGCCAGGCCGCCGAACTTGCCGATGTCGAGATAGACCCAGCGCACATTGTCGTTGTCGGCCTTGCGCGAGATCAGCACGACCTCCGACTTGATGACGCCGGCATTGCCGACCATGCCACGGCCCGGCTCGATGATGGTTTCAGGCAGCTTGTTGCCGAAATGCTTGCTCAGCGCCTCGAAGATCGCCTGACCATAGGCCTGTGCGGCCGGCACGTCCCTGAGGTAGCGGGTCGGGAAACCACCGCCCATATTGACCATCTTGAGCACGATGCCCTCATCGGCCAGCCGGGCGAACACCGACTTGGCATCGCCGAGCGCACGGTCCCAGGCCGACAGGTCGGTCTGCTGCGAGCCGACATGGAAGGATACGCCATAGGCCTCCAGGCCGAGCGCACGGGCATGGCGCAGCACGTCAACCGCCATGGCGGGCACGCAGCCGAACTTGCGCGACAGCGGCCATTCCGCACCCTCGCCATCGGTCAGCACACGGCAGAACACGCGGCTGCCCGGAGCGACGCGGGCGATCTTCTCGACCTCTTCGATGCAGTCGACGGCAAACAGGCGGATGCCGAGATCATAGGCGCGCGCGATATCGCGCTCCTTCTTGATGGTGTTGCCATAGGAGATGCGGGCGGCCGGCGCGCCGGCATCCATCGCCATCTCGATCTCGGCGACCGAGGCGGTATCGAAGGAAGAGCCCAGCGAGGCGAGCAGGCGCAGGATTTCAGGCGCGGGATTGGCCTTCACCGCATAATAGATCTTCGAGTCCGGCAGCGCTTTCTCGAAAGCATGGAAATTGTCGCGCACGACATCGAGGTCGACGACGAGGCAGGGACCTTCGGGGCGGCGGGTGGCGAGGAAGTCGAGGATACGCTGGGTGGCCATGGGTCTCTCCATTGCGCGGATCGCGCGTGCTCAAAGCTGCGCGTTGCGGGCGCTCGGCCCTGCTCACGCGCAAGTGGACAAAGGCGGGTCGGAATCCCGTGGAGCCGGCCGGTGGAGACACCGGAACCACGAAACGCCGTCTCGCGGCGGTGAACCTGGCCTTGCCCGGCCTCGGTTCGCTTTGTCTGCCTTGGCTTGGAAATGGGAGACCCCGTTCCGCACTGCCGGCAATGAAGGTGTGCCTCTTCAGTAACCCCGGTTTTTGGACAACCGGCAGAACACCAGAAAGGCCCGCACCGTCGTTGCTTCAAGGTGTCCTCGATGTGACGGTTGGCCGTCAGACCGACTGGAGGTTTCTCCAGCTACCTTACCGATTGCCCTCACCATTCGAGGATCGGCGGACACCCACAGGCACGTGCGACTTTGGGCAAGCGCGATATAGGGAGATGCGCCGTCACAATCAACAAAAATCTCATTGCGGCTTGTAAAAACGCTGCGGCTCGAACAAAGCTCTGCCATGGACACCTTGACCCGCATGCGCGCCTTCATCGATGTCGTGGAGGCCGAAGGCTTTTCGGCCGCCGCCCGCAAGATCGGGCGCTCCAAGGCATTGCTTTCCAAATATGTCCGCGAGCTCGAGGACGAGCTTGGCGCACTGCTGCTCAACCGCACGACACGGCAGTTCTCGCTGACGGAAGCCGGCCACACCTACTACCAGCGCGCATCAGAGATCGTGCGCGAGGTGGACAACCTTGCCGATGCCGTGCGCGAATCATCCGGTGATGTCCGCGGCCGAATCAAGCTGTCGGCGCCGCGCACCTTCGCCGACGCACCGATCGGCCAATCGCTGATCGATTTCGCCAAGGCGCATCCCGATATCGTGCTGGAAATCCACCTCGACGACCGCTTCGTCGATCTCGTCGAGGAAGGGTTCGACCTGGCGATCCGCATCTCGCGGCTGGAGAATTCCTCGCTGATCGCGCGCCGGCTGGCACCGTTCTCGACGCGCCTGTGCGCCTCGCCCGAACTGATCGAGCGCTTCGGCCCGCCAAGCCGCCCGCAGGACCTGGCGCAACTGCCCTGCATCATCGACACCAATGGCCGCTATTTGTCCAACTGGCCCTTCGCCGGCGCCAATGGCGAGGCCATCAGCGTATCCGTCACCGGCCCGATGGAGGTGAACAGCCCGCTTGCCGCGCGCGCGGCCGCACTTTCCGGGCTGGGCTATGCCACCCTGCCTGACTTCATCGCCGAACCCGACCTGGAAAGCGGCAGGCTCGTTGCCGTGCTGGACGAGCACATCCTGCATGGAGCGGGCATTTTCGCCGTCTATCCGCATCGCCGCTACCTGCCGGCCAAGGTGCGCGTTCTGGTGGATTTTCTCGCCCAATGGTTCAAGCCGCGCGACAAGGGCTAAGTCGACTGCGCCTGCGGTCCCAATTTGGCCGGCTTTCTGGTATTGCTCTGGCGTGCTGACTCGCGTGGGACAATTTCGGCAATGCCTGTGAAAACGCCAACCGCACTGCTGGCTTTCGCCATCGCATCGCTGCTGGCCTCGACCGTGCCGGCGAGCGTCCATCCGCATGTCTTTGCCGAAGCGCGGCTGGACGTGATGGTGAATGCCGATGGGACCGTGAAATCGCTGCGGCATCTGTGGCGCTTCGACGATCTGTTCTCCAGCACGGTATTGATGGAATTCGACAAGAACGCCGACCTGAAGCTCGACGATGCCGAGTTGAAGGAGGTGTCGGACACGGTCTACGCCTCGCTGGCCGAGTTCGGCTATTTCCAGATCGTCACCGCCAACGGCAAGGATGTGGAAATGAAGCCGCCGGCGCAACTGATGGCCAATTACCAGGATGACCAGCTCATCATCCTGTTCGAATCCGAACCTAAAGAGCCGCTGAAGCTGGACGGCAAGGTGGATTTCGGTGTCTACGACCCGACCTTCTACACGGCGATCGACTTCATCGAGGACGAGAACATGGCCGTGGCCGATATGCCGGAAAGCTGCACGCGCAGCGTCATCCGCCCCGACCCGGACGAAGCCATCGCGCAGAACCAGTCGACGCTGACCGACGCCTTCTTCAACGACCCGGCCGGCACCGACATGAGCAAGATCTTCGCGACCCGGCTTGAACTGAACTGCACCGCCAAGGGATAGACCCAAGGAACCTACAAGGTGAAGAAGACGATCATTCGCGCGGCCTTCGCGATCCTCGCCACGACCTATGTGCTGACGCATCTTGCCGGCCTTGCCCATGCGCAAAGCTCGCTCGGCATCGGAACCAACGAGGCGATGGTGCCCTCCACCGGCCTGTTCGGCTCATGGATGAACTGGATCAATCTCCAGCAGCAGACCTTTTATCGGTCGCTGACCGGCGCCTTGAAGGCCATGCGCGACGATGGCAGCCAGATGTGGTTGCTTGTCGGCCTGTCCTTCGCCTATGGCGTCTTCCATGCCGCCGGCCCCGGCCATGGCAAGGCGGTCATCTCCTCCTACATGCTCGCCAATGAGGTGGCGCTGCGGCGCGGCATCATGCTCTCCTTCGTGTCGGCCATGCTGCAGGCACTGACGGCGATCACCATGATGGCGGCACTGTTCCTGGTGCTGCGCGGAAGCTCGATCTCCATGACCAATGCGACGTGGTTCATGGAAATTACCAGCTATGCGCTGATCACCGCTTTCGGCGCCTGGCTGTTATGGCGCAAGGCCGGCCCGCTGCTGCGCAGGCAGCCCGTCCGCAGCCTTTCGGCCGCCCATGCGCTTCACGATCACCACCATCACCATGACGATGACGGCCACGATCATCATCACAGTCACGACCATGATCGCCATGACCATCACGCGCACCATGACCACGGCCATCATAGCCATGCGCCGGGTGAGGTCTGCGCCAGTTGCGGCCATGCCCATGCGCCCGACCCTGCCCTGATCTCCGGCGACCGCTTCAGCTGGAAAAGCGCCTGGGCAGCCGTCGGCGCGGTGGGCCTGCGCCCCTGCTCAGGTGCACTGATCGTGCTGACCTTCGCCTTCCTCAACGGCTTGTGGGCAGGCGGGGTGCTTTCCGTCTTCGCGATGGCGATTGGCTCGGCCATCACCGTCTCGGTGCTGGCCACGCTGGCGGTTACGGCCAAGAACTGGGCCGTCGCCATTGCCGGCGACGGCAGAGCCGGAAACCGCGTGCACACCACGATCGAAATCGCTGGAGCGGCGATGGTGTTCCTGCTCGGATTGCTCTTGCTGACCGCCGGCCTTTCGGCCTGATCTAGCGACCGGCTCGGCGCTGGCTGCGACCG
>JBARWP010000142.1:0-3872 GCA_049646905.1 Pseudaminobacter sp. | reverse complement strand
GTGAAAGCTATATCGGCGAGATCAATGTCGCTCCGGGGGATTCGCCCTACGAGCCCGGCTACGGCCTCGTCGACATGTTCGCCAACTACAAGTTCGACAACGGGCTGGAGCTTTCCGCCAACGTGTCGAACCTGTTCGACAAATCCTATTCCCCGGCTTTAAGCACCGCTCCTGGCGGCAATCCCATCGATACCGGGCGCGGCAGGACATTCTTCGTGACAGCGAAGGCGAAGTTCTGACCAGCCGAATGCCAAATTCCCCGGCCCTGACCTTGCCGGGGAATTTGGCATGGCCGCCATCAAGGTTCTTGGGGGGATAGAAGCCGGGCTCCAATCGCCAGCACCGGATTAGCAATGCTAATCAATTGATATCGACTTCTAATTTCCAGCGTCCTGACGGACTTCCTATAGTCCGCATCGAAGCCCAACAATGCGGTCGCGATGCGGAGGACACCATGAACATCTATGCCAAAGGCATGCCGAACGAATTGTTGCGGCTGCAGAACATGCACAATGGCGAGAAGGTCGTTCCGACCTTCAGCGCCGCGGAAATGAGCCGCCGCCAGGACGGATTGCGCAAGATCCTGGTCAATAAGTACATCACATGAGTCCATGAGGAACTGTTATCACCCCACCTGCTGATGCAGGCGGCGCAACTGATGAGACCATTGCAGGTGCAGGAAACCGGCAGATATCTCAGGTGCTGCTTTTAGCGTCAGCTTCCGATTGCACGGCCTGGACTTGTCTCTTCCGACCATGAGATCGCAGGTGCTGCCGATAGTGCGTGAGAGGACACCGAAGGTCCTCGCGGCGGCAGGCAGATGCTGCCTTCAGTTCGGCCACCGCGACTGGACCCGAGATACGGACCTTTCCGATCAAGGCCGGGAACAGCGATTCCCGCCGGCCCTTCTCAGGTCGCGTCGGGCCGGGCTTCGAGACCGGATGCGTCGAAACTCGCCCGGCACAGGGTCACGAATTTTTCTGCGGCGGGCGATAGCGCCTTGTCGCGCAGATGGGCAAGGACGATGCGGCTCAGCCGATGGCTGCCTGCAAGCGGCCGCACCACGACCTGCATCCCGTCATAGGTCATGTCGGCGGCCGGTTTCGTAACGAGGATCGCATAGCCGAGCCCATGGCCCACGAGCCCGCGCACCATTTCGAACGAAGCCGAGCGGTAGGCGATCTGCGGCCTGACGCCTGCATCCTCCATCAACCCGGTGAAATAATCGCGGCTGGGCGGGGAATCGAGCAACACCATCGGCATCTCGGCCAGTTCGGCCGGGGAAATCTCCGCCTGGCTGGCCAGCGGATGATTGGAGGGCAGGAGCACATGCGGTGTCAGCTCGGTGAGCGGGATCGTCGCCAGATTGTCGCCAAGGTCGAGATCGTAGAGCAATGCGAGTTCGCTTTCGCCCGCCGCGAGGCTTTCGCGCAGCCGCCGCTGGTCCCCTTCCACCAGCCGTATCGTCGTGCTCGGCATTTGGCGGATCAGACCCGGCATCACATAGGGGCCAAATGTGTGGAAGCAGCCGACGGTAAGCGTCGAGCCCTGGCTGGCGATGCCGGCGTTCAGGCTGCGCGCCCCTTCGATGCGCACCGACGAGCCATAGGCACGGTTGGCATAGATGAGGGGCGAGCCGGATTGCGAGATATGCACATCCGTCACCTCGCAGAGGAAGATGTGATGCGTACCCACGCGCTGGCCCGAGATCACGCTGCAGTCGAAGGCCACCAGCGGGTCGGCGATGCGCGGCGCGCCGCTGGCGCAGGCGATCCATTCCGTGCAGTGGAATTTGTCGCCCAGTTCCTCCTTGAACCGGCCGGCAAAAGCGTCCGAGATATAGGACTGGTCATCGCGCAGCACATTGACGCACAGCACGCCGTTTCCGATGATCGCCGCAGCGGCCGGACTCAGGTGATGAATGCAGACAAGCAGCGTCGGCCGCTCCGTGTCGGCGGAAACAGATGCCATGGCCGAGACCGTTACGCCTGCGCGCCCGGACGACCCGTCAGTAGTGATGATGTTGACCGTACATGCGGCATGGCTCATGCCACCCAGAAAACGGGTGCGAATATCCTGGTCGGGTTCCTGCACCGTGCTGCCTCCTATGTGAGCATCTCCTTACCGGAGCCTGCCCTGATCTTTCCGCAAGCGGCAGCAGCATGAAAATATGCTTTTCCGCAGCACTGTCTCAGAAAAGACGAGGCATGCGCCTCAGAAGTCGAACGGCAGCATCCCCGGCAGGTTGCCGGTCGTGATCATCTCGCGGCAGCGTTCCTCGAACGCCTCTACGATGCGCGGCCGGCGAAGCTCGCGCAGGCTGGCGAGCCCCACGACCATCGGCGGATGGTCGCCCTCCAGCTTGATATAGGTCAGCGGCTCGCCATTCTCGGCCACCGTGTTGCGCGGCCGCGCCGTCATGAGGGAATACCCGATCCCCGCAGCCACATAGGAGCGCAGCGTCCCCGGCCCCGGCGTTTCGGCAACGATCCGTGGCGCCACGCCCGCCCGCTCGAACATCGACAGGAAGTATTGGCGGCTGAGCGGCAGGTCGAGCAGGATGAAAGGCTCGTCGGCCAGCTCCTGCAGCGATAGCGAGGCCCGCTGCGCCAGCGGATGCCCTACCGACAGCAGGACATAGGTGGGGATTTGGGCCAGCGGCTGAAACGACATGTCGGTAGTGAGATTGATCGCATAGGTCAGCGCTATGTCGATCCGGGCCGCACGCAACCCTTCCAGAAGCTCGGCCTCGCTACCCTCCGTAACCCGCATCTGCACCCCCGGATAGCGGGTGACGAAGCTGCGCCACAACTCGGGAATGATGAGCGGCGACAGCGTTGTGAAGGAGCCGACATTGATCGGTCCGGAGATCGCGCTGACCGCCGTATTGGCCACATCGTAAAGTTCATATGCGTCGCGCAAGGTCTTCCTGGCTGCGCGCATCATGCGCTCGCCCGCCGACGTGAGCGACAGGCCCTGGGCATGGTGGCGCACGAAGAGCTGAACACCCAACTCGGTTTCAAGATGCGAGATCGCGGCCGAGATGGATGGCTGCGAAATGTTCACCTGAAGGGCAGCCTGCGTTATGCTGCCCGTTTCCCCGGCAGCCACGAAATAGCTTAGTTGCCGCAAGGTGAAACGCAAATTTCTTCTCCTTAGGCAAAGGACAGGTGACCGGCCGGATCTTACTTTTTAGCACGCTTGTGCGCCAGTGCGCGTGCAAGCTTGTGCAGGCAAGCCACGTCACTGCTATGCGCATCAGGTAGCCGGGCTGTATGGGTTCGCGCAAGTCCGGTTCAAAATCCGGCTGCACCCGGTCCAGGAGACGGTCGGGAATCTCGCCGCCATTCATCCGGCTCACACGCAGCGTGGTTCAGGAATTCGTAGTCGGTATCGCACACCGCTCCCGAGGCCTCACCCACCGAGAGGGGATGCCAAGAAATCCCCTCCCGGATCAGGGAGTTCAATGCATCTGGTCTCCGCCAGTTCTCACCCCTGATCTCGGCTCCAACCAACGGTGGGGCCAAGGGCAGGATGCCGTCAGAGGTCCCCTGGGACGCCGTATGATGGTGCGAGGGAAGGATCGATGCCGCGCGAGACATAGGCGTCGAGCTGGGGTTCCCAGAGCTCCCACAGCCTTGCGAGTTCGCCGATCGGGTCGGTGTCGTGCCAGTCCACCCGCAGGTCGGCGACCGGCCAGGCGACCTCGCGCACCAGCAACATGCCCACCGAATGGACGGGACCCTCCTCGCCGCCGGCCTCCAGCGCCGCCCGCATCGCATGGATCAGGCGCGCCCCCAGCGACAGCTGCGGCGTCGACAGGAACGCCTGCACCATCCGTTCCGGCACTGCCGGGCTGGACAGCAGGTTGC
>JBARWP010000141.1:0-14141 GCA_049646905.1 Pseudaminobacter sp. | reverse complement strand
GATCGGTCATGGCAATAGCAAGCTTCTCTGAAAGTCGGGCGCTTATTGATGCATCCGCCGGCCTCGAAGGCCAAGGGCTGATAGGCACGTCTTTGGTCTAAATGCCCGATGTGGACATCGTTTTGGCAGGCCAGGTGGAGCAGTCCTGGAGCGCTGCAGCAGGGCGCCGGCTCCGCGCATCCGGTGCGCACTCGCCGCTGCGGGCCGGCGATTCCGTGGCTTGTTTAGTTTTCCTATAGTTCCGCGCAGCCAATCTAAAAGACTTCACGGTTGACCTGAGACCAGGATGAATTTCTAATTGCTAATAAATAATCAGATAGCGAGGAGATATAATCATGCTGGATACAAGGAAGGTAAGGGGTGGAAATGGTCTTGCTCCTATCGATGCAGAAATAGATCAAATACTTGATGATGTTTTTAATATTACGAAAGAGGCAACGGAGTCCTTTTTCAAAGCTTATAATGCCAATCCGGACCAGCGCGTCTTGGCGTCGTGGCTCGAAACCAGGACATGGCGCGAAATTGACTATGTCTTCCTGCTGAACGAGCAGATCCGCCGCTATGGCCTGCGCTTCCAGCGCAACCATATCACCCTGCTGGCCAAGCAGTCCTTCCAGGAGGCCGAGCACTATGAAGAACTCGGCAAGGCGGTCGAATCCCTCGGCGGCATCGTGCCGGTCACGGTGCCGAAGGCGGCTGTGCCGTGGAGCAACTGGCTCTGGGAGTGCATGGATCGCCACCACCTCGCGGCCATCGCCGCCTGGTATGTCTCGGAAACCTCTGCGTCCGGCAGCTTCGAGCCGACATTCAAGGGCGCGGAAGTGCAGGGCCACATGGATGTGGTGCGAATCTACAAGCAGATCGAGATCGACGAGAAGTTCCACACCGGACTGGGTCGCCAGGTCCTGTCGACCTATGCCGAGACGGATGAGGATCGCGACGAGATCCTGCGCGCGATGAGGGGTATGCGCGACATCGCCTGGAAGTCGTTTACGCCGGAGGTTGTCGCTGCAACGATGCGGGCCGCCTGACCGCCAGGTGCAGAACCAAAAGCGTGGACTTGCCCGGTTCCCGGCGCGCCCCTAGCGCGCTGGCATCCCAGGGTTGGTGCATCTCGCCATTCAGTGACCTCATCTGAGCACGAAGATGCGTGGACCGGGCAGTCATCAACTCCATAACCGGAAGGTCGACCCCATGAATCCGCGTCCTGAAAACATATTCGAAGGCCTGGGTGGTCAATTGGCGCTGAAGGTCGAGGCCGTCGAGGTCGAGGCGGAAGGCGTGGTGTCTCTGGTGCTGACCGATGGTTTCGGCGGGGACCTGCCGGCCTGGGAGCCCGGAGCGCATATCGACCTGATCCTGTCGCCGGACATGACCCGGCAATATTCTCTTTGCGGAAACCCTGCCGAGCGCGATCGGTGGCGGGTCGGCGTCCTTTTGGCGCCGGATAGCCGTGGCGGCTCGCAGTTCGTGCACACCAGGCTCCATGCCGGTGACATGGTGCAGGTGGTCGGGCCGCGCAACAATTTTCGCCTCGTGGAGGCCGACAGCTATCTGTTCATCGCAGGCGGCATCGGCATAACGCCGATCCTGCCTATGATCCGTGAGGTATCGGCAAGGGGAGGGCGCTGGACCTTGCTCTACGGTGGCCGAACCGAGAATTCGATGGCCTTTGTCGAGGAGATCCGCAAATTCTCTGGTGGCGATGTCCATCTGGTCCCGCAGGACAAACATGGCCTTCTCGACCTCAAGCGCTTCCTGGGCAGCCATACGCCGGGACAGGTCGTCTATTGCTGCGGCCCCGGTCCGTTGATCGACGCGGTCGAGGCCCAGTGCGCGGGTTGGCCGGCCGGCGCACTGCATCGGGAGCGCTTTGCCCCGCGCGAGCGGCCGGTAACCGTCGAGGACGGTGAATTCGAGGTCGAACTGGCGAATTCGGGGCGCCGGCTCAGCGTTCCTGCCGGCAAGAGCCTTCTCAAGGTGCTCGAGGAGGCTGGCTGCAAGATTTCCAATTCCTGCCGGGCCGGCATCTGCGGCACCTGCCTTGTCAGGGTGCTCAAGGGCGTGCCCGAGCACAATGACGATCTTCTCGACGACGAGCAGCGTGAATCGGGGACGGTGATCCTGCCCTGCGTATCGAGGTCCAGGACCAAGACCCTGGTGCTTGATCTCTAGGGCCAATCGGGGAACATCGCCGGCAGCCGTGAACACGGGAGTTTAACGAGAAGATGGAAAAAGTTCCGCGCCTCAAAAAGGCCGGATAGCCCGCATGAATCCGCAATTTCCGATTATTCAAACTGGGAGGTAGAATAGATGAGGAAACGTAGTTCATTTTTCAGATCCGCACTGATGTCGTGCGCGCTGCTGTTTGGCGCGGCGGCGCAAGCCCATGCCGAGGACATCAATATCGGCGTCAACATGCCCTTGACCGGGGCGTTTGCCGCATCGGGCGACTATGTCACCAACGGCGCCAAAATCGCGGTGGAGGAGATCAACGCCAAGGGTGGCGTGCTCGGTCGCAAGATCAATCTCATCATCGAGGACAACAAGAGCAATCCGACCGAAGCGGCGTCCGTGACCGAAAAGCTCATCGTGCGCGACAAGGTCCCGGTTCTGCTCGGTGCCTGGGGCTCCAGCCTCACGCTGGCGACCATGCCCAAGCTCATGCAGTATCAGGTGCCGATGGTCGTGGAGACCTCCGGCGCCAACAAGATCACCGAAAGCGGCAATCCCTATGTCTTCCGCATTGCCGCCACGCAGAATATCGAGGCGAAGGGGTTCGAGGAAAAGCTCGGCCTTTTCGATATCAAGAAGGTCGATTTCCTCGTCATCAACAATGACTGGGGCCGCAGCACCGTCACCGAGTTCACCAAGATGCTGGAAAGCAAGTCGATCGATGTCGGCTATGTCGAAATGATGGACCAGGCGGCCCAGGATGTCAGTTCGCAGCTTTCGAAGTTGAAGGGGTCGGACTCCGACACCATCATCGTCACGACAGCCGTGGAGCAATTGACGCTGGTGCTCAAGCAGGCACAGGCCCTCGGTATCACCAAGCAGATCATCACCACAGGCGGGTCCCAGAACCCCGACCAGTTGATCGAGCAGGCGGGGAGTGCGGCTGAAAACACCACACATCTGGTTTTCTTCGCGCCCTGGGAGCCCGACAGCACGGCCTCGCCTGAAAGGACCAAGGCTTTCATCGAGGCGTGGAAGGCCAAAGGCTACGATTTCGCCGGGCTGACCGAGAGCTTCCGGGGCTATGACGGCGTGCTGGTGATCGCAGCGGCGATCGAAAAAGCCGGCGCGGTCGATCCGGCATCGATCCAGAAGGCGCTCTGGGAGACGAAGGTCGAGGTGCTCAACGGCCCTGTGTCCTTTGCCAGGGTCGGCCAGACCGGAGCCGAGAGCGCGCAAAGCACGCCGAACATCTATTTCGGCAAGATCGAGAAGGGCCAGGTCCACGTGCTGAGATAAGCCGTCAGGCAGACCACCAGGCCAGTGCGTTCTTCTCCTGCTTTCGTGCAAGTCCCACGATCCAGCGATGGAACTCACTGGCACCGGTCTTGTCGAAAACCGTCTTGTTCCAGGCGAGGACATAAGGGAGCGGCAATTTGAGGACCGGCTCGAAAGGCGCAATCAGCCGGCCGGTCCTCAGTTCCTCCGTCACCATCGCCTTCTGCGCAAGCGCGATGCCACGCCCCTCGACGGCAGCCTCGATGGCCAGGCTCGACAGGGAAAGCATGAAGAAGTCACGGATTTCGCTACCATCCAGCCCGACCAGGCGGAACCAGTCCTGCCATGTCGGCGCCGGCGACAGGTAAGGCCGCCAGTCGATGGTGAGCAGCCGATGCGCAAACAGGTCCGAAGGCTGTTCAAGAGGCTGGGAGGCGGCGAGCTGCGGGCTGCATACGGGAATCAGCCCATCGGTGAAAAGCGGCACGAAGCTGTCGTACAAATGCATCTTGTCGGCATAGGTGATACGGAAATCGAAGGGCTTTTCCTCGACCACCGGCTCAACGGCGGTGCCTTCGAGATGAAAGCAGACATTGGGATGGGCCTTCTGCCAGTTGAACATGTTGGCCGACAGCCAGCGACTGGCGAACAGAGGCAGCGAACTGATGACCAGCGCGCTGGAGCGGTGGGATTGGATGATGTCGTCGCTCGCCTTGTGGAAATCCGCGAAGATCTTCGCCACCGCCTGATGATAGGCAATCCCCACTTCGGTCAGGACAAGCCCGTTGCCCTTGCGGGTTACGAGACTGAGCCCCATCGCTTCTTCCAGGATCTTGATCTGCTGGCTGATCGCGCCGGGTGAGACTTTCAGCTCCTGGGCAGCCTTGGTCATGCTCCCGAAGCGCCCGACAGCCGCGAATACCTGCAGCGCGCGAAGGGGCGGCAGTTCAACCATCCTCACCTCTTGGTTTTACCTGTGTCGTTTTACGACCCTGTGCCCGTGAGGATCGTATCTCTTGCCGGCACAAAAGTGAAGGAATCAGGAGGCCGTTGCGCCTCGTCCTAAAGACCACATCATCGCGACAGCGAGGCTGCGGGAGAAGCGGAGTCAAGGCGGATTCGCCCCTGGGTTGAACCGGCCTTGCAGACATGCTCCACCTGTCGTGCGACCCCACTTTCGGTTTCGGCCGGGGAAGGGGCTGTCGAGCTCGGACGTACATCAATCTTGGCGGGATGGCGTAACCCAGGGCCGGCCGAGATAGGCTTGCCTCAAGAGGCCGTGCCGCGAAAAAGACGGCTTTCACCTAAAATGTCGACCATGGCCAAAAGGAGGGTTGCGCTCCTGCTATAGATATCTTATTATGGTTCTAATGATAATATGACCTTAACGTGCATTGGTCTCCAAGGGAACTTCGGATCCAGAGCGGCCATAACGCTGTCGCCATGAAAAGGGTAGGAGCTACTTCGTGGTCGATGCAAGGCATTATTGCCATTTGACAGGCTGGAGGAGCAAGTGAATGGTTGACTTTCTTTAGAGCTCCGGCGGCTGCCGGCATGGCGTGAACCTGCGTTCGGATTTCGCATGTCCTGCGGGCCCGGCGCCGAAAAAATTTCACAACAGCAGAAATCCCTGCCGCACCGTGGAAAGACATGGCGGCGCGCTCCTCTGTAGAGGGGCCCGCTATCTACTTGCCCGCGACAGCGTGTTCTTCGGGAAATCAGGTGAGGAACAGTCTTGGATCAGCTACTTCAACACCTCGTCAACACGCTTATTATGGGCGGAACTTATGCTTTGCTGGGGATTGGGCTCACCCTGATCTTCGGGATCATGAAGATCGTCAATTTCACGCATGGCGAGCTATACGCCTTCGGCGCCTACATGATGTATTTCTTTGCCGTCATCCTCGGCATGGATTTCTTCCTCTCGATAGCGTTCGCGATCGTCGCCGGCATGGTCTTGGGCGCGGCGATCGAGTTCACGCTTTTGAGAAGCAAGCGCGGCGCTGATATCGACACGACCATGATCCTGATGATCGGCGCCTGGATCGTACTCCAGAACGCCGAGCATCTGACGTGGGGCGGCATCGCCAAGTCGGTGCCCTCGCCGCTTCCGGCCGAGCCCCTGGTGATCGGCCCGATCTCCGTCTCCTGGCTGCGGGCCATGGTCCTTTTGATAGCCCTTCTTCTGATTGCCGGCACCTATGTCGTCATCAATCGCACCAAGCTCGGCAAGGCGATGCGCGCGACGTTCCAGGATAGCGGCACCGCCGCCCTGATGGGCGTCAACATCAGCGCGATATACACCACGACCTTTGCGCTCGGCTCGGCCCTGGCCGCGGCCGCGGGCGCGCTGCTCGGGCCGGTCTTCGTCATCGCCCCCACCATGGGTGACCTGGCTTCGCTGAAGGCCTTCGCCATCGTGATCCTGGGTGGCCTGGGCAACATCACCGGCGCGGCGATCGGCGGCTTCATCCTGGCTTTCGCCGAGGAAATCGGCGCCGGCTACATCTCGTCCGGCTACCGTGACGCGATGGGCTTCCTGATCATCATCATCGTCCTGCTTTTCAAGCCTACGGGGCTTTTCGCACGCTCGGAGCGCATCGGATGAAACGCTTTCTTCCCTATCTCACTGTTGCATTCTTCGCTTCCGTCCCGTTGTGGCTGCAAGACCAGTACTTCCTGCATACGCTGGTGGTTTCCGGCATCTTCATGCTCGCGGCCATGAGCCTCAACCTGCTGCTGGGCTACACCGGGCAGCTCAGCCTGGGACATGTCGCCTTCTTCGGTATCGGCGCCTATGTCAGTGCGTTGACGTCGCTTGGCTTCAGCATCTCGGTCTTCGGCTACCAGATCACGCATGAGCCCTGGCCGGCCGTGGTCGGCGTCGTCCTGGGGACACTGGTTGCCGGCCTCTGCGGCTATCTGATCGGCAAGCTCGCCTTTCGTGTGCGGGGCGCCTATTTCGTCATCGTCACGATCAGCTTTGCCGAAGTCGTGCGTCTGGTCGCCCTGAACTGGGTCGAGCTCACCAACGGGCCGCTGGCGCTGCCGGGCATCCCGCCGCTCACGCTCGGCTTCGAGTGGACCGGCTATGCCACCCTCTGGGGCAAGGCGCAGAACTACTATGTCGTGCTTTTCGCCATCGTCGTTGCCTATGTGGTCATCAAGCGGCTGGTCTACTCGCCCTACGGACGCGCCATGATCGCGCTGCGGGAAAATGAAACCCTGGCAATGTCCGTCGGCGTCAGCGTCACCAAATATCTGGTTCTGGCGGCGATCTTTGCCGGTGCGATGGCTGGCGCGGCGGGCGGCCTTTATGCCCACTACATCCAGATCATCGATCCGATGGTCTTTATGTTCCTGAACACAGTCACCATGGTCATCATGGTCATTACGGGCGGCAAGGGCACTTTGGCCGGGCCGGTCGTCGGCGGCCTCATCTTCGGCCTCGCACCGGTGGTGCTGCGCTCCTATGTCGGTCCCGAACTGCAGTGGATCCTCTACGGCCTGCTGATGATCCTTATCGTCTTCGTCCTGCCGGATGGCATCGTTCCGGCCGTCGAGCGCTGGTTCGGCCGCAGCACCGGTAACGCCGACGATCAACGCCCCCTGACCCTCGAGACCAGCAAGGCGCCCCAGTCATGAACGCTCAGCCAGCTTCCCGTCAGCCGATCCTTGCCATTGAGCACGTTGCGGTTCATTTCGGTGGCCTCGTCGCCATCTCCGACATGAATTTCCATGTCGGCGAAGGCGAACTGGTCAGCCTGATCGGCCCCAACGGCGCCGGCAAGACCACGGCGTTCAATGTCATCACCGGCTTCCTCAAGCCGACGAAGGGCAGGGTGACGTTTCGCGGCACCCCGCTCAACGGGCTCAAGCCGCATGAGGTGACGTCGCTGGGGCTGGTGCGGACGTTCCAGCGCACCAGCGTGTTCGACAAGATCACCGTCTTCGAGAACGTGCTGATCGGTCTGCATCGCCGCACGGCAGCCAGCCTGTTCGGCACGCTCATGTCCCTGCCGAAGGAGCGCCATGCCGAGGCAGCGCTGCGCGAGCAGGCTTGGGAGATTCTGAAGCTGGTGGGCATCGACCATCAGGCCAACGAACTCGGCGGCAGCCTCCCCTATGGCGACCAGCGCCTGCTGGGTGTCGCGCTGGCGCTTGCGGCCGATCCTTCGGCATTGCTGCTTGACGAGCCGGTTTCGGGCATGAACGCCTCCGAGACCGCGCGCTTCGTCAGCCTGCTCAACAAGCTGCGGGCCAAGGGCAAGACCATCCTGCTGGTCGAGCACGACATGCCGATGGTGATGGGTGTATCGGATCGCATCGTCGTTCTCAACTATGGCCGCATCATCGCCAACGGCACGCCATCGGAAATCCAGAACGACCCCGAAGTCATCCAGGCCTATCTGGGTCAGGGAGTTAAGCATGCTTGAAATCAGGAACCTGGTTTGCCGCTACGGCAAAGTCACCGCGCTGAAGGGTATCTCGTTGACCGTGCCGGAAAAGCAGCTTGTCGTGCTGGTCGGCGCCAATGGCGCGGGCAAGAGCACGACACTGCGGGCCATCTCGGGCCTGGTGCCGGCGGCAAGTGGCGGCATTTTCTTTTGCGGCCAGGAAATCACCGGCATGTCTGCCAGTCGCATTCTGTCGCTCGGCATCGCCCATTGTCCGGAGGGGCGGCGGGTCTTTCCGCATATGAGCGTGCTCGAGAACCTCGAAATGGGCTGCTATCTGCGCTCCGACGGCAAGGAGATCAACTCCGACCTCGACCGCATCTTCGGTCTCTTCCCCAGGCTTGCGGAGCGCCGCAAGCAGGTCGCCGGCACCTTGTCGGGTGGTGAGCAGCAGATGCTGGCCATCGGGCGCGCATTGATGTCGCGGCCGAAGCTCATCATGTTCGACGAGCCGTCGCTTGGCCTCGCACCGAATATCGTCGAGCAGACCTTCGCGATCATCCAGGGTATTCGCGAGTCCGGCACCACGGTCCTGATGGTCGAGCAGAACGCCTATGCGGCCCTCGACATGTGCAATTATGCCTATCTGCTCGAAGCGGGCTCGATGGTGCTTGAAGGACCGGGCGAAAAGCTGATCAACGATCCGCATGTCCGCGAAGCCTATCTCGGCGCCGGGCTTGCCCATGCCTGATTGACGATGCGGGCGTTCTCGCCCGCATCCGCTTGCGAGCCTCGCTGGCGTTCATGCCAGCGGCATGAGGCATCCGCTGCGCCGGGACATCACTCCCGGCACACTCGCGCATGCGGAGAGCGCGGCCGATCGACGGCCACGGAATTCCCTGTCGACAATCCAAATCCGACTTGTATTATCTTACTATTGATAGTAAGTATTTTATATGGCGAGGCCTTGATAGGCATTCGCGCAGTCGGAAGCGGCGTATTCATCCATCGCGACGCCTCGCGGCTGAAAGCCA
Organism: Pseudaminobacter sp.; assembly: GCA_049646905.1. Classification (GTDB taxonomy): domain Bacteria; phylum Pseudomonadota; class Alphaproteobacteria; order Rhizobiales; family Rhizobiaceae; genus Pseudaminobacter. The sequence goes on along the minus strand of JBARWP010000141.1, from coordinate 5,257 downwards.
CAACAACAGTCTCGAGGTTTTATGAGCATGTCTGATACGTCGAAGCCGGTCATTGGCATTATCGGGGGCACCGGAGATCTTGGCTCGGGCCTCGCAAAAGGCTGGGCTGCGGCCGGCTACAAGGTCGTGATCGGGTCCCGCTCGCGTGAAAAGGCGGTCGTCCTTGCTCCCGAACTCGGTGCCGGCGTGATCGGCGAGGACAATATCGGCGCCGCAAAGGCTGCCGATATCGTCGTGCTGGCTGTGCCTTTTGCCAGCCACGACGCGACCATTGAGGAGATCAAGCCTGCCGTGCAGGGCAAGATCGTCGTCGATGCGGCCGTGCCTCTCGTGCCGCCGAAGGTCTCGACGGTCCAGCTTCCAGGCGAGGGTTCGGCCGCGCAGATCGCGCAGCGCCTGCTTGGCGATGGCGTCCGGGTGGTTTCGGCCTTCCACAATGTCGGTGCGGCGAAGCTTCATGCCGGGGGGCGCGTCGATTGCGATGTGCTCGTCTTCAGCGACGACAAGGAGGCGCGGGCCGCCGTGATCGAGATTGCCGGCGCGGTTGCCAAGCGCGGCGTCGGCGGCGGCGTGCTGGCCAATTCGGCTGCGGCCGAGGCGCTGACCTCCGTGCTGATCTGGATCAACCGGCAATACAAGGTGCCGGGTGCCGGCATCAGCATCACCGGCCTCGAAAGCGCGGCCCAGGCCTGACTGCAATGCCGGTCGCCCCTGTCTCCTTTCATGCATTGCCCGGTCTTCCACTTGTCGAGCCGGGCGACGACCTCGCTGACCTGCTGGCGGATGCCCTGCGCAAGAATGGTCTCGGACTGGTCGAGGGGGACATTCTGGTCATTGCCCAGAAGATCGTTTCGAAGGCACAGGGGCTTTATGTCGACCTCGACACGGTGGTGCCCTCGGCGCGGGCGCGCGAGCTTGCCGAAAAACTTGGCAAGGATCCGCGCCATGTCGAGGTGGTGCTTTCCGAATCCGAGGAAATCGTCAAGGTCGGTGAGCATGTCATCGTTGCGGCCCACAAGCTCGGCTTCGTCATGGCCAATGCCGGTATCGACGAATCCAATATCAGCCATGGCGAGGGCGGTAGTCGGGTCCTGCTGCTGCCGCGCGATCCCGACGGATCAGCCGCGCAACTGAAGCGGCGGCTGGATGAGGCGTTCGGCGCCTCGGTTGGCGTCGTCATCAATGACAGCTTCGGGCGCCCCTGGCGCAATGGTGTCGTCGGCGTCGCCCTGGGGGCGGCCGGCGTGCCCTCGCTCATCGACCGCGTCGGCAGCAAGGATCTGTTCGGCCGGACCCTGAAGGTTACCGAGATCGCCGTGGCCGACGAGCTTGCCTCGGCAGCTTCCCTGCTGATGGGGCAGGCCGACGAGGGGCTGCCTGCCGTGCTGGTGCGTGGCTTCCGGTCGTCGGCTCCCGACCGTCCGGCGTCCTCTCTGATCAGAAGCCGTGAAAGGGATATGTTCCGATGAAAGCTTCAGCCAGGAACGAGAGCGGACCTCAAGTCGGCAGCGGTCGTATCGTTACCCTTTGCGGCGGTGTCGGCGGGGCAAAGCTGGCTTTCGGCCTGTCGCGCGCGATCGGACCGGACCTGACCGTCGTGGTCAATACGGGCGACGATTTCGAGCATCTCGGCCTGCTGATCTCGCCCGATCTCGACACGGTTCTCTACACATTGGGCGGGATCGCCAACAAGGAGCTGGGCTGGGGCCGCGCCGACGAAAGCTGGAACTTCATGGAGGCGTTGCGCCATCTCGGCGGCGAGGCCTGGTTCCAGCTCGGCGATCGCGACCTGGCGCTGCATGTGGAGCGCACTCACCAGCTTCTCTCCGGCCGTTCGCTCACCGATTTCATGAAGACTGCGGCCGAACGGCATGGAATCACCTCGAAGATATTGCCCATGTGCGACGATCCGATCCGCACCATGCTGGCAACGTCGGAGGGATACCTTCCCTTCCAGCGCTATTTCGTGGAGCAGCGCTACGCACCCCGGGTCAACGGCGTCGTCTTCGAAGGAGCCGGCACGGCGCGGCCGTCCGCGCAGGTGCTGGCCGCGCTCCAGTCTCCCGACCTTCGCGGAATCATCATCTGTCCTTCGAACCCGTTCCTCAGCATCGATCCCATCCTTGCCGCGCCCGGCATCCGCAAGCTGGTCGAACGTGCGCACGTGCCGGTCGTCGCCGTGTCGCCCATTATCGGGGGCGCGGCGGTCAAGGGCCCGACCGTGAAGATCATGGATGAGCTCGGGATACCGGCGACCTCGCGCGCCATCGCTCAACATTATGGCGGATTGCTGCATGGCCTTGTCATCGATGAGGTGGACGCTGCCGACGGCGCGGAACTCGCTGGCCGGGTTCATGTGACCTCGACGCTGATGAAGAGCGAAGACGATCGCGAAAGGCTGGCGCGCGACGTGCTGGGCTTCATCGATGCGGTCGCGGCGAACCTGCAACCGAAAGCGAGGGCAGTCGGGTGATGACGAATTCGCGCAAGCGCGGCGGCATCTGGGCGCTGGTTCCTGTCAAGCGGCTCGACCGCGCCAAGTCGCGGCTTGCTCCCGTTCTCGACGCGGATGAGCGGAAGACACTGGCCACGGCGATGCTTTGCGATGTGCTTGGCACGGTTTCCCATGTCGACGGCCTTTCCGGCATCCTGGTTGTCACCGGCGATGGGCAGGCGGCGTCGATCGCGGCCGGCTTTGGCGCCACCGTCGTTTCCGATCCGGTCGAAGGCGGCCTCAATGCGGCCGTTCGGCATGGCATGCGCTGGCTCGATGCCGAGCATGAGGCCGGTGCGATTGTCGTCCCGGGCGATGTTCCCTTCGTCACCAGCGCCGAACTGGGCGCGGTTCTGGGGGCGATGCGTTCCAGCCAGATCGTGATTGCTCCGGCACGCCGTGACGGTGGCACCAACATCCTCGCCATGAAGCCGCCATCGCTTCTGGCGCCCTCGTTCGGGCCCGACAGCTTCGCCCGTCACGTGGCCGGCGCACGTGCGCTGGGCATCGAGCCCAGAACGCTGATGCTCGAGGGTGCCGGCCACGACATCGACGTTGCCTCGGATCTTGCCTTTTACGAAGGTGAGGGTCTCGCCAATCGCACGCGCGCCTGTATCGGGCGCTTCGCCGGCATGGGCTTCCCGGTTCCTGCCGGTTCATTCAAGGAGGTATTGCTGCCATGAGCGTCTCCACGCTTCTCACCGATTTCGCGCTGGATCGTCGCCTGACCCGCGAAGAAGCGCTTGCCTTGGCAGATATCTCCGATCTGTCGCCCTTGCTCGCGGCCGCCTCGGCCCGACGCGATGCCGCGCATGGCGGTGCGGTGTCCTATTCACGCAAGGTCTTCATCCCGCTGACCCAGTTATGCCGCGATGTGTGCCACTACTGCACCTTCGCCCACCCGCCCCGCAAAGGCGAACGAGCCTTCCTGACCCGCGAGCAGGTGCTGGCGATCGCCGAGGCCGGCAAGAAGGCCGGCTGCAAGGAGGCGCTGTTCACGCTCGGCGATAAGCCGGAACTCCGCTACCGGCTGGCGCGCGAGGAACTGCACGAGCTGGGTCATGAAACCACGCTCTCCTATCTCGCCGAAATGGCCGAGATGGTGCTGCGCGAAACTGGTCTCCTGCCACATGCCAATCCGGGCCTGCTGACCGATGAGGACCTGATCTCGCTGCGCCGCGTGTCGGTATCGCAAGGCATCATGCTGGAAAGCATCTCCGAACGGCTCTGCTCCAAGGGTGGCGCGCATTACGGCTCGCCGGACAAGCTGCCGGCCGCGCGTCTCGATACGATCAGGCGTGCGGGCGGGCAGGCCGTGCCCTTCACGTCGGGCATCCTGATCGGCATCGGCGAAACGCGTGCCGAGCGGATCGACTCGCTCCTGGCCCTGCGCGACCTCAACGACGTGCACGGTCATGTCCAGGAGATCATCGTCCAGAATTTCAGGCCCAAGCCCGGCACGCGCATGGCCAATGCCGAGGCCCCCTCGCTTGAGGATCATCTGTGGACCATCGCCGTTGCCCGGCTGCTGTTCGAACCTGAAATGAACATCCAGGCACCGCCCAATCTGAGCCCGGGAGTGCTGAGCCAGCTCGTTGACGCCGGCATCAATGACTGGGGTGGGGTTTCGCCGGTCACGCCCGACCACGTCAACCCGGAGGCGCCCTGGCCGCACCTCAGGGAGCTTGAAGCCGCGACCAGGGCTGCGGGCAAGGAACTCACCGAGCGCCTGGCGATCTATCCCGCCTATGCCCGCCACGCCCTACGCTGGGTGGACCCGAAGCTGCGCACGACGCTCCACAATTTCATCGATGCCGATGGCTGGCCGCGTGCGGATAGCTGGTGCCCCGGTCGTCTGGACGATTTGCCGGCGGCCGACGTTGCCTTGCTCAAAGCGCCGGCTACGGCGCCGGCCGATGGCGCCTTGCAGGCCATCCTCGACAAGGCTGCCGATGCGCAGCCGCTCGCCGAAGCCGAGATCATCCGGCTGTTTCGGGCACGCGGGGAGGAATTCGTTGCCGTCTGCCGGGCAGCCGACGATTTGCGCCGCAAGGTCAATGGCGACGTCGTCAGCTATGTCGTCACCCGCAACATCAACTACACCAATATCTGCTACTTCAAGTGCCAGTTCTGTGCCTTCTCCAAGGGCAAGCTCAGCGAGAATCTCCGCGGCAGGCCGTATGACCTGGAGATGTCCGAGGTGGCGCGAAGGGTCCGCGAGGCCTGGGAGCGCGGTGCGTCGGAAGTCTGCATGCAGGGCGGCATCCACCCCTCCTATACCGGCAGCAAATATATCGAGCTGTGCCATGCGGTGAAGGAGGCCGTGCCCGATATGCACATTCACGCTTTCTCGCCGCTCGAGGTTTCCCAGGGCGCCAAGACGCTTGGCATTCCGGTAGCGGAATTCCTGGTCAGGCTGAAGGCTGCAGGCCTCAGCACGCTCCCCGGGACGGCGGCGGAAATCCTCGACGACGAAGTGCGTGCCCTCCTGTGCGCCGACAAGATCAAGACCGACGAATGGCTCGATGTCATGCGCACCGCCCATGGCCTGGGCTATCGCACGACGGCGACGATCATGTTCGGCCATATCGAGCGCTACGAGCATTGGGCACGGCATTTGATTCGTGTCCGCGATCTCCAGATCGAGACGGGCGGCTTCACCGAATTCGTGCCGCTGCCGTTCGTCCATATGGAAGCGCCCATCTACCTGAAGGGCAAGTCGCGGCCGGGTCCGACCTTCCGCGAATCGATCCTGATGCATGC
>JBARWP010000140.1:0-5945 GCA_049646905.1 Pseudaminobacter sp. | reverse complement strand
GGGCAGCGATGTCGCGTTGCAGGCGGCCGATGTCGCGCTGTTGTCGGAGGACATGGCCCGGCTTGCCGCCGCGCATCGGCTGGCGCGGCGCACCCACCGGATTATCCGCCAGAATCTGATTTTCGCCATCGGCATGATGCTGCTTCTGGTCGCCTCGAGCCTGTTCTTCGCCCTGCCTCTGCCGCTCGCGGTCGTCGGACACGAAGGCGGCACGGTGCTGGTGGTGCTGAACGGCCTCAGGCTACTCGCCGACCCGATCCGGGCGCGCAGTGCGACCTCACTGCGATGCCAATCCAACGCCGGCCCTGTAGAGCCTTCATACCAGTCAGGGGTTTGACCGGATGACGGCAATCCCGCTCGAAACGCGCGTAGATGAGGAAACCGACCAATCCTGTGCAGCTAGCATGTTCCCTTTCGGAGAATACACTCGGAGCAGAACCGACTACACTCCCTGATCACGGCCCATTTCAAGGCCATGGCTTGAAAGAAGGATGCTTAGTTGACGATGGAAGCGGAGCGCTACGACGCCGTCGTGATCGGTAGCGGCGAGGGTGGTAAATACCTCGCCTGGGATCTGGCGCAAGCCGGCCAGAAGGTAGCCGTCATCGAGCGGCGCTGGATCGGGGGCTCTTGTCCCAATATCAACTGCCTGCCCAGCAAGAACGAGATCTGGAGCGCGGGCATTGCTCATAGCGTTGTCCGTGCCGGGGAATATGGCGTTGCGACCGGCCCGGTCTCGGTCGACATGAAGACGGTTGTGGCGCGCAAGCGCGCCATGGTCGAAAGCCTCGTGGCGTTTCATCTCAAACGCTATGAGGCGACGGGTGCGGAACTCATCATGGGCGATGCGCGCCTCGTCGAGCCAAGGACGGTCGAGGTCGCGTTGAGCGATGGCGGGAAGCGGCTGCTCGCCACGGAGAAGCTTTTCCTCAATCTTGGAACACATGCAACCATTCCGCCTGTTCCCGGCCTCGCCGAGACCAGGCCACTCACCCATATCGAGGCGCTCGAACTGGACCGGCTGCCGGCGCATCTGATCGTGCTTGGCGGGGGCTATGTCGGCCTTGAACTCGCGCAGGCCTATCGGCGTTTCGGCAGCCGCGTCACCATTGTGGACCGTGGTCCGCGACTGCTGAAACGGGAGGATGAGGATGTTTCCACCGAGGTCCGGCGAATCCTGGAGGCGGAGGGCGTCGAGGTGGTTTTGTCAGCGGAAATCGAGAAAGTGGAGGGCCGATCGGGCGAAAGAGTGCGTGCCGCCATCCGGGTGCCGGACGGTTTGAGAACGATCGAAGGCACCGATATTCTGGTCGCTGCCGGCCGCACCCCCAACACGCGAGGCATCGGCCTCGAAGAGGCAGGCATCGCGCTGACGGATCGCGGCACCATCAAGGTGAACGATCGTCTGGAGACGACCGCAAAGGGCGCCTGGGCCATCGGCGAATGCGCGGGTAGTCCGCAATTCACCCACGCTTCGCTCGATGATTTCCGGGTCATTCGGGACAATCTCGGCGGTGGCGACAGAACCACTACCGGCCGGCTGATGCCCTATTGCATGTTCATCGACCCGCCGCTTGCCCGCATTGGCATGAGCGAAGCGGAAACGCGGGCCAATGGAATGGATATGCGCGTTGCGAAACTGCCGATGAAGGCGGTGCTGCGGACGCGGACGACATCGCAGAGCGCCGGCTTCATGAAGGCATTGGTCGATCCACAGGACCGGATCGTGGGCTTCACGATGATCGGGTCGGAAGCCGGGGAAGTGATGGCCGTGGTGCAGGCGGCCATGCTCGGCGGCTTGCCCTACAGCGGCCTGCGCGACGCCGTTCTTGCGCACCCGACGATGGCCGAGGGACTGAATGCGCTGTTTGGCAACGTCGCGAAAAGATGAGTTTTCCAGGTGCAACTGAGGCGGCGGGTTAGAGAATGAACGGACACGAGCATCAGCATCATCCGCATGCGCATAACCATTCGGGTCATGTATATCTTGTGAAAGACCCCGTCTGCGGCATGGAGGTCGACCCGCAGACTACGGAAAATCACCTGACCCATGAGGGTCACACCCACTATTTCTGCTCGGCTTCCTGCAAGGCGAAGTTCGAGGCGAACCCGGTCCGATATCTGGCAGGGGACGCGGCGCCCGCTCCGGACGCGCCCGAGGGTGCGATCTGGACCTGTCCGATGCATCCCGAGATCCGGCAGGAGGGGCCGGGAAGCTGCCCGATCTGCGGCATGGCGCTGGAGCCGTTGGTGGTGACGGCCGACAGCGGCCCCAGCCCCGAACTCGCCGACATGACGCGACGCTTCTGGATCGGGCTCGTCCTCGCTGCCCCGGTCTTCGTGCTCGAAATGGGCGGCCATCTTTATCCGGCCCTGCACCATCTGGTGCCGATGCGGATATCGATCTGGGTTCAACTCGTTCTGGCGACGCCGGTGGTTTTGTGGTGTGGCTGGCCGTTCTTCGAGCGTGCATGGGCCTCGCTGGTCAATCGCAGCCTCAACATGTTCACCCTGATCGCCATGGGAACCGGCGTCGCCTGGGCCTACAGCATCGTCGCCGCCCTTGCGCCGGGAATTTTCCCCGCCGCCTTTCGCGGAGAAGATGGCACGGTCGCGGTCTATTTCGAGGCGGCGGCGGTCATCACCGTTCTGGTGCTGCTTGGCCAGGTGCTGGAACTGCGCGCCCGCGAACAGACATCGGGCGCGATCAGGGCGCTGCTCGATCTGGCGCCAAAGACGGCGCGGCGCGTCAGTGACGATGGCGTGGAGGAAGACGTGCCGGTCGAGCACGTTATCCTCGGCGACAGGCTGCGCGTGCGTCCCGGCGAGACCGTGCCGGTCGATGGTGTCGTCGAGGATGGACGCTCATCGCTCGACGAGGCGATGGTCACCGGCGAATCCATGCCTGTCACCCGTACTGTGGGGGATCAGGTCATCGGCGGTACGTTGAACCAGACCGGAGCGCTGGTGATCCGTACCGAAAAGGTCGGCCGCGATACGATGCTGTCGCGCATCGTGCAGATGGTCGCTGATGCGCAGCGTTCGCGCGCGCCGATCCAGCGCATGGCCGACCAGGTCTCGGGCTGGTTTGTACCGCTGGTCATCGTCATCGCAATTCTCGCCTTCATCGTCTGGGGCATCTGGGGGCCGGAGCCGCGCTTTGCCTATGGGCTGGTCGTGGCCGTTTCGGTGTTGATCATCGCGTGTCCCTGCGCACTTGGGCTGGCGACGCCAATGTCGATCATGGTTGGCGTCGGCAAGGGCGCTAGTGCCGGCGTCCTGATCAAGAACGCCGAAGCGCTCGAACGCATGGAAAAAGTCGACACGCTGGTGGTCGACAAGACCGGCACGCTCACCGAGGGCAAGCCGTCGGTGACGGCAATCGTTGCGGCTGCCGGATTGGGCGAGCAAGAAATCCTGCGGCTGGCCGCTGGCGTCGAGAAAGCGTCAGAACACCCGCTTGCTCTGGCGATCGTGGAAGCGGCGGAGAAGAAGGGCATCGCCATTCCATCCGTCGTGGATTTCGACTCTCCGCTTGGCAAGGGGGCACTCGGCACCGTCGAGGGCAAGGCGATCGCGCTCGGCAATGCGGCGTTCCTCGAAGAACACGGCGTCGACGTTACCTTACTTGCTGAACAGGCAGACGCCTTGCGCCATGACGGCGCGACGGCGATCTACATCGGCATCGATGGCAAGGCGGGCGGCATCTTCGCCATCGCCGATCCGGTCAAGGCGACGACGCAGGAGGCGCTGAACGCGCTGCATGGCGAGGGCATCCGCATCGTCATGCTGACCGGCGACAATAAAACAACGGCCGAAGCAGTCGCCCGCCAGCTGGGCATCGACGAGGTCGAGGCCGACGTGCTGCCGGATGCAAAGAGCGCAGTCATAAGCCGGCTCAAGGCGGAAGGCCGGGTGGTGGCGATGGCGGGCGACGGCGTCAATGACGCGCCGGCGCTGGCGGCTGCCGATGTCGGCATCGCCATGGGCTCGGGCACCGATGTCGCCATCGAAAGCGCCGGCGTCACCCTGCTCAAGGGAGACCTGATGGGAATCGTCAAGGCGCGGCGGTTATCCGAGGCGACGATGGCGAATATCCGCCAGAACCTGTTCTTCGCCTTCATCTACAATGCCGCCGGCATCCCGGTTGCCGCAGGGGTACTTTACCCTTCTTTCGGCCTGCTCCTGTCACCGATCATCGCAGCAGCCGCCATGTCGCTGTCATCGGTCAGCGTCATTGCCAACGCGCTGCGGTTGCGGGGACTGAAACTTTAACGGAAACGCAGGGGCGACTGATGCCCTGGCGTCAATCGTAGGCGGGGGCGTCAGTCGCGCCAGTAATTGTTGGCGGCCGCCACCGTCTGGAAATGGATGGCGATCACCTGTGAGGAGGCGATCAGCTGCGTGGTGTCCTGATCGTAGGCCGCGCGCAGCTTGTCGCGAATTTCTGCGGACGGTTGGGTGACCTTGACGCCCACCCGCGCCATTTTGGTGGCAAGGTCGAACCCCTCGTGCGGGGTCGCTGTCTTGAGTGAGGGAAGCCAGATGTCAGCCATGATGTTTTCCTTCCAGAGAATATGAATACGCAACAACCGGAATCTACCCGAGCAGCCGGCGAAAGCATCAACCCGCGATGCGCTTCGCCTCCAGGCGTCACGCCTGAAACGCCCTTTCGTGCGGGAAATCCCCTTCAGCGATGTAAGCTTCTTCTGCCTGCGTCGATTCTCGGCCGAGGACCTGATTGCGGTGCGGGTGACGGCCGAAGGCGGCGATGACCTTGCGCACGTCGCCAGCCTGGCTCACCAGTGACTGGTATATTGGCTTAAGAGGAGTGGGCGCTTCCGCCGCGATCTTTTCGCGAAGCCTGACGAGCAGATCGATCCGCGCGAGGTGATCCGGGCCTTCGCAATGGCCAAGCGGCTGGCTGTAGACGATTTTGGACCAGGGCATGCCGAGCGATGCGTAATGGCCGTTCGAGAACCCCGCCAGCGCCAGCGACAGCGCGGCAGGGTCCTGCGCGAAGGCGCGCGGCGTGCCACGCCACAGCGAGCGCGAGAACTGGTCGAGCACGATGATCAGCGCAAGCCTGCCTTCGGGATCGCTGGCCCAGTCGTCGAGATCGCCTGAAGCTGCGCTGCTCGTGAGGTCGGTGAAGCGCGCTATGATCGCGTCATCCGCTCCGCCATGCAGCCGCCACGACCAGTGATCCCGATGCGTTTCAGCCTTTATCTGTGAGGAGCGACCTTCGGGAAACCAGAAGTCGAGAACGTCGTTCCACGGGGCGGTGCTGGTATCCATGTCGATCCTTTCCGGCAGTTGGGAGTGATAAGACAGGGCTGGCGCGGCAAGAACAACAGACCCCGCATCGGAGCGGGGTCTGCGAGGAGGCTTCAACCGCGCGCGGCCTCGGTCGCGGGAAGGGCGGCGGCTTTTGCAGCCCTTCCGCCGGGTGTGGTGGCCTTCGGTACGCGCAGCAGGCGCATGCCGTTGGCGATGACGATCAGCACCGAAAGCTGGTGGACCAGCATGCCGCCGGCCATGTGGACGTTGCCGGAAAATACGCCCGCCAGCAATCCCGCCACCGTCACCAGCGCGATGACGAGGTTCTGGCGCATATTGCCCAGCGTGGCGCGCGAGATCGCCATCGCTTCCGGGATCTTGCCGAGATCGTCCTTCAGCAGCGCGATGTCGGCGGTCTCGATGGCGACGTCGCTGCCGGCCGCGCCCATGGCGATTGAGGTGTCGGCGGCGGCAAGGGCGGGGGCATCGTTGATGCCGTCGCCGACCATGGCGACATGCGCGCCATCCGCCTTCATCTTGCGGATCAGTTCCAGCTTGTCCTCGGGCATCAGCCCGGCATGGACCTCGTCAATGCCGACCTCGCGGGCGATGGCCTCGGCCGCGCCATGCTGGTCGCCGGTCAGCATGACCACGCGGCCTATGCC
>JBARWP010000139.1:0-2397 GCA_049646905.1 Pseudaminobacter sp. | reverse complement strand
GGCTTCTCGTCGCCGACGATGTCGACCCGGCCGATCTGCGCGGCGATCCCAAGAACGCCCTGCCCAAGCTGCATGGCGCATTGCTGAAGAACGAACAGGATGTGCACCTATTCGAGCGCCTGGCCTTCATGGCCAGACGGCAGGGGTGAGGAATGGCCGGCGCAGCGGATGACACCCGGAGTGCCGAGCGGAAGTATAGACAGCTCGCAACCTGGAAAGCGACGCAATGAGCGAAATCACCATCCGTCCTATCGAGCCTTCCGACCACGCCGACTGGCGCCGGCTCTGGACCGCCTATCTGGAATTCTACGAGACAACAGTCTCCGAGGAGGTCTACCAGACCACCTGGAAGCGCCTGTTCACGCCGGGCGAATTCGAGCCGCGTGGTTTTCTCGCACGCCTCGACGGCAGGCCGGTCGGGTTGACGCACTACATGTATCACCGCTCCTGCTGGTCGCTGGTCAACAATTGCTATTTGCAGGACCTGTTTACTGCGCCGGAAGCCCGCAAGACCGGCATTGGCGCGGCCCTGATCGAGGCTGTCAGGCAGGAGGCGGCAAAGATCGGCGTGACCAATGTCTACTGGATGACGCACGAGACCAACGCTACCGGGCGCAGCCTCTATGACAAGGTGGCCCGGCGCACCGGCTTCATCGAATATGATCTGCTTTAGAGCCTGAAAGCAGGGATCCGCTTTCAAAAGGATCACGCTTCAGCAAAGAGATAGGGTGGGGTGCGGAACACAGGTCGCCGCCGCCGGACGGAGATATGGAATGACCGAATTCACCCCTGTTGCTTCGCTCATCGGCGGCATCCTCATTGGCCTCAGCGCGGTGCTGCTGATGATACTGGAGGGTCGCATCGCCGGCATCAGCGGCATCGCCTCGCGCCTGCTCCCGCCCTATCGCAAGGGCGGTGTCCTGCCGCGCCTGGGCTTCGTGGTCGGGCTGGTCGCCGCTCCCCTTCTAGTCGTGGCGGCAACCGGAGTGCCGGTCGAGCAGACGGTCTCATCCAATCTGCCGCTCATGCTCATTGCCGGCCTGCTGGTCGGCTTCGGCAGCGTCTATGGCGGCGGCTGCACCAGCGGTCATGGCGTCTGCGGCCTGGCGCGCCTGTCACCCCGCTCGCTGGTCGCGACGCTGGTGTTCATGGCTGTCGCCATCGCCACCGTATTCGTCGTGCGTCATCTGGCGTGAGGACCGCCATGTCCTTCATCGTCAATCTGTTCCTTGGTCTCTTGTTCGGTATCGGCCTTGTCGTGTCAGGCATGGCCAACCCCGCCAAGGTCCTCAACTTCCTGGACCTCGCCGGCACCTGGGACCCCTCGCTCATTTTCGTGATGGGTGGGGCGGTCGTCGTCGCGTTCATTGGCTATCGCTACGCCCTCAAGCGCCCGCACCCACTGATGGCGCCTGATTTTCAACTGCCGGCGCATACCGACATCGACATGCGCCTCCTGGCCGGCGCCGCCATATTCGGCCTCGGCTGGGGTTTGGCCGGGTTCTGCCCCGGCCCGGCGCTGACTTCGCTCGCCCTGGCCGAGACCGGCACGCTGGTCTTCGTGCCGGCGATGTTCATCGGCATGCTCGGCGCAAGGCTGCTCGCCCATCGCTGATCGCGCTATGTAAATGCCCGCGTCAGCCTTGCGCGCCCGACACCCAGCGGCGCCACTCTTTCTCGCTGCCGTGGAAGACATTGAGATCTATGCGTCCGCCCACGCCATGCGACAGGCCGGACCCGGAATACTGCCACAGCAGCCATTTCCGGCCCGGATAGACCTTGGAGGGATGCGCAGCCACCGAACGCAGCCAGAAATGATGGTTGGGGAATGCGCCTTCCAGATTGTCGCGATAGAAATCGGGGGGGGTGTAGATGATCGGACGCTGGCCATAGTGCCGTTCCAGCCTATCCATGAAGACCTGCATCTTCTCCAGCACCTGGGCGCGTGACGGCCGTTTCTTGCAGCGCGACTCGCCGTTCCATTCCACATCGATGACCGGCGGCAGCGCACCGGGCACCTTCGGCACGTTGCGGATGAACCAGTCGGCCTGCTCACTGGCCACGCGGCACCAGTAGAAGAAATGATAGGCGCCCCGCTTCAGCCCCGCCTCGGCGGCACCGCGCCAATTCTTCTTGAACATCGGGTCGAGGTGGTCGCCGCCATCGGTCGCCTTGATATAGGCGAAATTTGCGCCCTGGCTGCGCAGCTTCGGCCAGTTGATCTCGCCTTGCCAGCGCGACACATCCACACCGTGGACCGGCAGGTCATGCGGGGAGCGGGAACCGAAATTGATCGGCTTGGCATCCCGGAAGCGGCGCCGGTAAATCTGGCCGCTCTCGCCCGGCGCGCTGCGCATGGCCGGCTTGTCGGGCACCAGCATCGCCACCGGCCTTGCC
>JBARWP010000138.1:0-1892 GCA_049646905.1 Pseudaminobacter sp. | reverse complement strand
CGGCTTCGCGATCGAACGCCATGCCAAACGCAACGGCTACTCGGTCGTGCGGGAATATTGCGGGCATGGCATCGGCCGCGAGATGCACGAGGAACCGCAGGTGCTCAATTTCGGGCGGCCGGGAACCGGCTTGAAGCTGCGCGAGGGCATGGTCTTCACCGTCGAGCCGATGGTCAACCAGGGCACCCGCAAGGTTTCGACTGCGAGCGACGGATGGACGGTCATGACCGACGACCGGAAGCTCTCCGCCCAGTTCGAGCACACGGTCGCCGTCACGAAGACCGGCGTGGAGGTCCTGACCCTGCGCCGCGACGAAACGCCGATGCTGGAAGGCAAGGCGTGATCGTCGGTCCGCACCTTCCCGGATGGGGCGGGATGGCCTCGATGAGCTTTTCAGCATATCGTGGCCGGAGACTTTCCCCTGACCTGACACCGCCGTGATTGCGCGCCACCATGATCGCACCAACGTCCCGCCTGCCCGCTCCGGTTCGCCGGGACAGGCTTTCTTGTTCGTCGAGACAAGCGGCAAGCCTGCATGTAGTCATGCCATAAGATGGTCGCCTCGCCGCCACTTCTCCAATAGGCGTGGTTGCCGTATTTGAGTTATAGCGGCGGCGCCTCCTGATGCTGCGCCGTGTGAGCGGGATTGGCCGTACGACAAGGATCATCAACAAGATCAACGACTTGATTTTAAAGTCGCTGCAACCCTGCGTCTTGAAGGGATGGGGTAACGGCAGGTCCTATTCGGCGGCCTCGGCGACCTGGACCTTGCGCAGGGTGAGCTCCACCGGCGTCTGATTCTGCAGGATATCGAGGACGGGGCAGTGGCTGTCGACGATCTGCTTGAGCCGCAGCAACTGCTCCTCGGAGGCGGGGCTGTCGATCGCCACTTCCGCGACGATGTTCCGGTATCCCGGTCGGACGGACTTGTCGACATCGAAGAAGCCGCGAAGGTCGATGTGGCCGTCGAGTTTCACCGACACGTTGTTCACCGGGATGCCGAGGGCATCGGCGTAGAGCCGGTAGGTGATCTCCTGGCAAGAGCCGAGGGCGGCCAGGATGTATTCGACCGGATTGGGCGCAGTGTCGCCGCCGCCCAGGCTCGGTGGCTCGTCGACGCCGACGGAGAACTGGCGTACGGCGACCTGGCTATTCACACCGTCGCCCAGCCGCGACTGCGCGGAGAAGGTGGCGAGCGCCTGCCCCGGCTCGGCGTCAAGGGCGGACTGTGTGGTGTGAAAAGCTTCCTTGAACCTGAAGGACATTCCCATCTCCCGTGAATTGGCGTTCGTTCCGATGCGCGTCAATTCTCATACCGGTGGGGCCGGGAATGAAGGTAAGGCTTGCCACGCTCCGGGGTCCAGGGCGACGGCTTTTGCGTTTATACGGACTGTATGGGTCGATATTCCTTTGACCGCATTCCTCTGGCCGCTGGTCTGCCGCACGGACGAGGCGGAAGGGCCGATTTCGTTGGGCTCCGCTGCAAACTGGGCTCCATGACGGGACGGCCCCTGCCGTAGGGAGGGGCCGTCGCCCAACCTTCAGTTCCCGGAGTCTCGCTTAGATCGTTCGGCTGTTGCCCTTCTCCGCAAGACGACGTTACTGCGCATGATCGGGGGATTCGGCATGCCGACGTCCGGCGAGATGCGACTGAAAAGTGAGGACCATTATCGGCTCCTCAGGGGCTGCTCGGTCCCGACATCAAGCAAGCTTCGGAGCAGAGGATTTCCGCTTCGAACTTTTGCGGGGGGCACGTCCGCGGCCTTGCCCGCCGTCAGGGCGCGTGTTCGCGCAACCGGAAACGCTGGATCTTGCCGGTCTGGGTCTTCGGCAACGCTTCGATGAAGCGGACCGAGCGCGGATATTTGTAGGGGGCGATGGTGGCCTTGACG
>JBARWP010000137.1:0-26082 GCA_049646905.1 Pseudaminobacter sp. | reverse complement strand
CATCGATGCCGGCCTCCTTGGCGATGCGGCGCGCAAGCGGCGAAGCGAAGGTGCGAGCGGCACCATTACCCTCCCCCTTGTGGGGAGGGTCGGTGCGCAGCACCGGGGTGGGGGCCGCTGGCGTTGCAGCAGGCTTCTCACCCCCACCCGCGCCTTCGGCGCGACCTCCCCCATCCGAGGGGGAGGTAACCTGTGCCTTGTCCGGCTTCGCCTCGGCCTTGGCAGGGTCGGCAACATCGCCGCCCGCATTGGCCGCGGCAGCCACATCCTCGCCGTCCGCCGCCAGCACGGCGATCAGCGCGTTGACCTTCACGCCTTCGGTGCCGGCGGGCACGACGAGCTTTGCCACCGTGCCTTCATCCACGGCCTCGACTTCCATCGTCGCCTTGTCGGTCTCAATCTCGGCGATCACATCGCCGGGAGAGACCTTGTCGCCTTCCTTGACCAGCCACTTGGCGAGATTGCCCTCTTCCATCGTAGGCGAGAGGGCCGGCATCGTGATGTTGATCGGCATGAGCGTCCCCCCTTAGCGATAAGTGACGGCTTTGACCGCCTCGACGACCTCGCCGACATTGGGCAGCGCCAGCTTTTCGAGATTGGCCGCATAAGGCATCGGCACATCCTTGCCGGCAATGGTGATCACGGGCGCGTCGAGGAAATCGAATGCGCGCTGCATGACCTGGCTGGCGATATGGTCGCCGACCGAACTCTGCGGGAAGCCTTCTTCCACCACGACGAGGCGATTGGTCTTCTTGACCGAAGCGATCACCGTGTCGAAATCGAGCGGCCGGATGGTGCGAAGATCGATGATCTCGACATCGATACCCATCTCGCGCAACTCCGCCTCGGCCTTCACCGCATAGGTCATGCCGATGCCGAAGGAGACGATGGTGGCGTCCTTGCCTTGCTTGTGGATGCGTGCCTTGCCGATGGGCAGCACGAAATCATCCAGCTTGGGCACGTCGAAATGCTGCCCGTAGAGAATCTCGTTTTCGAGGAAGATCACCGGATTGGGATCGCGGATCGCCGCCTTCAGCAGGCCCTTGGCGTCGGCCGCCGTATAAGGCATCACCACTTTCAGCCCCGGAATATGGCTGTACCAGGCCGCATAGCACTGCGAGTGTTGGGCCGCGACGCGCGCGGCAGCTCCGTTCGGACCACGGAAGACGATCGGAGCGCCCATCTGGCCGCCCGACATATAGAGCGTCTTAGCCGCCGAATTCACGATCTGGTCGATCGCCTGCATGGCGAAGTTGAAGGTCATGAACTCTACGATCGGCTTCAGCCCGGCGAAGGCCGCACCGACACCGACGCCGGCAAAACCGTGTTCGGTGATCGGCGTATCGACCACGCGCCGGTCGCCGAACTCCTGCAGCAGCCCTTGAGTGATCTTGTAGGCGCCCTGATATTCGGCGACTTCTTCGCCCATCACGAACACGTCTTCGTCGCGGCGCATTTCCTCGGCCATCGCGTCGCGCAATGCCTCGCGCACCGTGGTCGAAACCATCTCCGTGCCAGCCGGAATGTCCGGATCGGCAGCGACTTCCACCTTGGGGGCAGCGGCGACAGGCGCAGCCTTGCCCTCCTCCTTCCGGGAGGAGTCGGCCGCATCGCCCGCCGGAGTAGTGGACGCATCAGCGGGTGCCTTCTCGCCCCCGCCAGCACCTGCCGCGGCCCCATTAGCGAAAGAGGCAATAGCGTCTGCGCTTTCGCCATCGGCCAGAAGCACTGCGATCGGCGTGTTCACCTTCACGCCCTCGGTGCCGGCCGCGATCAGGATCTTGCCCAGCGTGCCTTCATCGACGGCCTCGACTTCCATCGTGGCCTTGTCGGTTTCGATCTCGGCGATCACGTCGCCGGCAACGACCTTGTCGCCCTCGTTCTTCAGCCATTTGGCCAGATTGCCCTCTTCCATCGTCGGCGAGAGCGCGGGCATGAGAATTTCGATCGGCATATCCCAGCCCTCCCCTTAATGTACGATGTCGGTCCAGAGCTCGGATGCATCCGGCTCGGGGTCGGTCTGCGCGAATTCGGCCGCATCGGCCACGATGTCGCGCACCTCCTTGTCGATCGCCTTCAGATCGTCCTCGCTCGCCCATTTCTTGTCGAACAGACGCGCCTTGACCTGCTCGATCGGGTCATGCTCGGAGCGCATCTTCTGCACCTCCTCCTTGGTCCGGTATTTCGCCGGGTCCGACATGGAGTGACCGCGATAGCGATAGGTCTGCATTTCGAGGATGATCGGGCCCTTGCCGGCGCGGCACCATTCGGTCGCCATCTCGCCCGCCGCCTTCACCGCGCGCACGTCCATGCCATCCACCTGGATGCCAGGGATGCGGAAAGAGGTGCCGCGCTGCGAGAAATCGGTTTCGGCCGACGAACGCGTCACCGAAGTGCCCATCGCATAACGGTTGTTTTCGATGATGTAGATCACCGGCAACTTCCATAGCGAAGCCATGTTGAAG
Organism: Pseudaminobacter sp.; assembly: GCA_049646905.1. Taxonomy (GTDB): domain Bacteria; phylum Pseudomonadota; class Alphaproteobacteria; order Rhizobiales; family Rhizobiaceae; genus Pseudaminobacter. The sequence goes on along the minus strand of JBARWP010000137.1, from coordinate 23,617 downwards.
CTTTCGTAGACCTGGCCCTGGTTGGCAGCGCCATCACCGAAATAGGTCAGCGACACATTCTTGTTGCCGCGGTAGCGATTGGCGAAGGCCAGACCAGTGCCGAGCGGCACCTGTGCACCGACGATGCCGTGGCCGCCATAGAACTGCTTTTCCTTGGAGAACATGTGCATGGAGCCACCCTTGCCCTTGGAGTAGCCGCCTTGCCGCCCTGTAAGCTCGGCCATCACGCCGCGCGGCGACATGTCCATCGCCAGCATATGGCCGTGGTCGCGATAGGCCGTGATCATCTGGTCGCCCTCGATCAGCGCCATCTGCATGCCGGTCACCACCGCCTCTTGGCCGATATAGAGGTGACAGAAGCCCCCGATGAAGCCCATGCCGTAGAGTTGGCCGGCCTTCTCCTCGAAGCGCCGGATCAGAAGCATGTGGCGATAGGCCGAAAGCTCCTGTTCCTTGGTGAATTCAACGGGTTTGGGGGTTACGGGGTTGGAACCGGATTTGGCGTCCGCTTTCGATTTCGCGGGCGCCCTTTTGGCGGCAGCAGCCATGCATCACTCCCTGTTACTGTCTCTTGACGGACACTGAGAGGATGCTTCACCCCCTCGAATTGGCAGAAAACTAGCATGCAATCATGGCTTCTGCCATGCGGAAAAATGCATGGCTGGCATGCGCTTAAATACCTATAATCATTAAAGATATTATCGATTAACCGATGTTCGGTTAATTCGCGCGATGCGCCGGCCGCATGATGGTTATCTCGTCGGCGTGGGACAAGTTAAGCGCCTTGCGGGCCTGCTCGTCAAGCATGTCCTTTTCCAGCGTCCCGTCATGCAGCAGTTGCACCCGGCGTTCCAGCTCGATCCGCTGGACGCGGATAGCATCGAGCTTGCCCTGCAACTGGGCAGCACGCGCGTGCAATTGGTACTTGGAATAGATGCCGTATTCGCCGTGATAGGCATGGAAGCCGAAATAGGACAGGAACAGCACTGCAAGCGCCGGCACGATCAGCCGACCTGTCTTCCTGTCCTTGTGCTGGCGTGTCCACATAAGCATTCCCTCTCGTTCCATCTCGCGCATTCTTGCTTAATGGACGGTTACGAGGGGCCTGATTTCTGCGCCTGCGATGCAAAAAGGGCGAGGTTTCCCTCGCCCTTTTGTCCGCAGGCTTGGCCAGCCTGACCAGCAGCTCGTTCCTATCCCTTGAGGATCGAGCGTCCGGCATAGCGCGCTTGGCTGCCCAGTTCCTCCTCGATGCGGATAAGCTGGTTGTATTTCGCAAGCCGGTCGGAGCGCGCCAGCGAGCCGGTCTTGATCTGTCCGCAATTGGTGGCGACGGCAAGATCGGCGATGGTGGAATCCTCCGTCTCGCCCGAACGATGCGACATCACCGCCGTGTAGCTTGCCTTGTGCGCGGTCTCCACGGCATCCAGCGTCTCAGTCAGCGAGCCGATCTGATTGACCTTGACCAGGATCGAATTGGCGACGCCCATGCGGATACCATCGCGCAGGCGCGCCGTGTTGGTCACGAACAGGTCGTCGCCGACAAGCTGCGCCTTGCTGCCCACGAGATCGGTCAAGTATTTCCAGCCGTCCCAATCGTCCTCGGCCATGCCGTCCTCGATCGAGATGATCGGATAGTCGGCAACCAGCTTGGCCAGATATTTGGCCTGGGCCTTGGCATCGCGCGTCTTCTTCTCGCCCTCATAAACGTAGGAACCGTCCTTGAAGAACTCGGTCGCCGCACAATCCAAGCCGATGAAGACGTCCTCGCCCGGCTTGTAGCCTGCCTTTTCTATCGAGCCCATGATGAAATCCAGAGCCGCCTGCGCGCTCTTCAGGTTCGGTGCGAAGCCGCCTTCGTCGCCGACATTGGTGTTGTGACCGGCGTCCTTCAGGCCCTTCTTCAGCGTATGGAAAATCTCCGAGCCCCAGCGCACCGCCTCGCGGATCGAAGCGGCGCCCACCGGCATGATCATGAATTCCTGGAAGTCGATCGGATTGTCGGCATGGGCGCCACCATTGATGATATTCATCATCGGCACCGGCAGCACGCGGGCGTTGGGGCCGCCGAGATAGCGATAGAGCGGCAGACCGGAGGCTTCCGCAGCCGCCTTGGCGACCGCGAGCGACACGCCCAGAATGGCATTGGCGCCAAGCCGGCTCTTGTTGGGGGTGCCGTCGAGATCGATCATGACCTGGTCTACCTCGGCCTGATGTTCGGCTTCCAGACCGCCGATCGCCTCGCAAATCTCGCCATTGACGGCTTCCACCGCCCGCTCCACGCCCTTGCCGAGATAGCGCGTGCCGCCATCGCGCAATTCGACCGCTTCATGCGCGCCTGTGGAAGCGCCGGAGGGTACGGCAGCACGCCCCATGGAGCCGTCCTCGAGCACCACATCCACTTCCACGGTAGGATTGCCGCGGCTGTCCAGGATTTCGCGGCCGATAATATCGATGATGGTGGTCATTCAGAGCCCTCGATGGTGACGGTAAAAATCGTGGCTTCTCTTAGCGGAAGCTGCCGTAAACGCAAACCGTCAGCACCATGAAAAAGCCCCGCCGACACGCAGGCGGGGCTTTTTCTCACAACTGACGATAGCATCACCAGTAGGGATCGACCTTGTAATAATCATAGGAAGCATCGCGTGCCCTCATTCCGTCCGCGCCGGTCAGCTCATTGATGGAATAGACCGGGGCAGCTTCCAGTTGCTCCTTCGTGAAGGGCACCACATAACCACCCTGGTCGATCTCATAGTCGAGCACCGACCACGGGATGGCATGATATTTCTCACCAATACCGAGGAAACCGCCGAAACCGATCACGGCGAACATGATGCCGTTCGATGTCTTGTCGAGCATCACATCCTCGATCGAGCCGATGCGATCGCCTGCGGTGTTGTAGACAGCGGTGCCGATCACGCGCGAAGCGGCAATGGCGTCGGTGTGGCCGGAAACTGTTGGCATCTTCATTCTCCTCGTTGTTCGTTGACACGAACGTCAATGAGGAGCCTGCCTGAAGGTTCCTGAATGTGATCGCGGCGTTCGAGAGCCACTCGGCCTAATCTTCCAGGATGAAGGTCACCTTCATGTTCACGCGATAAGCGGTGATCTGGCCACCCTCGACCACCACCTTCTGCTCCTGGATCCACGCACCCTCGACATTCTTGAGCGTCTTGACGGCGCGCGCGATGCCCTGCTCGATGGCGTCCTCGAAACTACTGGTCGAAGATGACGTGATCTCGGTTACCCGGGCGACTGACATGGCGTTCTCCTTGGTACGCCCCTCGCCCGAACAGCCTATCGCCGCCCGGCGGCAACCTCAACCGGCGGTCTTGGCGATACGGTCGAAGGCCATCAGTCGTTCCAGCAGAGGCGGCAAGTCCTTCAGCGGCACCATATTCGGCCCATCGGAGGGCGCATTATCCGGATCCTGGTGCGTCTCGATGAACACGCCCGCAACACCGACCGCTACCGCCGCACGCGCCAAAGTTTCCACAAAACGGCGCTCGCCACCAGAAGAACCGCCCTTTCCGCCGGGCTGCTGTACCGAATGCGTGGCATCGAAAATGACCGGTGCTCCGATCTCGGCCATGATCGGCAGCGAGCGCATATCGGAAACCAGCGTGTTGTAGCCGAAGGATGCTCCGCGCTCCGTCACCAGAACATTGGCATTGCCCGATTCCGTTACCTTGGCGACGACATTCTTCATATCCCACGGCGCCAGGAACTGGCCCTTCTTCACATTCACCACCTTGCCGGTGTGGGCGGCGGCAATCAGCAGATCAGTCTGGCGCGAAAGAAAAGCCGGGATCTGCAATATGTCGACCACCGGCGCGACGATTGCGCATTGTTCTTCGGTATGCACGTCGGTCAGCACCGGCACTCCAAGTTCCTTGCGCAAGGCCTCGAACACCGGCAGCGCAGCTTCGAGCCCCGCCCCGCGTGTGCCGGAAAGCGAGGTGCGGTTGGCCTTGTCGTAGCTGGTCTTGTAGACCAAGCCGATCCCAAGCTTGCCCGTCAATTCCTTCAGGCTGCCAGCCATATCGAATGCGTGCTGACGCGATTCGAGTTGGCAGGGACCGGCGATCAACGCAAGCGGTGCGGCATTGCCGAAAACCACATTGCCGACGGTCACATGGGGGTTAGGCGCACTCATGCGGATTCCTCGAAAATGAAAACGGCCCCCTGCCCGGCAGCAGCCGGTACGACCACTCGCCCGCCACGGTGCTCATGGCCGATGGCATTGTTTCTCAACACGGCTTCTGTAGCGGCAAGGGCCTGCACCTCGAAAATGACGGCAGCAAGCCGAATCCTTGCCAATCCGGGCGCGGCCTGACCCGTAACCTGTTCATAAACCGCTGGCGTGACACAACGGACAACGGCGTTTGACAGTTGGAAATCGACTTGCTCATCCGAGGTGGTCGTCCTTTCGGTGCCGAGGAGCGCCGACAGGAATTTACCGGAAGCCGACGGGTCTTCACTCACTGCCAGCATCCCTACGATACGCCTCACCCCGTTTTCATGCGCCTGCAGCGCACTACGGTCCACCTTGGGTGCATTGACGCGCTGACAGGTAAAGAAAAACGCATCAGGCGCAGTCTTCTCGGCGGCAAAAGCCAGACGGAACGACGCTATATCGGTATTGCCCGAGGCGTCGGTGAAGTGTCGCGAAAAATCGAGCCGTTTTCCAGCGGAGATACCGGCACGCACGAACGCTGCATGGTCGCCGTCGGCATCATCGGTGGCCAACACAAGCGCCGAAAAACCCTCGTCGCCATTGCGCGCACGAAACTGCCGGTCACGCGCCACAAAGACATTTCCTTCATCGGCGGACGATCGTGCCTGCGCCTCGTCGCCAATGGCCAAGGGTTCGATGAAGGTGCCGTCGCTCAAATAAACGCAGACGTTCTCGGTGCCGAACGGATGGTGCCCCGCCGGGGCTACCGTGAAGCCAAGCTGCGCCAGCCGCTCGCGTGCTGTGTGCAACGATGTTGTCGGCAGCACAAGATGGTCGAGGGCACGAGACATGGTCATCGCGTTCGCATGTGCATCAAAACCGTTCGTCATTCAAGCGCTCCTCTTTCGCGGACGCAGGCGGATGCCTGCCCCATGCTCCCTCCCGTCCTCACAAATCGTTGAATGCCGCTCGCCCGAGCACACGCCGTTTTGATGATTTCGTTAGCCGACACACTGTTCACAAATCCGGCGATGCAACCCGCAGAATGTTCACATATCTACCCAGCATCGGACGACGCGAACGTCACCCAGAAGATTTTTTGAACCGAACAGGAAACAGGAGACTTATCATGAACAAGATCGCACTCGCCCTTGCGGTTGCCCTTTCCACCGTCACCGGCGCGGCCTTCGCCTATGATGATGCGGCTCCCGCTTCGCTCATCGAAAACCCGGCCTCGGCTACGATCGCCACGACCAGCTTGCCCTCGTCCGCACGTTCCGGCGATGCCGCTCCGGCTGCGGTCGTCGTCAACACCCCTGCTGCCGTTGACTATTCGTCTTCGGCGGCCATCGGTGCCAACGAGCCGGTACTGGTCAGCCCACGCGTCCTGGGCGGCAGCAACTAAGCATCACAGCCGATTAAACGAAAAAGGGCGGCAGGCTTCGGCCTGCCGCCCTTTTAGCTATGGAAGATTTACACTAACCGGCTCTGTTCCACCGCTGCTTCGATGAAACTGGCGAACAGCGGGTGCGGATCGAGCGGGCGGCTCTTCAGTTCGGGGTGATACTGCACGCCGATGAACCAGGGATGGTCGGGATATTCAACCGTTTCCGGCAACACGCCGTCCGGCGACATGCCGGCAAACAACAGCCCGCAAGCCTCCAGCCGATCCTTGTAGTCGATATTGACCTCGTAGCGGTGGCGGTGACGTTCGGAAATCTCCGTGCTGCCATAGATATCGGCGATCTTCGAGCCCTCACGGAGGCGTGCTTCATAGGCGCCGAGCCGCATCGTCCCGCCCAAATCACCGGCCTCGCGACGCTTTTCGAGCATGTTGCCCTTCAGCCACTCGGTCATCAGGCCGACGACCGGTTCCTTGGTCTCACCGAATTCGGTAGAGGAGGCCTTCTCGATGCCGGCAAGCGACCGCGCCGCCTCGATGCAGGCCATCTGCATGCCGAAGCAGATGCCGAAATATGGCACCTTGCGCTCACGGGCGAATTTCGCCGCAAGGATCTTGCCTTCCGAACCGCGCTCGCCAAAGCCGCCCGGCACCAATATGCCGTGCACCTTCTCCAGCCACGGGGCTGGGTCTTCCTTCTCGAAGATTTCCGATTCGATCCAGTCGAGCTTGACGCGCACCCGGTTGGCCAGGCCACCATGCGACAGCGCCTCGATTAGTGACTTATAGGCATCCTTGAGGCCGGTATATTTGCCGACGATGGCAATGGTCACCTCGCCTTCCGGATTATGGATACGCGTCGTAACATCCGTCCATGCATCCAGCCGCGGCTTGGGCGCCGGATCGATGCCGAAAGCGGCAAGCACTTCCGAATCCAGCCCTTCCTTGTGATAGGCGGCCGGCACATCGTAGATATGGCCGACATCCAGCGCCTGGATGACCGCAGATTGGCGCACATTGCAGAACAGCGACAGCTTGCGGCGCTCCTCGGCCGGGATCGGCCGGTCGGCGCGAACCAGAAGCACGTCCGGCGCAATACCGATCGAGCGCAGTTCCTTGACCGAATGCTGGGTAGGCTTGGTCTTCAACTCGCCGGCCGTCGGGATGAAGGGCATCAGCGTGAGATGCACATAGACGGCATTGTTGCGCGGCAGGTCGTTGCCGATCTGGCGGATGGCCTCCAGGAACGGCATCGCCTCGATATCGCCGACGGTGCCGCCGATCTCGCACAACACGAAGTCGAAATCGTCATTGCCGCCGAGCACGAAATTCTTGATCTCGTCGGTGACGTGCGGAATCACCTGCACGGTCGCGCCGAGATAATCGCCACGGCGCTCGCGCTCGATGATGTTCTTGTAGATGCGCCCGGTGGTGATGTTGTCCTGCTGGTTGGCCGAGCGCCCCGTAAAGCGCTCATAGTGGCCAAGGTCCAGGTCGGTCTCCGCACCGTCATCCGTCACGAAGACTTCGCCGTGCTGATAGGGCGACATCGTGCCGGGATCGACATTCAGGTAAGGGTCGAGCTTGCGGATGCGCACGCGATAACCGCGTGCCTGCAGGAGAGCCCCAAGGGCCGCTGCGGCGATGCCTTTTCCAAGTGAGGAAACCACGCCGCCGGTGATGAATACATATCGCGCCATGGGAATTATCGCTTATCGCCCCGGGATTGATTCCGCCAGTGGAAAATCGCCCCGTTGCGTCTTTTCCCGGCATGATTTTCATCGGGCTCGTCAGCCCAAACAAAAAGGGCCGGCAAAACCGGCCCTTGAGATATATCGGCCTACATCACATCACGACGACTGTCGTGCCCGTTTTGACCCTTCGATAAAGGTCGATGACATGGTCATTGACCATGCGGAAGCAGCCATTCGATGCACTTGTGCCGACGGTTTCCGGCTGGTTGGTGCCATGAATGCGCAGATAGGTATCTTTCTTGCCGTCATAGAGATAGATGGCGCGTGCACCGAGGGGATTGTTGACCCCGCCAGGCATCCCATCCTTGTACTGGCCATACTTGCGCGGCTCGCGCTCCTGCATTTCCTTGGTCGGAATCCATCGCGGCCACTCCTGCTTGTCGCCGACCGTTGTCATTCCCTTGAACTGCAGGCCTTCCCTGCCGACTGCGATGGCATAGCGGCGGGCTTTTGAAGATGATTCGACCAGATAGAGATAGCGTGAGGCGGTATCGATGACGATCGTTCCGCGCGGATAACCGGAAAATTCAACGGTCTGCGGCTCGAAATCCGATCTGACCTTGAAGTTCTTCTGGGCCTGGCGCTGCTCGAGGGCAGCATCGAGCGCGCGCGTCTGCGGCAGCATGCGTGGTGAGGAGGCATCGCCGCCGAAGAGCACGGCAAGGAAGCCGCCTTGCGGCCTATCGGCGCCCTCGCTGCGCAATTCGCCGTTATTACCAGTCTGCGCGATGGTCGTGGGGTCATCGAGGACGATTGCGGCAGCAGCGGCAGCCGTCCCTGCCTTGACCTTGCCGCCCGAAGCCTTGGTGGCGGCAGCCTTGGTAGTCTTCTTCTCGTCCTTCCTGGTCTTGGCTTCGGCAGCCGATTTCTGCCTGGCTTGCTCTTTGGCCGTCAGCCTCTTCTTGACCGTCTTTTCCTTGGCACCGGCGTCATCCGCCTTTGCCTTGGACGGAAACAGATAGGTCTTCGTCGGCGTTGTGTCGGCGTGAGCTGGAATCGACATGCCGATGGCAGCGCAAAGGCCCAAGAAAATGAGACCGCGAATGTGCATTATGACTATCCCGATATTTCGATATCACGCGGCAACGCATGTTCATGCGGTGCGATATGCCGACACTGCCGCTGCGGGATTTATAAGCAATTAACGTTGAAAATCTCAAGCGAACCGTGATGCACCGAGACCGGATTCAGGCTCGCAGAATCGTATTTGTCGTTACTGTGCCTATTACACAACAGGAACAGTAACGGCGTACCGTCTTACTGGTTCGGAACCTGTGGCGTGGCCGGGGCTGTTGCCGGCGCCGTGGGGGCCGGTGCGGCATCGTCGTTGCTGGAAGGAGGCGTTGCCGGCGCACCGCCGAGTTGGTCGAGAACACCGCCGCCGGTGCCTTGGCTCGGAGCGGCCCCGTCCTGCGTGGTAGGCACGCGGTCGAGAATGTCGGTCGGGCGCTCGCCGTAACGCGCGATCAGCGACAGCGACAGCGAAGTGATGAAGAAGACGGCCGCCAGGATCGCCGTCGCCCGCGTCAGCGCATTGGCCGCACCCCGTGCTGTCATGAAACCCGAACCGCCGCCGATGCCCAGTCCGCCGCCTTCCGAACGCTGCATCAGGATGAGCCCGACGAGCGCGAGAACGACCATCAGATGAATGACGATGACTACGGTTTCCATGACTTCACCTGGATTTGGCGGATTTGCGGGCGCAAAGCGCGCTTCGCTTGATGTGGAGGCGGCTCAATACAACGCTTTCATGGCATTTCCAAGCCCGTGCCCGAATATGGGGTCAAGCACAGGGTTTACAACGAAAAAGCGGACTACATCGCCTGATAGGCTTCCGCAATGCCGAGGAAATCGGCCGCCTTCAGGCTGGCGCCGCCCACCAGGGCTCCATCGACGTTGGCGACCGCCAGCAATTCGACCGCATTCGACGGCTTGACCGACCCCCCATAAAGAATGCGAACCCTACCAGCTTCGGAACCAAGCGTTTCGGCAAGACGGGCACGGATATGCGCATGCGCTTGCGCCACATCCTGCACGGTCGGTGTCAGGCCGGTACCAATGGCCCAGACCGGTTCATAGGCCACGATCATATTGGCGGCGGTGGCGCTTGCTGGCACCGAACCCTCGATCTGCCTTGAAAGCACCGCAAGGGTCGCGCCGCCTTCGCGCTCGGCCTGGGTTTCGCCCACGCAGATGATCGCGACCAGACCGGCCCGCCAGGCTGCTTCCGCCTTGGCCCTTACCGTTGCATCGTCTTCGCCATGGTCGGTGCGGCGCTCCGAATGCCCGACGATGACATGCGAGGCACCGGCATCCTTCAGCATCTCAGCCGAGATATCGCCGGTGTGAGCACCCTTTGGCTTGGTATGGCAATCTTCTCCACCGACGCGAACCGGCGTGCTGGCAAGAATCTCGGCAGCGCGCGTGAGCAGCGTGGTGGGGACACAGAGCAACGCTTCTGTATCGGCATCGAGGCCTCGCATGAAACCATGTCCGATCTCGCGCAGTTCACCAAGCGAGGCGCTCGTCCCGTTCATCTTCCAGTTACCGGCGACCAACGGGCGAATTCCTGGCGTCATGGTTCACTGTCTCCCTGCGTTGATGGCGATGATCCTCAATCTCCCTATCAAAAACGGGACGCAAAGCAATTGCCGAAGGCGAGCAAAGCGACGCAGCCAGTACGAGGGCTTTGAGGTTCCTGTCATTTACACGGCATCCGAATGACGGAACCCAAAATCCACAAACAACAATATATTCAACGAGTTGCAAGCAAGGCTTGGAATCCACAATTCTTTCTCCACCTCGCCCTAAAGTGATACGCATTCTGGATTCGCTACAATCACAGGAAAACGGCACCTCCGGCATGTATATGCGCATTGAGTTTTGCACCCGAGGGGGTTATTGCCGATAGTTCGGACACTCTACACGAAGACATTCAACAACCGGATCTGAATATGCTCGATAGCTTGCGCAAAGCCGCTGGAACTTGGGTCGCCAAGCTGCTTCTGATGCTTTTGGTGGCCAGTTTCGCGGTCTGGGGCATTTCCGATCAGATCGTCGGTGGTGGTGGCGGCGACAAGGTTGTCACCGTTGGCGGCAGTTCCGTCTCCACCACGGAATACCGGTTGGCTTACGACCGTCAGGTCAATGTGCTGTCGCAGCAGTTCGGGCGCCGGCTGACGCGCGACCAGCTCACCGCCCTGGGCATCGACAACCAGGTGCTTGCACAACTCGTCGCCGGTGCCGTGCTCGACGAGCAGGCGCGCAATCTCGGCCTCGGCCTGTCCAAGGACAGGCTCGCTTCGCTGACGGCGGAAGACCCTGCCTTCCAGGGCCCGGACGGGCGCTTCAACCGCCAGCAGTTCGACTATGTGCTGCGCCAGGTCGGCATGCGCCCCGACGACTATTTCAACAGCCGCGCCCAGATGGCGGTGCGTCAGCAGATCATCGAAGCCGTCGCGGATGGGCTGAAGGCTCCCGACACCTTCCTGCGCGCGGTGGCGCTCTATAATGGCGAGGACCGGACCGTCGATTACCTGGTGTTGCCGAAGGCGCTGGTAGAGCCGATCGAGGCACCCGCCAATGACATCCTTTCCGCCTGGTTCGAGGAGAACAAGCAGGACTACGCGGCACCGGAATATCGCAAGATTTCCTACATCAAGCTCGAGCCGGAAGACATCGTCGACGAATCTTCCGTCAGCGAAGAGCAGGTGCGCGAGGACTACGAAAAGAACAAGGATCGTTTCACGACGCCGGAAGCACGCACCATCGAGCAGATCGTGTTCACGACGCCGGAAGCCGCCCAGGCCGCGCGCGATTCCATCGCTGGCGGTGCGACCTTCGAAAAGATCGTCACCGCCGAAGGCAAGACCATGGCCGACACCGGCCTGGGAACGCTGACCAAGGACAGGATTGCCGACAAGGCGGTGGCCGATGCCGCCTTCGTACTTGCCGAAAACGAGGTCAGCCCTGTCGTTCAAGGCGCATTCGGCCCGCTTCTGCTGCGCGTCACTGAGATCAAGCCACAAGTGGTGAAATCGCTCGCCGAGGCATCGGCGGAAATCCGCAAGGAGTTGGCGCTGGCCGAAGCAAGCCGCGTCCTTCTGGAAGTGCATGATTCCTATGAGGATGCCCGCGCCGCCGGCGAATCGATGAAGGAGGCCGCGGACCGGCTCAAGCTGAAGGTCGTCACCGTCGACGCCATCAGCCGTTCGGCACAGGCACCGGATGGAAACGTCATCAACACCTTGCCGCAGTCGCGCGATCTGCTTCAGGCTGCCTTCGAAGCCGAGACGGGGATTGAGAACCCGCCGTTGAATATCGGCTCGAACGGCTACGTCTTCTATGAGGTGGAAGGCGTCACTCCTGCCCGTGACCGCGCGCTGGACGAGGTGCGCGACCAGGTCGTCGCCGACTGGACCAAGGCCGAGACGGCAAAGCGCCTTGCCGCCAAAGGCGAGGAATTGCGCAAACGCGTGAAGGACGGCACCTCGCTTGATGTGCTGGCCGGTGAACTGTCGCTGGAAAAGCAGACCAAGCGCGGATTGAAGCGCGGGATCGACGATGTCGACTTCGGGGAGGCTGGCGTTGCGGCTGCATTCAGCGTTGCCGAAGGCGATGAAGGCCTGGTTTCGTCCCCTACGGGTGATGCCCAGATCCTGTTCAAGGTGGTCGAATCCTTCGAGCCTGCTGGCGCCGGTCCGGACTCCGTTCCCGAGGATGCTCGCCAGCAATTCACCGCCGGCATGTCCGACGATCTTCTCGATCAACTGGTCGCGCAGCTGCAGGCTCAATACAAAGTCACGGTTGACCGCAATGCGATCAGCCAGGCACTGGCTTTCTGACCACGATGAGCACGCTCAAACCACATTTGGCCAAGGTCGCCACCGGTGCCGCCCTCTCCTACGAGGAAGCGCGCGAGGCCTTTGACATCATCATGTCGGGCGATGCCACGCCCGGCCAGATCGGCGCCTTCCTGATGGCGCTGCGCGTGCGCGGCGAAACGGTCGGCGAGATCATGGGTGCGGTTGCCACCATGCGCGACAAGATGCTGCGCGTGGATGTACCGGCAGGCGCCATCGACATCGTCGGCACCGGTGGTGACGGCTCGCACAGCGTCAACATCTCGACCGCCTCGGCTTTCGTCATTGCCGGCTGCGGCGTACCGGTCGCCAAGCACGGCAATCGCGGCCTTTCCTCGCAGACGGGTGCGTCCGATGTGCTGACCGCGCTCGGCGTGAAGATCGACCTCGAGCCCGATCTGATCGGCGCATGCGTGCGTGAAGCGGGCGTCGGCTTCATGTTCGCACCCTCGCACCATCCGGCCATGCGCCATGTCGGCCCCACGCGCGCCGAACTCGGCACGCGCACCATTTTCAATCTGCTCGGGCCACTCTCCAACCCGGCAGGCGTCACCCGTCAGATGGTGGGGGTCTTCTCGCCGGAATGGGTGGAACCGGTAGCCGAGACACTGAAGGAGCTGAATGCCGACCGTGCCTGGGTCGTGCATGGCGACGGCTTCGACGAGATCACCACCACCGGCGAAACGCATGTGGCCGAGCTTGCCGACGGTGCGCTGAAGACCTTTGTACTCACTCCTGAGCAGGTCGGGCTCAAGCGCTATTCGCGCGAAGACCTGCGCGGTGGCGATGCGGCCTTCAACGCGCAGGCGTTGCGCAGGATGCTCTCGGGAAGCCAGGGCGCCTATCGGGACACGGTGCTGATGAATGCCGGTGCGGGTCTGGTCGTCGGCGGGCATGTGGACACGCTGGCCGAAGGTATCGAGGCCGCCGCCGCCGCAATCGACAATGGCCGCGCACTTGGGGTTCTCGATGCCCTGGTCAAGGTTTCGAACAGGTAGCCGCGTGACCGACATCCTGCGCAGAATAGAAGCCTACAAGCGCGACGAGATCGCTGCCGCCAAGGCACGGCTGCCGCTAGCCGAATTGAGCGCACGCACACGCGACGTCGCTCCGCCACGTGGCTTCCTGGCTGCATTGCAGGCAAAACGGGATGGGGGCAAATTCGCGCTGATCGCGGAGATCAAGAAGGCGAGCCCCTCGAAAGGGCTGATCCGTGCCGATTTCGATCCGCCGACCCTGGCGGAGGCCTACGAGCAAGGCGGTGCCGCCTGTCTTTCGGTACTGACGGACTCACCTTCGTTTCAGGGTGCTCCGGAATTCCTCACCGCCGCGCGCGATGCCTGCAGCCTGCCGGCGCTGCGCAAGGACTTCATGTTCGAGCCCTATCAGGTCTATGAGGCCCGTGCCTGGGGGGCGGATGCGATCCTCGTCATCATGGCGAGCCTGAACGACGATGACGCCAAACGGTTGGAGGACACCGCCTTCGAGCTCGGAATGGATGTGCTGGTCGAAGTCCATGACGAAGCAGAAACCGAGCGCGCGCTGAAGCTTTCCTCGCGGCTGATCGGCATCAACAACCGCAATCTGCGTACATTCGAGGTCAGCCTGGAGACTTCCGAGCGCTTGTCCGCACTGGTGCCCGACGACCGCCTGCTGGTCGGCGAAAGCGGCATCTTCACCCATGACGATTGCCAGCGGCTCGAGCGTGCCGGCATCGGCACCTTCCTGGTCGGCGAAAGTCTGATGCGACAGGAAGACGTCGCCGCGGCGACACGAGCCCTGCTGACCGGAGCGAACGGGCATGGCTGACAAACCCGCCCTCACCCATCTCGGCGCGGACGGCCAGGCCAATATGGTCGATGTCGGCGAAAAGGCCGAAACGCAGCGCACGGCGATTGCCGAGGGCAGCATTGCCATGCAGCCGGAAACGCTGCAGATGATCCGCGACGGCAATGCCAAGAAGGGCGACGTGCTGGGCACCGCGCGGCTTGCCGGCATCATGGCGGCCAAACGGACCCACGAGCTGATACCGCTTTGCCATCCGCTGCTCCTGACCAAGGTTTCGGTCGATATCGAGATGGACGATGCCCTTCCCGGCCTGCGGGTCAGGGCGCTGGCGCGTGTCAGCGGCAAGACCGGCGTGGAGATGGAGGCGCTGACCGCCGCATCCGTCGCCTGCCTCACCATCTACGACATGGCCAAGGCAGTGGATCGCGGCATGGTCATTTCCAGTATCCGGCTAGTCGAAAAGACCGGCGGAAAATCCGGCGACTTCAGGGTGGCGGAATGACCCTGCTTGCCGTCAACGAGGCACTGGAGCGGCTTCTTGACGGAGCGGACCCGACCGAATCCGAAATCATACCGATTGCCGAAGCCGCAGGGCGCGTGCTTGCCGAACCACTGATCGCCCTACGGACCCAACCGCCATTCGATGCGTCCGCCATGGATGGCTATGCGGTGCGTGCCGAAGATGTCGTACACCTGCCGACCACCTTGCGGGTGATCGGAATCGCCCCGGCGGGAAAGCGATACGCTGGCACGGTCGGACCTGGCGAAGCGGTGCGCATCTTCACCGGCGCCCCGGTTCCCGAAGGGGCTGATACAGTCGTCATCCAGGAAGACACCAGGAAGCGCGACGAAGAGACGGTCGAAATTGTCGAGGCCCCGGCCAAAGGCCGACACATCCGGCGGCGTGGGCTGGATTTCGCCATCGGCGATGCGCTTCTGGACAAGGGCCGGGTGCTTGACGCCGCTGCCCTGTCGCTTGCCGCCGCCGCCAACTATCCCACCCTCACCGTGGTGAGGCGGCCATTGCTGGCCATCATCGCCACCGGCGACGAACTGTTGCCACCCGGCAGCGAGACCGGACCAGACCAGATCATTGCCTCCAACGCCTACGGGGTTTCCGCCATCGCCACGGCGGCGGGCGCACGGGTACTCGACCTCGGCATCGCGCCGGACCGCAAAGATGCGATCGCCACCCTGGTGCGCCGCGCCGTCGATGAAGGCGCCGACGCGCTGATCACCCTCGGCGGCGCATCCGTAGGCGACCACGACCTGACCCATGCCGTACTGACCGAGCAGGGCATGGAACTCGACTTCTGGAAGATTGCCATGCGCCCGGGAAAGCCGCTGATGTTCGGCCGGCTCGGGCGCACGCGCTTCATCGGACTGCCCGGCAATCCAGTAGCCAGCCTCGTCTGCTCGTATCTGTTCCTGAAGCCTCTTTTGGCGCGGCTCGGCGGGCGGCATTATGCGGCCGACACGCTTCAGGCCACGCTCGGCAGCCCCTTGCCCGCCAATGACATGCGGCAGGATTATATCCGCGCCACGCTGCAGGACGGCCCCACCGGGCCGGTCGTGACACCTTTCAACGTTCAGGATTCGTCCATGCTGAAGGTGTTTGCCACCGCTAATGTCTTGATCGTACGCGAACCATATTCTCCGGCAGCAAATGCTGGAGATCCCTGCACGGCGATCAGGCTGCGCTGAACGCGCCGACATCGGCCGAGAGGCGCTTGGCGGAGGCTTTTGGTTTCCGCCCCCTTAACGCATTCATTAAAATTTAAACAGTTGCAGAACACAAATGGAACAGATAGTGTTTGTTCTGGTTTTGTTTTGGATTTGATTCCTCGGGGCTTATAGATGCTGACACGCAAACAACATGAGCTTCTTCTGTTCATCCATCAGCGGATGAAAGAAACCGGGATCCCCCCTTCCTTCGACGAGATGAAGGAGGCGCTCGACCTTGCATCGAAGTCAGGAATTCACCGATTGATCACGGCGTTGGAGGAGCGTGGCTTCATTCGCCGGCTGCCCAACAGGGCGCGGGCACTGGAAGTATTGCGGCTGCCCGATTCCATTGCGCCGGGTCTTGCACCGCAGCGCGCGAAATTCTCGCCGAGCGTGATCGAGGGCAGCCTGGGCCGCCGCGAACCCGAACCTTCCCGGCTCCATGCGGCCGGAAACGACGATGCGGGCTCATCCATATCTATCCCGGTGATGGGCAGGATCGCGGCTGGTGTGCCAATCGACGCCATACAGCACAAGACGCATTCCATCTCGGTTCCGCCCGAAATGATCTCCGGCGGCGAGCACTATGCGCTCGAAGTTAGGGGTGACTCGATGATCGAGGCCGGCATTTTCGACGGCGACACGGTGATCATCCGCAATTCCAGCACCGCCAATCCCGGCGAGATCGTCGTTGCCCTAGTCGATGACGAGGAGGCAACCCTCAAGCGCTTTCGCCGCAAGGGCGCCTCGATCGCGCTGGAAGCTGCCAACCCCGCCTACGAAACCCGGATTTTCGGCCCTGATCGGGTCAAGGTGCAGGGCAGGCTGGTCGGCCTGATCCGCCGCTACTAGAGCGGTTCATCCTTTAACGGAACCATTGAATTGCTCCGGCTAACTTACGTAATTTCAGACAGAAAACGCTTTTCATTTGGCGTAGAAGTTGCCCTTTAAGGTGCGGTATCGATTGCTGGCGGCATGATTTCTGCCGATTTATCAGCGGTCGCCAAGGGTTGCTTGGATGTCGTCGCTGGGGCGGGCTGTTTTCGCTGGTAAGGCGGCAAACCGCGAGCGGCACGCGAAAAGCGGCGCTGTGTGTGCCAAGGCCGATAAGGCTTGGTGAGGGCGAACCGGACCTCCGTGCCATCTCCCGAGATTCGCGGAAGATAAATGGCAGCGCTGCCAAGCTGCGCCAGTTCCCGGGTCGTGATCACATGAGCGGTTTCATCCGGGCAGAGGTTCCGGGTTGTTGCATCCGTCACCACGATCACGGCGGCCTGGTAACACAGGTTTCGGGCCGCCTGAATGGTCATTGCGTGGGCAAATACCGCGCCGGAAGGATGGCGCACGATACATAACTCCTCATCGCAATCGAACCCCGCTCCGGGCGTCGGTGGCGTCGTGATCCTGGCTGGCAGGCCGTCACCCGTTACCTTGCTCGGTTTGATGATGGTTTCCGCGCGCAACGCGCGTTGCCAGTTCTCGATGGTGAATTCGCTCGGCCGGGCACGATTGACTGCAAGTTGACCATTCCCAACCGGCACCGCCAGCAACCGGCCGTCTTCTAAAACCAGCGCATCCGGTGTTCGGACCATGCCCAGAGTCAGCAGTCCGATCAGCACGAATGGCAGGGCTGCCAGCCGCAGCCATGTGGTCGCCATCGTCGCAAGGATCAGGGCAATCGTCAGGAATACGAGCGCATGAACGGAGACGAGGCCGACAGCATCGATCGGCGTGCGCTCGGAAAACCACTTCGACAGGGCGATCATCACAGTGAGGCCCTTGCCCATGATGGCGAAGAATGGTCCGTCGAGCCCCAGTGGCATGGCGATGGAGCCGGCAACGCCAAACGGCATGACGACAAGCGAAACGATAGGCATGACGGCGAGATTGGCGACCAGGCTCAGTGGCGACACCCGCTGGAAATGGTAGGCGCCAAAAGCGGTCGTCGCGAGCCCAGCGACCACCGACGTCACGGCCAGCCCGATGACAATGCCGCCAAGCTTCCGCAAGGCTAGGCCAGCTTTTAACCGATGATCAGCGGCCGAACGGAAAGTAGCGGATCGGCGCTCCGACCACAGCGCATAGGCGCCGACCAGCGCGGCGGTCGCGGCAAAGGACATCTGGAAACTGGGGCCGACCACCTCATGCGGAGCAATCGCAATCACGATGATGGCGGAAATCGCCAGATTGCGCATGGTCAGCGCCGCACGGTCGAACAGCAGCGCGATCAGCATAATTGCCAACATGATGAAACTGCGCTGCGCTGCGACCTCGCCACCGGAAATGAAGAGGTAGAAGGCAAGCCCGACCAACGCCAGGGCCGCTGCATATTTCTTGATCGGATGGCGCGAGGCAAACCCCGGAAAGAACGCGAAGAGTGCGCGCAGCGTCCCCATGACTGTTCCCGCGACCAGCGCCATGTGCAGGCCCGAGATCGAAATGATATGATAAATGCCCGAACGCCGCATCGCCTCGTTGATGTCCTCCGGGATACCGGCTCTCACGCCGACCACGAGCGCGGCAGCAATCTCGCCTTCCGGCCCGCCGATATGGTTGCGGATGCGCTCGGCAATACGGTTGCGAATGTCCTCGACCTGGACCGAGAATCGAACCAGGGCTGGTGCCGGTATCGTTCGCTCGACGATCTGTGGACCGCGCAGGAAAAACCCGCTGGCACCGATGCCATCGAAATAGCTTTCGAAGGAAAAGTCGTAGCTGCCCGGGCGAACCGGGCCGGAGGGAGGCATCAGCCGGGCGAGCCCGGTGATTTCGGACCCGGCGCGTAGATCCTGAGGAATCTTGCGTGCCGAAATCCGAACCCGTTCCGGTGCGTAGCGCAGCGTCGGTCGGGCCGTTCCGGTAACCTCTATCGTCAGCCGCACGCGGCCATTGGCCATATGATCGAGGCTCAGAACACGCCCGGTCAATTGCGTGGAAATCTCACTTCCCAACACCTTGGTGTCTGCGCGCCAGGTCTCGGCCTTGGCAAACAGAACGCCGACCAGGCAAAGCAGCATACCCATAAGAACAAGGCGCACCGCCTGCCGCTCGGAGGGCAGGAAATGCAGAGCCACCAAAAGAATACCCACGCCGCCCAGCAAAGGCGCCCAGGCAGGCTCCGTGGCAAGGTTGAAATAGGCGATCGCTCCAAGCGCCAGGAACACCGGCACAAGCAGGAAGGCCGTACCACGTTCCTGCTCGATCGTGACAGCTTCCTGCAGGGCGCACACCGCACTCGCCCTTTTCCATCCGATATACCTGCTGGATCGAGATGAACGGACCAGTTGCCCTGTGTCTGCGCCTGTGGACGGCAGTTGGTCGGAGACCGGGGCGGGTACTCCGTTTGCCGGATAGCCGAATAACGCCCTCT
Organism: Pseudaminobacter sp.; assembly: GCA_049646905.1. Lineage (GTDB taxonomy): Bacteria > Pseudomonadota > Alphaproteobacteria > Rhizobiales > Rhizobiaceae > Pseudaminobacter. The sequence goes on along the minus strand of JBARWP010000137.1, from coordinate 4,539 downwards.
CGCTTACGTCCCTGACGGATGTGTCCTGTGCCATCCGGCGTCCCAACCAGGTCACGGCCGATCGCGCCTTGCGGACGCCTCTCGGCCGAACCCTCCCCCTTGCACCACTGACCCTCTATGCTACATGAAGCCCACCAAATTGCCATGTGCGGCGCATGCCCTCGCTGCGGCCTCTTTCCTTGGAAACATTCATGTCCGACAAAGTCGTCACCCGTTTTGCCCCCTCGCCCACCGGGTTCCTGCATATTGGTGGCGCACGAACGGCACTCTTCAACTGGCTTTATTCGCGCCACACCGGCGGCAAGATGCTGCTTCGCATCGAAGACACCGATCGCGAGCGCTCGACCGAAGCCGCTACGCGCGCCATTCTCGATGGCCTCTCCTGGCTCGGCCTGACCTGGGATGGTGACCCCGTCTCGCAGTTCGAGCGCGCACCGCGCCACCGCGAGGTCGCGGAAGAACTGGTGCGGATGGGCAAGGCCTATTACTGCTATGCCTCGCCCGAAGAGCTCAATGAAATGCGCGAGAAGGCACGCGCGGAAGGCAGGCCTCCGCGTTATGACGGCCGCTGGCGCGACCGCGACCCATCCGAAGCGCCCGCCGGCGTCAAAGGTGCTATCCGCATCAAGGCTCCGACCGAGGGCGAAACCATCGTCCGTGACCGCGTCCAGGGAGATGTGCGCTTTCCCAACAAGGACCTGGACGATTTCATCATTTTGCGGTCCGACGGCAACCCGACCTATATGCATGCGGTAGTGGTCGACGACCATGATATGGGCGTAACGCATATCATTCGCGGCGACGATCATCTGACCAATGCCGCGCGCCAGACCGTCATCTATAACGCGATGGGCTGGGACGTGCCGGTGATGGCGCATATCCCGCTGATCCATGGTGCTGACGGGGCCAAGCTTTCCAAGCGGCATGGCGCGCTCGGCGTCGAGGCCTATCGTGCCATGGGTTACCTACCCGCTGCACTGCGCAACTATCTTGCCCGGCTGGGCTGGAGTCACGGCGACGACGAGGTGATGTCACTTGAAGACATGATCCGCTGGTTCGAGATCGAGGACGTCAATAAGGGCGCGGCCCGCTTCGATTTCCAGAAGCTGGAGGCGTTGAACGGCATCCACATGCGCAAGATGGATGACGCCGAACTCCTGGAGGTATTCATCGCTACCTTGCCTTATCTGGAAAACGGCGCACCGATCGCCGACCGACTGGATGACACACGACGCGCACAACTGCTGGCGGCCATGCCAGGCCTGAAGGAACGCGCCAAGACATTGGTGGAACTTGCGGACGGCGCCGCTTTCCTGTTTGCGCAGCGGCCGCTTGCCGTGGACGAGAAAGCGGCAACGGTTCTGGGCGATCACCCGCGCACTGTCCTGAAGGGTGCGCATACCGCCCTCGCGGCTGTGGCAGACGAGTGGAATGCCGCGTCGGTGGAGGCTGCAATCCGTAGATTCGCCGAAGAAAATGGACTCAAGCTCGGCGCGGTTGCACAGCCCTTGCGGGTGGCTTTGACCGGCAAGACCACCTCGCCCGGTGTATTTGATGTGCTTGCCGTTCTTGGCCGCGAAGAAAGTCTTGGACGCATTGCAGATCAAATCGATTAACGCGTTTTGGCTGCAAGATTCCCCATTGAAACCCTGCTGCTGCAGTGCAACATTGCGGCCGCCTGCCAACCTTGGCATGCCTCGGGAAATGCGATAGCAGAAGCGCAGAATTTTTAACGCTGCTCCATATCGAGCAGTGAGAAACAGTGGACGGGATTGAAGGGAGTTGCGATGACCGAATCTACAGCAAAACTGGAATTTGGCGGCAAAACCCACGAATTGAAGGTTCGAGGCGGATCAGTCGGCCCGGATGTCATCGACATCGGCGCGCTCTATTCCACCACCGGCGCCTTCACCTACGACCCCGGCTTCACTTCGACGGCCTCCTGTGAATCCGGAATCACCTTCATCGACGGCGACAAGGGAATATTGCTGCATCGCGGCTATCCGATCGACCAGTTGGCCGAGCATGGTGACTTCCTGGAAGCCTGCTACCTGCTGCTTTACGGCGAACTGCCGACCAAGGCGCAGAAGGAGGACTTCGACTATCGCGTCACGCGCCACACCATGGTGCATGAGCAGATGACCAAGTTTTTCAGCGGTTTCCGCCGCGACGCTCATCCCATGGCGGTGATGTGTGGCGTCGTCGGTGCGCTGTCGGCGTTCTATCACGACTCGACCGATATTTCAGACCCGCATCAGCGCATGGTGGCTTCCATCCGGCTGATCGCCAAGATGCCGACCATCGCGGCCATGGCCTACAAATATTATATCGGCCAGCCCTTCGTTTACCCGAAGAACGAACTGAACTTCGCGGCAAACTTCCTTCATATGTGCTTTGCTGTCCCCTGCGAGGACTACAAGGTCAATCCGGTCCTGGCGCGTGCGATGGAGCGCATCTTCATCCTGCATGCCGACCATGAGCAGAACGCCTCGACATCGACCGTGCGTCTGGCCGGTTCGTCGGGCGCTAATCCGTTTGCCTGTATCGCGGCTGGCATCGCCTGCCTGTGGGGTCCCGCGCATGGCGGTGCCAACGAGGCTGCCCTCAACATGCTCTCCGAGATCGGCCACGTCGATCATATCCCGGAGTTCATTGCCCGCGCCAAGGACAAGAACGATCCGTTCCGGCTGATGGGCTTCGGCCATCGCGTCTACAAGAACTATGATCCGCGCGCCAAGATCATGCAGAAGACGACGCATGAGGTGCTTGGCGAACTCGGCATCAAGGACGATCCGCTGCTCGACGTGGCTATGGAACTGGAGCGCATCGCGCTCACCGACGACTATTTCATCGAAAAGAAGCTCTATCCCAACATCGACTTCTATTCGGGCATCACGCTCAAGGCGCTCGGCTTCCCGACCACCATGTTCACGGTGCTGTTCGCGGTTGCCCGCACGGTCGGCTGGATCGCCCAGTGGAAGGAAATGATCGAGGATCCGCACCAGAGGATCGGCCGCCCGCGCCAGCTCTATACCGGCGCGACGGAACGTGACTATGTCCCGATCGCCAAGCGCTGATATCCATGAGCTCATTTGAAAAAGGCGCCCTTGAGGCGCCTTTTTTGCATGGGTAGTGGAAGCAGAACGACTTCCCTTCTCGGATCAGAGTCCCGTTCTATCCTTTTGTGATTCAAGATTTTTCGAGAACCAACATTTAAACACCCTTGCGGCTTTCGATCTTGGAAAGAATAATCTCGGCGGCAAGCTCACCCGCTGGCCTATCTGTCGCCATTCGGCTCGCAACCTGAGTAAAACCGTCTTTCTGCCAGTTGCGGAACGCAGTGTCTGCAAACAAGGCTTCCACGTGGCGGACAAGGTTCTGAGGGCGAACGTAACGATCATAGAACTCAGGCACGATCGGCTGGTCAGCAATGAGATTCGGCAGCAAGGCCGACCAGACGGTGACCATGCCTTGAACCAGCCGTGCGATGGGATCGAGCTTGTAGCTGGAAACCATGGGTACGCCGGCAAGCGCAAGTTCCAGCGAAACCGTGCCGGAGGCGATCAGCGCCGCATCGGCCTCACCGAACACCTGCCATTTGCGTTGCGCATCGAGCACGATTTCCGGTTTTTCCTCCCAGTTCGCAACGGAGGCGGCAACGAGATCGGCGACATGCGGAACTGTCGGCAAGACCAGCCGCAATCGGTGACCGCGGGCACGCAGGACGGAAACCGCCTCGGCAAACGGATCGATCAGTTTGCGGACTTCGCTGCGGCGGGACCCAGGCAGCACAAGCAAGGTCTTGACCCGGTCATCCGAAAGATCACGCGGCCGCGCCTGTGCCTGGCGGGCCGCCAGCACGCCGGTGTCGTGGCTGAGGCGATGGCCGACATAAGTGCCGGGCGGGCCGCCCAGCCGCTCGAGCTCGGCCACTTCGAAAGGCAATATGCATAGCACATGATCGACGTAAGGGCGCATCGTGCGCGCCCTGCCTGGCCGCCATGCCCAGACGCTCGGGCAGACATAGTGGACGATGGGAATGCCGGGAGCCGCAGCACGCACCTTTCTTGCCACGCGCAGGCCGAAATCCGGGCTGTCGATGGTAATAAGGCAGTCGGGCCGCGCTTCCACGATTGCTTGTGCGGTCTGGCCGATCCTGCGCATGAGGCGTGGAAGGTCCCGCACGATTGCCGCCACCCCCATCAAGGCGATTTCACTGCCATCGAAGAGTGGCGTGAGCCCGAGATCCTGAAGATGCCTTCCACCGATGCCGACGAGATGAATATCGCGCCCCGTCATCTGGCGGAGCGCGCGAACGACATCCGCGCCGAGCAGATCACCCGACTCCTCGCCCGCGACAATGGCGATTTTCAGGGGGCTGTCGGCCGTCATTCGGCTACGCCGGGCGCAAGGCCGATGACGAAGAGGCCAAGTTCGTCGGCCCGCGCAACCATGCGAGCGTGGTCGAGAACCAGCGAGCCTCCCGCTTCCACGCCGATACCGGCCAGGCCGGCAGCATGCGCTCCCTCGACCGTGGCG
>JBARWP010000136.1:0-3265 GCA_049646905.1 Pseudaminobacter sp. | reverse complement strand
GGGCCGACCCGACAAGGTCGTCCTCGACGTGGCGTCCGAGACCGGATGCAACCTGATCGTCACCGGCATAGCCGGCAACGACCCGATCGGCCAGCCTCTGCTAGGCAGCACCACCGTGAAGCTGGCGCGCCATGCCGCGGTCCCCGTTCTCGTCGTGAAGATGCGGCCGCGAATGCCCTATTCGCGGGTGGTGGTGGCCAGCGATCTCTCCGACGCTTCACTGTCGGCGATGCGCCTTGCCCTCGGCATCTTCCGGCCGGAGCAGCTCATATTATTTCACACCTTCGATATGCCGTTCCGCAGTTGGACGGGCGACAAGGCGGGCCGTGAAAGCAGCCTGCGCGCCCAGGCGCAGAGCCAATGCGCGGCGTTTCTGGAGGCCGTCGCCGGAGCGGACGCCGCGCGGATAGCGGTCATCGCCGCGCGTGGCGACCCCGCCGTGACGATAGCCGACTTCGCCGCCGACGAGGACGTCGATCTGGTTGTCGCCGGCACGCACGGCCATACTGGCCTTATGGACGTGCTTCTGGGCAGCGTCGCCGTCAACCTGCTGGACGAGGTTCCCTGCGACATGCTGATCGTGCCGGCGATCGGGGCACGGGCAGGGGACTGACCTGTCGCGCAACGCCTTCGGGTGGGAAGGCCGGCCGCGGGATTTCGGGCCACGCGAGTAGTTCGATGTCGCCGCCGCTTTCCTTGACAGTCGTCGTCCGGAGAATGAGTGATGGGTTGATGCGGTCGGGTCTTTGCCATTTGGAGTTCAGCTCTAAGTCAGTATGATCGCCTTCAGTTCTCGACGGCCGGCAATCCGGCTGGATGCGCCCGAAGGGCGCGTAAAAGCAACGGCGAACATCGACGGTAGGCCCATGCTCACTTTCATCTCCGGTCCCGCTGCCGCGTACCTTGCAGGTGCGCGCGGAGGCGCTCCGTCATTGTCGACCGGAACCGGACTCTACGTCGTGACGCTGCTTCTCGTTGCGCTCACACTGGCCGTGCGCTCGGTCCACTTTCCGGCGGTGGGGGAACAGGCGCTCTATCTGTTGCTGGTGCCGCCGGTTCTGATCGCGGCGGTCGTCGGCGGGCTGGGGCCCGGTCTGTTCGCGACTGCGGCCGGCCTGGCGGGCCATGTTTGGATGACCGGCGAGTGGACCATGCTCGCCGATCCGACGGTGACCGGTTCGGCCAATGCCGTCGCGCGCGCCCTGATCTTTGGCGTGCTCGGCGTCGGCATCGCCTGGTTCGGGCAGCGCTCGCGCCACGCACGGGCCCGCGCCGCTGCCCGAGAGGCGCATCTGCATTCCATCCTCGCGACCGTGCCGGACGCCGTGATCGTGATCGATATGCGCGGCACCATGCAATCCTTCAGCGCGGCCGCCGAGCGGCTGTTCCGATATACGACCGGCGAGGTGCTTGGCCGGAACATCAAGATGCTGATGCCGTCGCCGTACCGCGAGAACCACGACGGTTATCTGGAACGGTATCTGCTAACCGGAGAGAAGCGCATCATCGGCATCGGCCGCATCGCCGTAGGCGAGCGCAAGGACGGCTCGACGTTCCCCATGGAGCTGTCGGTGGGCGAGATGCATTCCGGCGGGGAGCGCTTCTTCACCGGCTTCATCCGGGACCTCAGCGAGCGCCAGGAAACCGAGGCGCGCTTTCAGGAGCTTCAGACCGAGCTGGTTCATATCTCGCGGCCATCACCAACTACATGAAGGGCACCCGCCGCCTGCTCGAAGGCAAGGAAGGGAAGGAAGTGGCCATGGTGCGCGATGCGCTGGAGCATGCGGCCGACCAGGCGTTGCGGGCGGGCGACGTCATCCGCCGGCTGAGGGATTTCGTCGCGCGGGGCGAGAGCGAGAAGCAGGTTCATAACCTCAGAAAGCTGGTCGAGGAAGCCAGCGCGCTCGCACTGGTGGGCGCCAAGGACCAGGGAATACATACCTCATTCCATTTCCACGAAGCAGACGACTCCGTGCTTGCCGACAAGGTGCAGATCCAACAGGTACTGCTGAACCTGATGCGCAACGCCATGGAGGCGATGGGGCACTCGCAGCGGCGCATATTGTCAGTTTCGACCGAGCCGAGCGATGACGGAATGGTTGCCGTCGTCGTTTCCGATACCGGGACTGGCATCGCTCCGGAGATCGTCGAGCAGCTCTTTCAGCCCTTCATCACCAGCAAGCCGACCGGACTTGGCGTGGGCCTGTCGATCTCAAAGACAATCGTCGAGGCCCATGGCGGCCGCATCGCCGCGACGGCCAATCCGGACGGCGGCACTGCCTTCCGCTTCACGCTGCGGTCGGCGGCGAGGAAGGGCGCCGACGATGCAGGCTGACCCGCTAGTCCATGTGATCGACGACGATGATGAGGTACGCCGGTCGCTTGCGTTCCTTCTGGTTGCGGCCGGGATGCAGGCCAGGGTCCACGAGTCCGCGACCGCCTTCCTTGAGGTTCTTCCGGGTATCCGTTCGGGCTGCGTCGTCACCGATGTCTGGATGCCGGATATGACCGGCATCGACCTGTTGAGGCACCTTCGGGCGGAGGAGGTCGGACTTCCCGTAATCGTCATGACGGGACAGGGTGACGTTCCGCTCGCCGTCGAGGCGATGAAGATCGGAGCACACGATTTCCTGGAGAAGCCTTTCGACGACGATACGCTGCTTGCCTCGGTTCGTCGCGCGCTCGGAGCGTGGGAACGGGATGCACGCCACACGGCCGAGCGGTTGAAATACCGGAGCCGGCTGGCCGCGCTCTCGGGACGTGAGCGTAACGTTTTCGACGGTCTCGTCGCGGGGCATCCCAATAAGGTCATCGCGCATATGCACGGCATCAGCCCGCGGACGGTCGAGATCTACCGCGCGAACGTGATGAGCAAGATGAAGGCGTCGAGCCTTTCGGAGCTGGTGCGCATGGCGATGATCGTTCGTCCGCCGGGCGAGGAGACCCGCCAATAGCGCGCTGACCTTCAGGGCGTGGTCGGCCGCGGCCAGCGTAGATGCCGTGCTGATCCCGTTGGCCGACTGGATCACTGCCGCGCATCCTCACGCGGATCGGTCCGGTCGCGTGGGGTCGGCATCATCGCGATCCCAGGATGTCCCGGCGGCCCTCACATCTTCCACGACGCTTTCATAACCCGCCGCTATCCGAAAAAGAACCGCGCGTGTCGATTGATGGCCACACGCCTGAGCGGCTGCACGACACTCTCCCGCCTTTTCGATCAGTCGACCGATCCTGTCGCCGACCTCCTCTTGCTTGCCTCGCAAGC
>JBARWP010000135.1:0-5613 GCA_049646905.1 Pseudaminobacter sp. | reverse complement strand
TCTTTGCCGGCTACGACTTCTCCGACCAGACCGACCCGTTCGAGGCCGGCATCGGCTTTACCGTGCCGCTCAAGACCAAGACCGACGACTTCATCGGCCGCGAGGCGCTGATCCGGCGCAAGGAGCACCCGACCCGCAAGCTGGTCGGGCTCGACATCGACGCCAATGTCGAGGTCGGCCATGGCGACTGCGTGCATGTCGGGCGCGCCCAGATCGGCGAGGTCACCTCGGCCATGCGCTCGCCGCTGCTCAACAAGTCCATCGCCCTCGCCCGCCTCGACGTCGCCCATGCCGCAACCGGCACACAGGTCGAGATCGGCAAGCTCGACGGCCACCAGAAGCGTCTGCCCGCAACCGTCGTCCCCTTCGCCCACTATGACCCACAAAAAACCAAGCCAAGGTCGTAGGCGGGAAGACGTAAAGATATAAACATTTCTTTATATCTTTATTGACTCCCTGCCGAGTCAGGTATAACCATACCCTCGCTATGGTTCCTTCGGACGTTGCGTCCGGAGGCTAAGAGGGAAGCCGGTGCCCGAAAGGAAAGCCGACGCTGCCCCCGCAACTGTAAGCGGCAAGCCGAGTCCATTCATGTCACTGGGGCGGACGCCCCGGGAAGACGGGCAAAGGCGACGACCCGCGAGCCAGGAGACCTGCCATGGCGAATTGATCGTCCACGGGCGGGGTGCTCCGATGGCCGCGACAGACACCGCCTGGGCGGCCATCCTGTCAGCGTTCATCAGGCCCACGCCCCAGCAATCGGGGTATGGAAATGTCCAGCTTTCTCAAAGTTCCTGTCGCAACGCTCGGCGTGCCGCGCATCGGCCGCCGCCGTGAACTCAAGCATGCGCTCGAATCCTATTGGTCCGGCAGATCGTCCGAACAGGATCTCCTGGATACGGCCGGCAGGCTGCGCGCCGCCAACTGGGCCGAGCAGCGCGACCGCGGCGTTACACGGATTCCCTCCAACGACTTCTCGCTCTACGACCAGGTCCTGGATACGGCCGTCATGGTCGGAGCAGTGCCTGCGCGATATGGCCGGGAGGGCGGCGAGATATCGCTCGGCACCTATTTCGCCATGGCGCGCGGCAGCCAGGGCGAAGCCGAATCCGGTTGCGGCCACGCCGGCCATGGTCACAATGTCACGGCACTGGAAATGACGAAGTGGTTCGACACCAATTATCACTACATGGTGCCCGAACTCACCGACGATCAGGCCTTCGCCCTGGCCTCGACGAAACCCGTCGACGAGTTCCTGGAAGCCAAGGCGCTCGGCATCCACACGCGGCCGGTCATCCTCGGCCCCGTCACCTTCCTCAAGCTTGCCAAGTCGCAGGCCGAGGGCTTCAACCCGATCGCGCTTCTGCCGAAGCTCCTTCCCGTCTACCAGGATCTGCTGGGCAGGCTGGCCGAGGCCGGCGCCGACTGGGTGCAGATCGACGAACCGGCCCTCGTCACCGACCTCATCCCCAATGAGCTGGAGGCATTCAAGCATGCCTATGCGAAGCTCACGGCCGCCACGCCGCGCCTGAAGATCATGCTCGCCACCTATTTCGGCGCCTTGGGCGACAATCTCGCCACGGCCCTTTCGCTTCCCGTGGCCGGGCTGCATGTCGATCTGGTGCGCGCGCCCGAGCAGTTGGAGGAGGTGGCGAGACAGGCGCCGAAGGAAGCCGTGCTTTCGCTCGGCCTGATCGACGGCCGCAATATCTGGCGCGCCGACCTGCCGGCGATCCTCGAGCGCATCAAGCCTGTCGTCGCCGGCTGGCCGCTGGACCGCATCGAGATCGCGCCTTCATGCTCGCTGCTGCATGTCCCGATCGACCTCGAACTCGAGGACGCGCTGGATGAGGACGTGAAGTCGTGGCTTGCCTTTGCCGCCCAGAAAATGGACGAACTGGTCGTGCTCTCGCGCGCCCTTTCGGAGGGCCGCCCGGCGGTGCAGGCCGAACTGGCGGCATCGGCGGAGGCGGCCGCGTCCCGCGCGAAATCCGCCAAGGTCCACGATCCTCTCGTGGAAGGCCGGATAGCGGGTATCACGCCGGACATGGCACGCAGAAGGAGCGGCTTTTCCGAGCGGGGTGCGCTTCAGCGCCGGCGGCTGAGCCTGCCCGCCTTCCCGACCACGACGATCGGCTCCTTCCCGCAGACGCCCGAGGTGCGCAAGGCCCGTGCCGCTCATGCGAAGGGCGAACTGAGCTATATCGACTACGAGGCCTTCCTGGAAAAGGAGACGCAGGGCGCCATCCGCTGGCAGGAGGAGATCGGCCTCGACGTGCTGGTGCATGGCGAGTTCGAGCGCAACGACATGGTGCAGTATTTCGGCGAGCAGCTTTCCGGCTTCGCCTTCACCAAGCATGCCTGGGTCCAGAGCTACGGCTCGCGTTGTGTCCGCCCCCCGATCATCTTCGGTGACGTCTCGCGCCCCAACCCGATGACAGTGCGCTGGTGGCGATATGCCCAGTCACTGACCGACAGGCCGGTCAAGGGCATGCTCACCGGCCCGGTGACCATCCTCAACTGGTCCTTCGTGCGCGACGATCTTCCGCGTTCGGCCGTCTGCCGCCAGATCGCCCTTGCCATCCGCGACGAGGTCATCGACCTCGAAGAGGCGGGAGCGGCGATGATCCAGATCGACGAGGCGGCGCTGCGCGAGGGCCTGCCGCTGCGCAAGGCTGACTGGAAGGCCTATCTCGACTGGGCGGTCGAGTGCTTCCGGCTTGCTTCCTGTGGCGTGGAGGATGCGACCCAGATCCACACCCATATGTGCTACTCGGAATTCAACGACATCATCGATGCCATCGCGGCGATGGATGCCGATGTCATCTCGATCGAGACCTCGCGCTCGAAGATGGAACTGCTCGATGCGTTCCGGGACTATCACTATCCGAACGAGATCGGACCCGGCGTCTACGACATCCACTCGCCGCGTGTCCCCGAGGTCAGCGAGATGCGGAGCCTCCTGGCGCTTGCCTGCCAGCGCCTGTCCGATGGCCAACTGTGGGTCAATCCCGACTGCGGGCTGAAGACGAGGAAGTGGGAAGAAGTGCGCCCCGCCCTCGTCAACATGGTCGCGGCAGCACGCGAACTGCGCCTGCAGGCGGCCGCCTGACGCAGGTCTGCCGCCGGGCAACCCGGCGACCGCTGGAAGCCGGTCAGAGATTCCTGACCGGCTTCATCCAGTCGCCGCCTGCAACGGCGACAAGCAGCATGCGCAGCCGCGCGACGTCGGGATGGAAACGCACCCGCCTGTCGATCAATGAGATCTGTTGGCGGGCGGCCTTTTCGATATCGGCATCGTGCGGCACCGATAGCAGCCAGTCGAAAAACACTTCTTCGGGCGGCGGCAGCGGCGAGATCCGGGCGAGCGTCTCAGGGCTTACCGGACGCCGCTCCGAAAGCACCTCGTCTCCCTTATCCATGCCCGAAGCCCTTCACGCGGGCGCCCGCCAGCGGCAGACAGAATCGTCTCCGCATACACATGAAAGGTTCCGGACCTCGATCCGGCCGGAGGAGCCCGGTGCCTGTATGAAAGAGCTGTCCGAAGCCCCGCCGCCCCTCATGGGCCGGCTTCGGTATTTCGTTGCGTGCATCCATGTCCGTCCTCGCAAGTGCAAAGGACTGAACTGGTGGTGATGGAGGGTAGATGCCACGGGCGAGCATCGCCCGAAACGCTCTGCCTCTTGACCGCCCACCGCGATCAGTCAGGTTCAAACAGTTCGAGGCTGGTTTCCGGGCTCCGAAGCCGTCCCCTTCGGGGACCATCCCGACACCTTCCCGGATCGCTCGATCCAGTGGCGTTCGTCGGGATCTTTCAGCTTCGCTACCGTTGCGGGGGCAGCGCCGGCATCAAACCGGCTTCCCAATTATCCCTCCGGACGACTCGCCGGCGGGCACCTTGAACGGCCCTTATCAGATCATGCGCTGCCACGCGCGGCAATGCGAAAAACGACTTCGGCTGCTGCGCCAACGACCAGCCTGTGGATGGCACGGGCATGGCCGGCACAGTCATTCATAGGGGGACGGTACCGGAATGGCGGTCAAATCGGCCTTGTCATGTCTCTCGACCGGTCGCGGACAAACCGGACGATATGGTTCTTGTTCCTGTCGATCTCCTCTTCCCGCGCGATCACCGCCAATACCGCCGTAAGCTGGTCCCTCCGGCCGAAAAACGGCACTGCGATCGCGCAGACCTGCGGTGTCAGGTGCCCCCGGTTGACAGCGAAATGCACCCGCCTGATCTCCTCGAGCGTCTTCTTCAAGGCCGTGCGGGTGGAGACGATGGAATCGGTACGATCGAGTTCTGCAAAGGCCTCATCGACCAGCGGCCTTGTGATCACCGTCGGCAGGAGGGCGCAAAAGACCAATCCCGTCGCGGTCGACAATGTCGGCAATACCGCACCGACCTTCATCGTCATAATGACCGGCTGGCTGCTGTCTTCCACATGGACGATGGTGGGTCCCTTGTTGCCCCAGACCGAAAGCGCCACCGACTGGTCGATCTTGTCCCGCAGTTCCTTCTGTACCTGGATGGCTGCGCGCAGCGGGTCATGCGCGGCGATTGCGCGAAGGCCGATTTCGAAGGCGACACGCCCGAGCATGTAGTGCCGTGTTGCCGCGTCCTGCTCGATCAATCCGCCGCGAACCATGCTGCCGAGATAACGATGGACCTTGCTGGCCGGTATCCTCAAAGTGCTTGCCAGGTCCTTCAGGGCCAGGCGCGGGCCATCATTGGCGAATGCCTCGATAATGCGACAGGCGACGTCGACGGATTTGATACCGGAATAGCGATCGGACATTGTGCGGTTTCGAATTACCCTCTCCCGACAATGACTGGGATAACACAGGCCTCTAGGCGACCCCAATCCGAAAAAAGAAAGACCGGCAGTTTGTCTGCCGGTCTTTCCAGGTCGCGCGGTCAGTAAGGTTTTCGCATCAGCCCGACGCACACCGCGCTTAGAATGCCTGCGGCGAGTATATAGGAGCCGATCAGCCACGGCGTATTGCCGCCATATTCGAACAGGGCCGTCGCTATCAAAGGCGTGATCGAAACGGAGAGGATCGCGCCGATCTGATAGACGATCGAAATGCCGGTGAAGCGGACCGGCGTATCGAAAATCTCGCAAAATATGGCAGCCTGTGGCCCGTAGACTGGGGCGTAGATGATGCCGAGCGCAAAGACGATCGCGGCAGAGGCCAGCAGGCTGCTGCCGGAATACTGCATCAGCCACAGCATCGGGAAGCCGGCTACCCCGCAGATGAGCGAGAACCAGATATAGAGCTTGCGCTTGCCGACGCGATCGGCCCAGATCGAGGCGAACGGGATGGTGATCGCCAATGCCAGGGCCGCAATCGTGATCGCGGTAAGCACGGTGGTGCGCGGCATGTCCGCCGCATTCACCAGGAAGCCGACACTGAAAATCGCATAGATCGCAAACACCACGCCGTCGATCAGGCGGGCACCCCAACCAAGGACGATATCGCGCTTGTAGTCACGCAGGACATCGACGATCGGAGCCTTTGCGATCTTCATGCTCTCCTTGGCACGCAGACACTCCGGCGTTTCAAGGATCTTCAAGCGGATGAACATGCCGACGGCAAGCAGGACCACGC
>JBARWP010000134.1:0-15150 GCA_049646905.1 Pseudaminobacter sp. | reverse complement strand
GCTGATAATTGTTGGCCAGCACCAGTGCCGCGACCTCGTCGGTCATCTCCGCCAGGAGCTTGTTGCGGTTGGGGCGGGTGAGCGTTCCCTTGCGCATGGCCGAGGCCAGCGCGATCTTGATGTTGACCTCGACATCGGAGGAGTTGACACCGGCCGAATTGTCGATGGCGTCGGAGTTGATGGCGCCGCCGGCGAGGCCGAATTCGATGCGCGCGCGCTGGGTGACGCCGAGATTGGCGCCTTCGCCGACGACCTTGACGCGTAGGTCCGCGGCATTGACGCGAATGGAGTCGTTGGCGCGGTCGCCGACCTCCTGATTGGACTCGCCGGTCGCTTTCACATAGGTGCCGATGCCGCCGAACCAGAGCAGATCGACGGGTGCCGTCAGCACCGCGCGCATGATTTCGGCAGGTGAAGCAACTGTCTTGTCGAGGCCGATCGCGGCGGCCGCCGCTGCCGGCAGGGTTACCGATTTCTGGGTGCGCGAGATGATCAGACCGCCGGCCGAAAGCGTCGACTTGTCGTAGTCCTGCCAACTCGAACGCGGCAGTTCGAACAGCCGCTTGCGCTCGGCGAAGGAGATAGCCAGGTCCGGATCAGGATCGATGAAGATGTCGCGATGATCGAATGCGGCAATCAGCCTTGTAGCGGGCGACAACAGCATGCCGTTGCCGAACACGTCGCCCGACATGTCGCCGACGCCCACCACGGTGAAAGGCTCGGTCTGGATGTCGCGGTTCATCTCGCGGAAATGCCGCTTGACCGCTTCCCAGCCGCCTCTTGCGGTGATGCCCATCTTCTTGTGGTCGTAGCCGGCCGAGCCGCCGCTGGCGAAGGCATCGTCGAGCCAGAAATCATGCTCCTCGCTGATGGCATTGGCGGTATCGGAAAAGGTCGCCGTGCCCTTGTCGGCGGCAACGACGAAATAGGGATCGTCGCCGTCATGGCGGACGACATGCTTCGGCGTGACGACGCGATCGCCATCGAGATTGTCGGTGACGGAAAGCATGCTGGAGACGAAATTGATATAGGCCTTCCGCCCGGCCTCGAACACTGCTTCGCGGCCACCGCCTGCAGGCGGGCGTTTGGGGAAGAAGCCGCCCTTGGCGCCGACGGGCACGATGACGGCGTTCTTGACCTGCTGCGCCTTGACCAGTCCCAGCACCTCCGTGCGGTAGTCCTGCGCGCGGTCCGACCAGCGCAGGCCGCCGCGCGCGACCGGACCGAAGCGCAGATGCACGCCCTCGACCTCCGAGCCATAGACGAAGATCTCCCGCCACGGCCGCGGCTCCGGCAGGCCGGTAATGCTGCGCGAATCGAGCTTGATGGCCAGCGACTGGCCTTTCTTTTCCGTTTCGGGAACGAAATGATTGGTGCGCAGCGAGGAATCGATCAGATTGAGGTAGCGACGCAGGATGGTGTCGTCGTCGATATTGGGAACCGCCTCGAGCGCATCCTTGATCGCCGCCTTGAGATGCCTGCCGGTCACCTCTCCTTCGGCCTGTGCGGCGGGATCGAAGCGGGCGACGAAGAGATCGAACAAGGCATGCGCGATCTGCGGGTAGCGGTTGAGGGCGGCGGCGATGAAATCCTGGCTTTGCGGAATGCCGGCCTGCTGCAGATAGCGCCCATAGGCACGCAGGATGCCGATCGATGACGAGGGCAGGGCGGCCGTCTGTGCCAGAGCGTTATAGCCGTCATTGTCGGCATCGCCATGCCAGACCGACAGGAAGACGTCTTCGAACAATGCGCCGCCATCGGCAAGGTCGATCGCCCGGCCGAAGGCGCTTTCAAGCTCCATGTCGTGGATGAATACCGGGTTGCCCTTCGAGTCGCTGACTTCGAAGGTTCGCTCGCTGATCACCCTGAAGCCCATATGCTCCAGGATCGGCACGCGCCGCGACAGCGCCACAGGCGTGCCATAGTGGTAGATCTTGAGCGACGCCTGCTCGGTGGACTGGGCGGTGTCGCGATAATAGTCGACCGAGATGGGATGGTCGGCATCGATGCCGGCAATCTCGCGGGCGTCGACCAGCGCCACGGAAGGTGAAAAGCTGCCGCGGTAGCTTTCGGGGAAGCGTGCGGCAATCGCGGCAAGGCCGGCATCGACCCCGGAGGTGGATGCCGCCTCCGTCAATGCATCCTCCCAGGTGCGCACGATGTCGCGCACCGCCGCCTCGATCGCCTTCTGCTCGACCTTTGGCGTCTTGCCGCCGGAGCGGCCGATGATGAAATGGACGCGTGCCAGGCCGCCTTCGGGGAAGGCCGGATAATAGGCGGAGAGGCGGCCGTCGAAGACCGTCTTCAGATAGGTGCCGATGCGCTCGCGCACGACACTGTCGTAACGGTCACGCGGGACGAAGACGAGTACCGAGACGAAGCGGTCGAACTGGTCGACGCGTACGAGCGCGCGTACGCGCGGCCGCTCGATGAGGCCGAGTATCGCTTCGGCATGCTTGCGCAGGGTCGGCAGGGCGATCTGGAACAGTTCGTCACGCGGATAGGATTCCAGCACGCTGGTCAGCGCCTTGCCGGAATGGTCGGCGGGGTCGAAGCCGGATTTGGCGACGACGGCATTCACCTTGGAACGCAGATAGGGGATCTTGGCGACCGAGCGCGTATAGGCGGTGGACGTGAACAGGCCGACGATGCGCAGTTCGCCCAGCAGCGCTCCCTTGGCGTCATAGGTCTTGACGCCGACGTAATCGAGATAGGCGCGCCGATGGACCAGTGACTTGGCGTTTGCCTTGGTGACGATGAGCGGATCAGGCCCATGCAGGAAGGCCCGGATTTCCGGTGTCGTGCGATTGTCGGGTTCGGCTTCGCGGCGCAGCACCAGCACGCTCGAATCGGCCAATATGCCAAGGCCGGGCTTGTCGACGCGGTTGAGCGTGCCGCTTTTTTCGCCGCCCGAATAGCGGAATTCGCGCATGCCGAGGAAGGTGAAATTGTCGTCGCGCAGCCATTCCAGGAACGCGATGGCCTCGGTCACCGCATCCTTTTGCAGCGGCAGCGGCGCATAGCGGAATTCCGAGATGGCCTGGTCAAGGCGCGCCAGCATCGGCTTCCAGTCGGTGACGGCGGCACGCACCTGGCCGACGACCCGCTGCAGCCGCTCCTCCAACCCCTTGGCCTGATCGTCGGTCAGCGATCTGATGTGGACATGGATGATGCTGACCCGGTTTGCTCCCTGGTCGGCCTTGGAGGGGCCGCCCTCGCCGAGAATCTCCGCAACCCCGGTCTTGCCTTGCCGCGCCACAAGGACGGGGTGGGTGACGAAGCTTGCCTCGCCTGCGGTTTCGGTGATCTCGCCAAGCACCGAATCGAACAGGAACGGCATATTGTCGTTGACGACGGTGATGACCGTCAGCGGGCGCCCTTCAAGGTTGACTCCGGTGTCGCGGTCGATGGCCACGACGCTCTCGCCCTTGCGGTGCCTGGCGAACGCGCGTTCGGCCAATTCGCCCGCCTTGGCCAGGGAAGCCGGGTCATAGGCATTGACGTCCTCGCTCGGGGCCCGTGCCAGCAGGTAGTCAGCCAGTCGCGGTGGTTTTTCGCCAAGTTTCGGTGAGGAGGATGATTTGCCGGCCGATTTCATTTTCAGATTGGATGGCATGACGATCACAATCTCCCCCGTCACATGCTTTTATGACTATCGTAGCAGATGCGCCGTGTTTGGCGACACGACATTGAACGCAAAATGCGAACACCGCATGAAAGGGAAATGACGCTCATGAACGACAGAATTACGGCGCTGGACCTGCCGCCCGCGGAAAATCTCAGCGAGCCGACCAAAGCCTATTTCGCCAAATGCCAGGAAAAGCTCGGGCTGATCCCGAATGTGCTGTTGTCCTATGCCTTCGACGAGAAGAAGCTGCGCGCCTTCACCGACATGTATAATGACCTGATGCTGGGTGATTCCGGCCTGAGCAAGCTGGAACGCGAGATGATCGCGGTGGCCGTCTCTTCGGTCAATCACTGCTATTACTGCCTGACGGCGCATGGCGCGGCGGTGCGGCAGCTTTCCGGCGACCCGGCGTTGGGCGAGATGATGGTGATGAATTTCCGTGCCGCCGACCTGACGCCACGGCAAAGGGCGATGCTCGAGTTCGCCGTCAAGATGACGGAGGAGCCGGCCAAGATGGTGGAGGAGGATCGCGAGGCGTTGCGCAAGGCCGGTTTCAACGACCGCGACATCTGGGACATCGCTTCCACGGCAGCCTTCTTCAACATGTCGAACAGGCTGGCCTCGGCGATCGACATGCGCCCGAACGCCGAATATCACGCCATGGCGCGCTGAGGTCGGGCGTCTCGGGGTCAGCGCGCCGCGATTGCGGCGGCAGCGCCGGCCATGGTCGTGGCGCTGACCCGGTTGGCGACGCGCATGGCGCGTGGGCTCCTGAGCAGTTTCCTGGCCTGGACGGCGGCAAGCACCCAGGCGGCGTCGATCGTGACGAGGACGATCACCATCGCCAGCGTCAGTTCCAGCCAGCCAATGAAGGTCACTGAGGCAAGGTCGATGATGGCGGGCAGCAGCGCCAGATAGAACATCATGATCTTGGGATTGCCGAGCGTCACGGCCATGCCGGCGAAGAACAGCTTCCACGCCGAATCCTCGTTCGGCATTTCGGCGGCATGGCTGGAAACGGGTGCGGTCCACATCTTCCATGCCAGCCAGGCGAGATAGGCGACGCCTGCCCATTTCACCATGACAAAGGCGAGGTGGAAGGTCTGGGCGACCACGGCCAACCCGAAGACCGCGAGCGAGAGCCAGATCGCCTCGCCGATCCACATGGCGGCAAGGAAGGGCAGCACGTCGCGAAAGCCCTTGGCGATCACGCGCGCCACCAGCGCGGCAATGCTCGGCCCCGGAGAGCCGGCCGCCACCAGCAGCGCGCCGGCGAAGATGAGGATCGATGCGAATTCCATGGCGTGGCCACACTGAAAGCGAAAGGCGCAGTCTACTCATGGATGGCCCGGCGTAAAGCGTCTGCTAGCGGCCAAGAAGCAGGTCGCGCAGCACGATGGCGTTGTTGAGGGTTTCATCGCGCGCCGAATAGACCAGGGTGATACGGCCCTTGCGTGCGCGTGCGCGCAGGTCTTCGATAAGGTCCGGGTGCGCCTCCAGTTCCTTGTTGTAGCGGTGGCGGAACTCGTCCTGGCGCGAGGCCTCGTGCCCGTACCATTTGCGCAACTCGTTGCTGGGGGCGATATCCTTCATCCAGAGTTCGAGTTCGGCTTCGTCCTTGCTGACGCCGCGGGGCCACAGGCGATCCACCAGGATGCGTGCGCCGTCCTGCGGGGAGGGCGGCTCATAGGCCCGCTTCGCCTTGATGTTGTCGGCCGGGATGTTCCTGCTCATCGCGCCTCGTCTCCGCTGCCGACAGTAGGGCCGAAACCGATGGTGCGGTCAAACGAAATTAGCAGCGTATTGAGTGCATTTTTTATGCTAGGCAACGCGTATGGACACCGAACTTGCCAGGACTTTTCTGGAAATCGTATCGGCCGGCAGCTTCATCCGCGCGGCTGAGCGCCTGAATGTCGCCCAGACCACGGTGAGTTCGCGCATCCGCATATTGGAGGAGCGCATCGGGCGGCCGCTTTTCGTGCGCAACAAGACCGGGGCTTCGCTGACCCCGGCCGGCGAACAGTTCCTGCGCTATGCACCGACTTTCCTGCTGCTGTGGGAGCGTGCGCGCCATCAGGTGGCGGTGCCGGCAGGCCACAGCACGGTGCTGGCGGTGGGCGGCGAGCACAGCCTGTGGCAGCCGTTGCTGCTCGACTGGGTGGTGTGGATGCGCCGTTCCATGCCCAATGTCGCGCTGCGCGTGCAGGTGGATCTGCGGCGCGACCTGATCAGCCAGGTCTCGGAAGGCCTGGTGGATGTGGCCATCGTCTACGCGCCGCAGCACCGGCCGGGCCTGAAGATCGACCTGATCATGGAAGAAAAGCTGGTCCTGGTCAGTTCCAGTCCAAATCCGGGGCCGGTCGGCGGAGCCGACTATGTCTATGTCGATTGGGGGCCGGATTTCGCGCTCCATCACGCCCGGACATTTCCTGATGCCAGCAATCCCGGCCTGTCGGTCGGGCTGGGGCCGCTGGCACTGGGCTATATCCTTGCCAATGGCGGCTCCGGCTATTTCCGCATGCGCGTGGTGCAGACATATCTGGAAACCGGGAAACTGCATCTCGTGCCCGGGATGCCGCAATTCTCCTACCCGATCTATGCCGTCCACTCGACCGGACTGGACGAAGCGCTGGTGAGTGCCGCGCTTGCCGGCTTGCACGCGGTGTCGGAGGGCGGGGCCTGACGGCCTCGCCCTCGTCGATTGGATGGAATGAAGATCAGTCGTTGAAATAACGGCCTTCGGTGACCTCGGCGACATAGCCGGCGCGGATGGCGAAATCGCCGAAGCGCTCGCCAGCCTCGCGATCCTTGGCGTAGTGGGCGAACAGCTTCTCGAATTCGGCGAGGATGACCGGTTCGCCGACATTTTCGAGATAGAGCTTGTTCAGCCGCTGGCCGTGGAAGCCGCCGCCGAGAAAGACGTTGTACTTGCCGGGCGCGCGCCCGGTGAAGGCGATTTCGGCGATATAGGGTCGTGAGCAGCCATTGGGGCAGCCGCTCATGCGCAGCGTGATCGGCTCGTTTTCCAGCCCGTTCTTCTCAAGGATCGGTTCCAGCTTGGTGATCAGCGTGGGCAGATAGCGTTCGCTTTCGGCCATGGCCAGTCCGCAAGTGGGCAGCGCCACGCAGGCCATGGAATTGAGCCGCAGCGTGGAAGCGCCGTTCGCGCCGGCGAGGCCGTATTGGTCGAGCAGGTCGGCAATGCGCCGCCGGTCCGCCGGATCGATGTCGGAGATGACGAGGCTCTGGTTGGGCGTGACCCGGAAGGTGCCCTTGTGGACCTTGGCGATCTCGCGGATGCCTTCCATCAACCGGTATTCGCCGTGATCGCGCACCCGGCCGTTCTCGATGAACAGCGTGAAGTGGTGGCGGCCGTCGGTGCCGGTCTGCCAGCCCAGCGCGTCGCCATTGGTCTCGAAACGATAGTCGCGCGCCGGCGCCAGCTCGAAGCCGAGACGGCGCTCGATCTCCGCCTTGATCCAGTCCAGCCCCTTGTCGTCGATCGTATATTTGAAGCGGGCATGGGCGCGCACGACCCGGTCGCCATAGTCACGCTGGACGCTGATGATGGCTTCGGCTGCCTCGAGAACCTTATCCTTGGGGATATAGCCGATCACGCTGGCAAGGCGCGGATAGGTTTCCGGTGCGTTGTCGGTGCGGCCCATGCCGCCGCCGATCGCGACATTGAAGCCTTCAAGCTCGCCATCCGCGCCGGCAATGGCGATGAAGCCGAGATCCTGCGAATAGACGTCGATATCGTTCACCGGCGGGATGACGAAGCCGATCTTGAACTTGCGCGGCAGATAGGTCGGGCCGTAGAGCGGCTCCTCCTCGCCGGAAGATTCTACCTTCTTCTCGTCCAGCCAAATCTCGTGATAGGCGCGGCTGCGCGGGATGACGTGGTCGCTGGTTTTCTTCGCCAGCGCGTGAAGCTCGGCATGCAGGCTGGACAGGCTCGGATTGACCGAGGACATGACGCCGCGCGAATCGTCGCCGCAGGCGGCGATGGTGTCGAGCAGCACCTCGTTCATCTTCTTGATGGCCCGCTTCAGGTTCCATTTCAGCACGCCATGGAACTGGAAGGTCTGGCGCGTGGTCAGCCGCAGGCTGTTGTCGCCATAGATCCGGCCGATCTCATCCAGCTTCAGCCATTGCTCGGGCGTGCACACCCCGCCGGGCAGCCGCACGCGGATCATGAACTGGTAGGCGGGCTCAAGCTTCTGGCGCCGCCGCTCCTCGCGCAGGTCGCGGTCGTCCTGCTGATAGATGCCATGGAACTTCATCAGCTTGATGTCGGTGCCGGGCACGGCCGCCGTCGTTGGCACGACCAAGCCTTCGGCGATGGTGCCGCGCAGATAGCGGCTTTCCTTCTTCATCGTCTCGTCGGGGCCGAGCCTGTCGAGCGGCTGCGAAAGGTCGTGGCTGCGGTCTACTGGCCGCGTGGTGTCGATGGTGCTGGTCACGTGTCTTTGATCTCAATAAACGTCGCGCTGGTAGCGACCGTCGCGCTGCAGGTTGCGGATATAGGCATCGGCTTGCTCGGCGCCGATCCGGCCCTGTTCGGCTACGATGTCGATCAGTGCGCGATGGACATCGGGGGCAAGTCCTTCGGCGTCGCCGCAGACATAGACATGCGCGCCGTTCTCCAGCCAGTCGTAGAGGTCGCGGCCCTGTTCGCGCATACGATGGTGGACGTAGGTCTTTTCGGCCTGATCGCGCGAGAAGGCGAGGTCGAGGCGCGACAGCCGGCCTTCATCGAGGTGGCGCTGCCATTCGACCTGATAGAGGAAGTCTGTACGGAAATTGCGCTCGCCGAAGAACAGCCAGGCCGGTGACGAGGCGTCGTTGGCCTCGCGCTCCTGCAGGAAGGCGCGGTAGGGCGCAACGCCGGTGCCGGCGCCGATCATGATGACCGGCCGGTCCGGGTCTTCGGGCAGGCGGAAATGCGGATTCTCCTGGATGTAGACGGGAATGGAGGCGTCTTCTTCCGTCAGGGTCGCGAGATAGGTCGAGGCGACACCGCCGCGCGACGTACCGTTGAGCTCATAGCGCAGGGTCGAAACGGTCAGATGGACCTCATCCTCGGCCAGGTTGGCGCTGGAGGCGATGGAATAGAGACGCGGCTGCAGCGTGCGCAGGCCGGCGGCAAAATTGGTCGCGGTCAGACCCTTGACCGGAAACGCCTCGAGGACATCGACAATGTGGTTGCGGTTCATATAGGCGGTCAACTCGCCGCGCTTGCCCTCGCCAAGCAGGCCAGCAAGCTCCGAAGCGCCCGACAGCTTTGCCCAATGCTCGATAAAGCGCGGCGTCAGCGCCGTGATCTCGAAATGCGACGTGAGCGCATCTCCAAGCGTTGCCGGCTGGGCCTTGATCTCGATGGCGTCTGCCGGGTTCAGGCCGGCGGCAGCTAGCAGCCGGTCGATCAGGGGCCCGTCATTGCGCGGCACCACGCCGAGTGCGTCGCCCGGACGGTAGGAGAGGCCGGAGCCTTCCAGGGACAGTTCAATGTGGCGCGTTTCCTTGCTCGAACCGCGGCCGGTGATGGCGATGTTTTCGACCACCGGCGCGAGGAAGGGACGACGCTTGTCGTAGCCCCCGACAACCGGGCCACCGGCAACCGGAGGCACATGGGCGAACGGGGTTGCGGCAACCGAGGCGCCGGCAGTCGCCTTGGCGGCAAGACCGGCAAGCGTCTCTTCCACCCAGGTCGCGGCAGAGTCCTCATAGTCGACGTCGCAGTCGATCCGATCGGCCAGGCGCTCGGCGCCCAGTTCCAGGAAACGCTCGTCCAATCGCCTGGCGGCGCCGCAGAAATGCTCATAGGTGGAATCGCCGAGGCCCAGCACGGCAAAGCGGATGCCTGCCAGCTTGGGCGCCTTGCGGCTGAACAGGAATTCGAAGAATTCGGCGGCAGGTTCCGGGGCATCGCCTTCGCCATGGGTGCTGACGACGACAAGCAGGTCCTGCTCGTCCTTCAACTGGCGGGTCTTGTAGGCGGCCATGTCGGCGACCGCGACCTTGAGGCCCTTGGCCTCGGCCTGGGTCTTGACCCGGCGGGCGAGATCGGCGCTGTTGCCTGTCTCGCTGCCATAGAGGATCGTCAGGTTGCGGGCGGCGCTGCCGGCAACGGCGGCGAGATCCGGCACGCCGGCGATCGCTGCGCCCGGCAGGATACTGGTGCTACTGCGCAGCGCATGGCCGACACCGGCAAAATAGCCGCTGGCCCACAGCGCCTGTTCGGGCGAGAGGCTACGGGCGAGCGACTGCAACTGCTCCCACTGCGTGTTCGAAACGGGAAACCCTGGGGCGGGCGCGACGGTCATGTTCATCGAGGCATTTTCCGTGTTCGGGGAGCAAAGGAGCCGGCCGCCATGCGGCCGGCATAGGTACGGCTACTTGCCGAGCCAGACGGTTCCGGACTTGTTTTCCACCGGGACGCCGACGGCATTGCCGTACTCGGTCCACGAGCCGTCATAGTTGCGGACCTCGTAGCCGAGGATGCGCTTCAGCGCGAACCAGCTATGGCTGGAGCGCTCGCCGATGCGGCAATAGGTGATGATCGGCTTCGAGCCGTCGATGCCCTTTGCCGCATAGATCTCGCGGATCTTGTCGATCGGCAGATACGTGCCGTCCTCGTTGACGATGGTCGCCCACGGCACGTTCTCGGCACTGGGAATGTGGCCTGCGCGGATGGCCAGTTCCTTGACGCCCTCGGGTGCGAAGATCTTGCCGAGATATTCGTCGGGCGAGCGGATATCGACCAGCTTGCCGTCGATCCTGCCCTCGACGATGTCGAGCACATTGATGAGGCGGGCGCGCAGGGCGTTGTTGCGCTCGGGCAGTTCGATCGAGGAGGCGGCGAAGGTCGGCACCTTGTCGGTGAGCGGCAGCTTGCGCGCTTCCCAGAGCTTGCGCCCGCCGTCGAGCAGCTTCACGCGCTCGCCGAAGCCGTAGACGTCCAGCACCCAGGCACCCCAGGCGGCAAACCAGTTGTTGTGGTCGCCATAGATGATGACGGTCGTCTTGTCGGTGACGCCGGCCTTGCGCAACTGCTCCTGCAGCTTCTCACGCGGCGCGATATCGCGATTGACGGTGTCGACCAGATCGACGTGCCAGTCGAGATTGACGGCGCCGGGGATATGGCCACCGGCATAGACGCCGGGATCGACGCTGACCTCGAAAACCCGCACATCGGGATTTTCGAGATTGGCGGCGAGCCAATCCGCGGTAACGAGTGGGCCTGAGGGATGCGACATTGCCTGAATTCCTTTCTCGGAGATGACTGCGCGCATCCTAGAGATTTTCATCCGCGGCGAATGGAAATGGCGTCACAAATTGCGCGGACAAACCGAAATAAATTCGGGAGGAATCCCGGCGGGGCGAAAATGCGTTCTGGCAGGCCCGTTCCGGGTCGCAGCCTACAGATAATGGGACAGGCATGAAAAAGGCCGGTGCGAAAAGCGTTCGCACCGGCCTTCGATTTTACAGCCTGGCCTGAATGTCAGGCGCGCTTGTTCTGTCTGTTTTCGATGAGGTCGTCGACGACGCTGGGGTCGGCAAGCGTCGAGGTGTCGCCGAGCGAGCCGAAATCGTCCTCGGCGATCTTGCGCAGGATGCGGCGCATGATCTTGGCCGAGCGCGTCTTGGGCAGCGCGGGTGCGAACTGGATCTTGTCGGGCGTGGCGATGGCGCCGATCTCCTTGCGCACATGCGCGACCAGTTCCTTGCGCAGCGTCTCGCTCGGCTTCTCGCCGTCGGAAAGCGTGACATAGCAGTAGATGCCCTGGCCCTTGATGTCGTGCGGATAGCCGACGACCGCCGCCTCCGAGACCTTGTCCTGCGCGACCAGCGCCGATTCCACCTCCGCCGTGCCCATGCGGTGGCCCGACACGTTGATGACGTCGTCGACGCGCCCCGGGATCCAGTAATAGCCGTCGGCATCGCGCCGGCAGCCGTCGCCGGTGAAATACTTGCCCTTGTAGGTGGTGAAATAGGTCTGGATGAAGCGCTCGTGGTCGCCGAACACCGTGCGCATCATGCCCGGCCAGGCTTCCTTGATGCACAGATTGCCCGAGCCCTCGCCCTCGATGGTGTTGCCGTCGCCGTCCACGATCTCGGGCACGACGCCGAACAGCGGCCTCGTCGCCGAGCCAGCCTTCAGGTCGGTGGCGCCCGGCAGCGGCGCAATCAGGATGCCGCCATTCTCGGTCTGCCACCAGGTGTCGACCACCGGGCACTTCTTCTCGCCCACGACGTTGAAATACCACTCCCAGGCTTCCGGGTTGATCGGCTCGCCAACTGAGCCAAGAATGCGCAGCGACTTGCGCGAGGTCTTCTTCACCCATTCGTCGCCAGCCCCCCGCAGCGCCCGGATGGCGGTCGGTGCGGTGTAGAAGATGTTGACCTTATGCTTGTCGACCACCTCCCAGAAGCGCGACGGCGTCGGATAGTTCGGCACGCCCTCGAACATCAGCGTGGTCGCGCCATTGGCCAGCGGCCCGTAGAGGATATAGGAGTGGCCCGTCACCCAGCCGACATCGGCCGTGCACCAGTAGATGTCGCCGTCATGGTAGTCGAACACATATTGGTGGGTCATCGACACATAGACGAGATAGCCGCCAGTGGTGTGCAGCACGCCCTTGGGCTTGCCGGTCGAGCCCGACGTGTAGAGGATGAACAGCGGGTCCTCCGCCTTCATCTTCTCCGGCTTGCAATCCGGCTTGACCGAGGCGGCTTCCTCATGCAGCCAGACGTCGCGGCCTTCGACCCAGTCGATCCTGGCGCCGGTGCGGCGCACCACCACCACCTTTTCCACCTTCGTGCCGGCCCTGGCCGCGATCTCGATGGCCTTGTCGGTATTGTCCTTGAGCGGAATGTGCTTGCCCGCGCGCAGGCCCTCGTCGGCGGTGATGACGAAGTTCGACTTGCAGTCCTCGATGCGCCCGGCCAGCGCCTCGGGCGAGAAGCCGCCGAACACCACCGAGTGGATCGCCCCGATGCGCGTGCAGGCGAACATCGCATAGGCGGCCTCCAGGATCATCGGCATGTAGATGGTGACCCGGTCGCCCTTCTTCACTCCATGCTTCTTCAGCACATTGGCGAAGCGGCACACATGCTCGTGCAACTCGTTGTAGGTGACCTTCTTCTCGTCATAGGGGTTGTCGCCCTCCCAGATGATGGCGACCTGGTTGCCGCGCTTCTTCAGATGGCGGTCGATGCAGTTGTAGGAGACGTTGGTCAGACCGTCCTCATACCACTTGATCGAGACCTTGCCGGTGAACGAGGTGTTCTTCACCTTGGTGTAGGGCTTGAACCAGTCGATGCGCTTGCCGTGCTTGCCCCAGAACTTGTCCGGGTTCTTGATGCTGTCACCGTACCACTTCAAATAGGTCTTATCGTCAATCAACGCATGCTTCTTCCACGCCGGCTGGACGCGGTGGACTATCTCGTCTGACATTTCGTTATTCTCTCCCCGGACTAACTGCGGCAGGGCGCCGCTCATTGCGCTGCATGGCGCGGTTACGGGAACTAATAACATTCCGCCGCACTAGGCAACATTAGACCTTGGATTTGGCCGCTGTCGTGAGGCGGCGCGCCAGTCCGGCCCGAAGCGAAATCGGCAGCACTCAACGTTGCCTGCTGCCAAGGCTTTGATTCCATGCATAAAAATCCCGGAATCATGCTAGACTGACAGCATTGGTTGAGCCGTGTGTCGCTGCACCCTGCGATTCGCGGCAGATCGAAGATGGGCGGGAGCATGACATGCGCGATACTTCCGAACTGGAGCTGATGCTGAAAGGTTACGGGCTGACCACGGCACAATTTCTTTACCACATGCCGGACCACCCGCATTTGTTGCAGACATTCATCTGGCAGGACTACGACCTGGCGCCGAAATTTCCGGGCCTGTTCACCTTCATCGAGTTCTGGAAGGCGACGCTCGACGGCCCACTGCACTCGGTCAGCTACACGCATAAAAGGCTGATCGCGCCGAACGAGTGGCGCAAAGTTGAGGGCGAATTCCTGCTGAATTAGCGGCTGACAGGAATTCGGCCGGGGAGCGCTGGCATAAGCCAATGGCCGCGGATGCCACGGCTGGGCCGATTGCCAATGCTGCCCCGGAACGGTATTGGCTGATCCAGAACTTTCGTCGAACCCGAAGAGTTCGCCGTTCAAGGAGTAGGATCATGAACATAAAGACTTTCGCGGGCATGACGCTCGCCGCTTCCCTCGCGTTCGTGCCGGCCGCACAAGCCGATATCGTCATCGGCCTCGTCGCTCCGCTTACCGGCCCTGTTGCCGCCTATGGCGATCAGGTCAAGAACGGCGCCGAGGCGGCCGTCGATACGATCAACAAGAACGGCGGCATCCTAGGCGAGCAGGTCGTTCTGAAGCTCGCCGACGATGCCGGCGATCCCAAGCAGGGCGTCTCGGCGGCGAACAATCTGGTTGGCGACAGTGTTCTCTACGCCGTGGGCCCGGTGACCTCGGGTGTTGCCATGGCTGTCTCCGACGTCTTTGCCGAAAACAGCGTGCTGATGGTGACGCCGACCGCCACCGCCCCCGACCTCACCAATCGTGGCCTGACCAATGTGCTGCGCACCTGCGGCCGCGACGACCAGCAGGCGGAAGTCGCCGCGAAATACGTCCTCGATCATTTGAAGGACAAGAAGGTCGCCGTGCTCCATGACAAGGGAACCTACGGCATGGGCCTGGCGGACGCCTTCAAGAAGGTGCTGAACGAAGCCGGCGTGACCGAAGTGATGTATGAAGGACTCACTGCGGGTGAGAAGGATTATTCCGCGATCGTCGGCCGGCTGAAGCAGAACGGCGCCGAGGTCATCTATTTCGGCGGCTATCACCCCGAAGGCGGCCTGCTCGCCCGTCAGCTTGCTGACGGCGGCGTGACGGCGCAGATCATCGGCGGCGAAGGCCTGTCCAACACCGAATATTGGGCCATCGGCAACGAAGCGGCTGCCGGCACGCTGTTCACCAACGCGTCGGACGCGCTGAAGAACCCCGATTCGGCCGAGGCCGTCGAAGTCCTGAAGGAAAAGGGCATTCCTGCCGAGGCCTTCACGCTCAACGCCTATGCGGCGGTCCAGGTGCTGAAGGCAGGCATCGAGAAGGCCGGCAAGGCCGACGATACCGCTGCCGTCGCCGCGGCGCTGAAGGACGGCCAGCCGGTCCAGACCGCGATCGGCAAGCTGACCTATGGCGAGAACGGCGACCTCTCCTCGCCGAGCTTCTCGCTCTACAAGTGGGAAGACGGCAAGATCGTCGCCGCCGAGTAAGATCGCTCCACGCACATTGCTGAAAGAGGCCGGGGTAGTTCGCTCTGGCCTCTTTCTTTTTGGAGCCGGCTTCGCATAGAGAGCTGATTTCCTGGAATTGCTCTAGGAAGTGTGGACTCTTGGGATTCCCAAGATTGGGCAAATCAGATTCAAGGCTGTCTTTTGGAGGCAGTCATGGGAATTCTGGACCGTCTGATCCTTCGGGATGATCAGTGGGAGCGGATG
>JBARWP010000133.1:0-3276 GCA_049646905.1 Pseudaminobacter sp. | reverse complement strand
GTCTATCACTCCAATGTCCCCTGCGATCAACCAGCAGGAGTGGGTTCAAACATGGGTCACTTCTCAATGGACAAACCGCCCAATCCCGGGTCAGTTCTCGGCGGAAATCAACAAACACGGGTCCCACCGAAACGGAACCAGATAAAAAATGGTTGGCAAACACGGCGCTTATGACGCGGAGCGCGTTGCAACAGCTGGGTCTGCAGGCAAAGCTGCTCGATCAGAAGCTCACCCCGAACGCCGCTATTTTGCGTTTCAGCGGCAGTGCCAATATTACCGTAGAGCAGGTATTGAAGCGGCGCTCGGAGCTGTTGACGACGCACAAGCTGGAGATCATTTCTGTTCGGCCAGAGCCAGGGGCGATCGCCATTTATATCGCGCGTGCCGAGAGGCACGTCGTCGACATCCAGCGCCTGTGGCAACGGTGGAATCCCACGGTCTCACCGACGGGCGCGCAGAACATCTTGGTGGGCGTACGCGAAGATAACAACGAACTCTTTTTCTTGTCGCCCAGTCAGCGGCATGCTCCGCACACCTTAATCGCGGGTAGCACCGGGTCCGGTAAGTCGGTGCTGATGCAGTCGATCATTCTTGGCATAGCAGCGACCAATGACCCGCGTCACGCAAGGATCGTGCTTATCGATCCGAAGCAGGGCGTCGACTATTTCGCCTTCGATGCACTGCCGCATCTCGAAGGGGGGATCATCGACCAGCAGGAGGCAGCCGTCGATCGGCTAGAGCGTCTGGTCCTGGAGATGGACAACCGCTATCGGCTTTTCAAAGAAGCACGCACTCCCAATATCGCGTCATACAATGCCAAGGTCGATGCCGCAGACATATTGCCAACGTACTGGGTGATCCACGACGAGTTTGCCGAGTGGATGCTGACCGAGGAATATCGCAGCGCCGTGACATCGACGGTTGGACGGCTGGGGGTCAAGGCCAGAGCGGCCGGCATCCATCTCATCTTCGCTGCACAACGACCTGATGCGAACGTGATGCCGATGCAGTTGCGATCTCAGCTTGGCAATCGCCTCATTCTGCGAGTGGATTCAGAAGGCACCTCTGAGATTGCGCTCGGAGAGCGCGGAGCCGAGCGGCTACTTGGAAAGGGTCATATGATCATCCGCACGGAAGGCGAGCAGGGACTGATTTACGCGCAAGTGCCTTTTGCTTCTGAGTCCTTCATCGAGGACATGGTAGAGGGATTGCAAACTGACTATCAAATCCGCTGATCGCACCTAAGACCGACGCTAGGGCGTCGGGCTTTCGTGGTGGAGAGCCATGCCCGACAAGGTCATCGAACTGAGCCGCTAGTCGATCACCACCATGTTCCGTGGCAAAATTGCACGGATGGGGCGACTTCGATGCGGCAAAACAAATACGGCCATGCTGAGAGACTCGCGATGAACGACAAGCAAACACTTATTTATCAGCAGAATTGCGAAGAATTTCGATCCCTCAACGGTTTCTTCTGGCAGATTCCGATCATCATGATGACGTTGAACGGCGGCCTTTGGTACTCTGTCGCAAGCTTGGATCTCAGTACTGTGGCACAGCGGGGTGTCCTGAGCTTTGCGGTATTTGCGAACATTGTGATGGTAGTTGGCCTGTGGCGCCTGCGAAGTGTCATGCATAACCTCCTTGCTAGCATCCATCATTTTCAGGGAACTGCACTGCCTGGCCGATCGAGAGTGATACAGGTCCTATTTCAGTTGCTTTTGATCTTCGCAGCCGCCGGCGCATTTGCTGCCGCATTGAGCCCCGACAGTTACTTCACACGTGGCATCGAACTGGGATCGAAGACGGACCCCTGTGGGACGGAGTGACATGCGGCGAGAAAAATCCGATGTGCCGCCAGAAGCGTCCATAGAATTCTACAATCGCGACGCCACAAGGATTGGCGAGCGATACACCAGCGTCCGTTTCGAGGACGTCCAGCGCAGTGTTCTCCCCCATCTTCCAGTTCCTGGCAGTCGCATCCTGGACGTTGGGGCAGGTAGTGGCCGCGACGCTTTTGCTTTGGTTGAGCGGGGTTATATCGTAACGGCCGTCGAACCTGCCGTTCTTCTGCAAAGATGGGCCCGGACACAGTCCGTGAACAGTAAGGTCGAATGGGTCGAAGACCAACTTCCGGCTCTGCAGAAGCTGCGGGCCCGAAAGCTATCGTTCGACTTTATCTTGTGCTCGGCCGTCCTTATGCATCTACCGCCCACTCAGCTCAGAACGAGCATGTCGTCGTTCCGCGAGCTGCTCGTGTTGGGAGGGACTCTCGCGATATCGGTGAGAGGAAAGCGCGACAGCGACCCGATCGGCGTTTTCTATGATTTGTCAGACGACGAGATACTGGAAGCTGCAATTGCGGAAGGTCTATCGCTGATTGAGCTGAGCACAAATGGGGATACCCTAGGAAGACAGGAGGTTCGGTGGCGGTCCTTCGTTTTTCAGAGATCCTGAACAGGCCTGCTGTGATGCGCAGGGCTTCGACCCGGACAACCTGAGTCAAGCAGTCTTAGCCGATTTGTCGAAGCAATAACGCTTCCTAGCCATCCTCGGCGGCAGGCAACTCGTAGGGTGATGACCGCCGCGCCGCCATTGAGTGAAATGTCGATGGCCTGATTTAGGAATGGCTCCGTCGTCGCCGAGCTCCTCAAGCAGGGCATGGAAGAGTGCTCGCTATATGGTGACGTCGCCAGGAATCGGTGGCCGGTTTCCATCGACCCACTTCCCGACGAGCTGCTGTCGAGCTGGCTTCACCGTCTAGCGCTCGCGAACGGCATAGGGCCGCGGTCGTTCGCCGACGTCCTGGGTCTCAGTGAGAGGATGTGGTCGCCGCGTCTCGACCTTCGGCTACCGCGTCATGTCGCCGCGTTGCTCTGTCAGCAGACCGGCCTCGCAATCGAGGACCTCTCGGCGATGACGATGAGCGGCGGTGCGATGGCCCCGCTCCTGCTGCCGTTGCGGGACAACACGCACCGGAAGCGTTCGACCTGGACGCAGTATTGCTCGCAGTGCCTTGCAGCGGACGAGGCGTCGTATTTCCGCCGGCAGTGGCGGCTGGCGTCGCGTGTGTCGTGCTTCATGCATGGCTGTGGCCTTCGTGTGAATCGGCATGCAATTTTGACCCCCTAGACGGGAGGATCGGCATCTGTCGCTTGGCAGTAAATAATGAGAATCGCTTTTCAACGATTTCAATAAGATAACCGTGCACTTAATTTGAGAATGCGCACTTAATTTGATAATCGAGCCGGGGCATTAGGGATTTAATGTGAGAAT
>JBARWP010000132.1:0-4424 GCA_049646905.1 Pseudaminobacter sp. | reverse complement strand
ATCACAATGCCTGGCGCGGCCTGTTTGCCGCGGGCAGGCCCAGGGCGCGCCTGCTGGGCGTGGACCTGCCCGGGCACGGCCGTTCGCCCCGGACCATCCCGCATGACCTCGACGCCATCTGCGAGATGGTCGAGGCACGACTAGCCACAGAGGGCGTGGAAACGACGACGCTCGTCGGCCACTCCTTTGGCGCGGCAATCGCGGCTAGGCTGGCAAGCCGCGGATACGTATCCGTAAGATCGCTGCTCCTGATTTCGCCCGCCGGCCTCGGCCCCGAGATCCGCTCGGCGTTCGTCAGAGGATTCGTGGCGGCCAGGCAGGCTTCCAGCCTGATGCCATGGCTCAACGAGCTCGTCTTCGATCGCAGCGTCATATCCCCGGCGTTCATACGCGCCATCGAGGAACAGCGCCGGGACGAAGAGCTTTCGCGGGCGCTGGAACAGTTCGCGCAGCTCTATTTCTGTGACGGCACCCAGACCTTCTCGATTCGCCCAGACCTCGAGGGCCTGCGCATCCCGACGCGCATCATCTTCGGCACCGATGACCGCATCATCCCCTTTGCCCACGCCCGCGCGCTGCCCGCCCGCGTGGGGCTGCACGCTTTCCCGCGTTGCGGCCATCTGCCCTATGTGGAGCATCCGGAACTGACTTTGTCCCTCCTCGACGAGATTCTGACGCTCGGCCGCCCCGATTGACAGTGCCCTCACGGAACCAAACCGATGACGCTCGAAGCAGATACGCTCAAACAGTTTCTCGACATGGTCCGGCGTTTCGTGAAAGAGCGCCTCGTGCCGCTGGAAGCCGACGTCGCCAAGAACGACCGGGTCCCTGACGCGATCAAGCAGGAAATGCGCGACCTCGGCCTGTTCGGCCTTTCCATTCCGCAGGAATATGGCGGGCTCGGCTTGAACATGGAGGAGGAAGCCCTCGTCGCCTTCGAGCTTGGCCACGCCTCCCCCGCCTTCCGCTCCGTGATCGGCACCAACAACGGTATCGGCTCTCAAGGGCTGGTCATGGACGGGACAGGCGAGCAGAAGGCCTCGTATCTGCCGCGCCTTGCGACGGGCGAGTTGATTAGCTCCTTCGCATTGACCGAGCCGGAGGCAGGATCGGATGCCGGCTCCATCCGCACCAGCGCCCGCCAAGACGGCGACGCCTACGTGCTTAACGGCACGAAGCGCTTCATCACCAACGCGCCCCATGCGGGGCTGTTCACCGTATTCGCCCGGACAGAAGCGCCGGGCGAAACGAACGGAGGCGTTACCGCCTTCCTGGTCGAGGCGGGCACGCCCGGCCTGTCGCTCGGGAAGGTCGACAGAAAGATGGGGCAGTCCGGCTCGCACACATGCGACGTGATCTTCGAGGAATGCCGGATACCGCGCTCCGCCGTTCTCGGCGGCAGGGTAGGACAAGGCTTCAAAACGGCCATGAAAGTGCTGGACCGCGGCCGCCTTCACATCGCGGCTTTTGGCGTGGGGGTGGCGGAAAGGCTGATCGGAGACAGTCTCTCCTATGCCATGCAGCGCAAGCAGTTCGGCCAGCCGATCGCCGAGTTCCAGTTGATCCAGGCGATGCTGGCCGACAGCCGGGCCGAGGCCTATGCGGCGAAATGCATGGTGATGGAAACCGCCCGCGCCAAGGATCGCGGCGACAACGTTTCCACCGAAGCGGCCTGCTGCAAGATGTTCGCCAGCGAAATGGTCGGCCGGGTGGCGGATCGCGCCGTCCAGATCCATGGTGGCGCCGGCTACATGGAGGAATACGGTATCGAGCGGATATACCGGGACGTACGGTTGTTCCGCATCTATGAGGGCACGACGCAGATACAGCAGATCCTGATCGCCAGGAACATGGTCAAGGAGGCTGCGGCCAAGGCATGACACCCCTGACGCATCAAGCCAGCAGTCACCAATAAAATCGAATTAATTATCATTATTAGATTCGCTTCGATACCCTATCATGACAGTATGCGAGCGGAATCGGGGTGTCGTCGATGCGTGACCAAAGGCAGATGAGAGATCGCGGGGTCAAACGCGTCCAGATTCTGCTGGACGCCACCGAATCCCTGCTTGCACAAAGAAGCAACGAAGACGTCAGCCTCGCGCAGATCGCTGAACATGCCGGCGTGCCGCTGGCCTCCGTCTATCATTTCTTCCCCAACAAGAATGCCGCCTTTGTCGCCCTGGCCAAGCGCTTCAACGAGCATTTCTACCAGCGGGCCATCGAGCCCATGGACCCGCCGCCGGCTTCCTGGCAGGAGGTAGTCGCGACGAAGCAGCGGAACGGCGCCGCGTTCCTGAATGGCAGGCCCGCGGCCCTCCGCCTGTTCCTCGGAGCGGGTGTCAGCGTCGACGTGCGCGCCGCCGACTGGGCTGGCAACGAGGCTGTAGCGCTCTCGCGCGTCCGTTTCCTCGAAGCTTATTTCCACCTGCCCTTCGTGCCCGACCTGCAAACCAAGATCGCCATCTCCATGGCCGTGCACGACGGCATCTGGGCGCTCTCCTACGGGCGCTTCGGCTTCATCGCCCCCGACTTCATCGAGGCGTCCATTGAGGCGTCCATCGCCTATCTGCGCAACTACCTGCCGCAGCACATCGAGCCGCGGCAGGTCGATGCGGCCGCCCTGGCGGCGATCGACGTCCTGGCCGCGCCCCTCACGCCGGATGAGCCCAAAGATATCGATTGAAAATCGAATTTCTTATCAATAGAGTTTGATGGCTACGTCATCAATCTGTCGATGGATTTTTCCCATGGCCGTAAACGCGAAATCCGACACCAACGCGGTGGACCTCGCCTACCATCTGCACTCACAGACCAATCCCCAGACCCTCTCGCGCGACGGTGCCTACGTCATCGTCAAGGGCGAAGGCCCACATGTCATCGACGAAAGCGGCAAACGGTATCTCGACGCGATGGCGGGGCTATGGTGCGCCTCGCTGGGCTTCAACAACCAGCGGCTGGGGAAAGCCGCGGCGGCGCAGTATCAGGAGCTCGGCTACTATCACAGCTTCTACGGGCGAACGAATCCGAAAGCGACCGCGCTCAGCAAGAAGCTCGTCGAACTGACCGGCATGGACGGCGGGCGGACCTTTTTCGTGACATCAGGCTCCGAGGCCAATGAAACGATGGTCAAGCTGGCCTGGCTCTATCACGCCTCGCGCGGCAAGCCGACGAAGCGCAAGATCATCGCCCGCGAGCGAGCTTTCCACGGATCGACCATCGTCGCCAGCTCGATGTGCGGCCTGGAGATGATGCACCGTGAATTCGGCCTGCCGCTGCCCGGTTTCCTGCATACGCTCCATCCCAACACCTATCGGGTCAAGTTGCCGGGAGAGAGCGATTCCGACTTCGTGGCCAGGCTGGCGGCAGAGCTCGAACGCCTGATCCTGCGCGAGGGCCCAGATACCGTGGCCGGCTTCATCGCCGAGCCGGTAATGGCCGCCGCCGGGATCTTTCCGCCTCCCCGGGGCTATTTCGAGGCCATCCAGAAAGTGCTGGTGAAATACGATGTGCTCTGCCTCGACGATGAGGTCGTCTGCGGTTTCGGACGCACCGGAAACTGGTTCGGCCGCCAGACGGTCGGCATGGTTCCCGACATCATGTCGCTCGCCAAGGGCATCACCTCCTCCTATTTCCCGCTTGCCGCCGTGGTCGCGTCGCCGAAGATCGTCGAGGCGGTCGAGCGCTACAACGAAGGAGGAACAGCCTTCGGCCATGGCTTCACCAATGCCGCGCACCCCGTCGGCGCCGCCGTGTCCCTGGAAACCATCGCTATCTACGAGGAGATGGACATCGTCGACCGCGTTAACCGACTAGGCCCGCTCCTTCACGAGCGGCTGAAGCAGGCGACGCAGGGATCGCCGATCGTCGGCGACGTTCGCGGCGTCGGGCTGATGTACGGCGTCGAATTGGTCGAGGACCCTTCGACGGGCACGCCCTTTGCACCGGACCGGCAGATCGGCGCGCGGCTCGCCGCCAGCGCTTATGAACAGGGGCTCGTCGTCAGGGCGATGCGCGACACGATCGGTTTCTGCCCGCCTCTCATCAGTGACGAGCAGAACATAGAGGAAATCGGCAGCAAGCTGGAGAAGGCCTTGCGGCAGATCGAAACGGCGGTGCAGCAAGGGGCCGTCTGAGCCCCGGCGCTTCGGCGGGAGACCGTATCGACCAAGCCTTCCGCCACCGATGATCAGGAGCGGTTCTTCCTCACTTCGATGCCCTGCAGGAATGCCTGCCGGCGGCCCGTCTTCCCCCGTTCATGTAGCTGCTTTTCCCGGTTCGGGTTGCATAGGCTCGGGAGCCGACGGCTGCCCGAACAGCCGCCCCACCGGAGTCTGCCGCAGCCCGGCTTCGTCGCGATCGAAGAAAAACGCCTCAAGTCCCATCCTGCGGGCCGTCGCGGAGCCTTCCACGGTGCCCTTGAC
>JBARWP010000131.1:0-3989 GCA_049646905.1 Pseudaminobacter sp. | reverse complement strand
CGTGGCTTGATGGCTACCACGCCGGCGCTGCATCCGAACGGCAGGCCATCCTCACCCGATCCGTCGAAGTCTTGCGCGAAAGGAACGCGACCGATGACCAGATTCGCAACATGGACGACGCTGGCCTGTGTCGTGCTCTTGGCGGCCGGGTGTCAGACGCGGGCGCCTGCGAGTAGCTGCGACGGCTGGCGCAGGCTGACGCCGGCGGCGCAGACACGGACCTTCGTCATCGCGCAGGACCGGCCGTTTGCCGAGCAGGTCGCGGCCCACAACGCATTCGGTGTCAATCGCGGGTGCTGGAAATGACCGATCTCGCCCTTGTCCTCGGCGGCATCGCCCTGCTTGCCATCGTCATCTACACTGCAATGAGGCCGCTATGAGCGAAGCAAATCGGTTTGACGATCTCCCACAGAAGACCAAGGACTTCCTCATGGGCCTGCGCCCCGACGAGGTGGAAACCCTTGGCGACGGTATCCGTCTGGTCAACTCGATCCGAACGGTCGGCAACTTCGTCAAGTGGCTGATCGTCGGCATCCTCGGGCTTGCCCTTGGCACCGTCATGTTCGGGGAGAGCGTGGCGAAGATACTGGCGTGGTTCCGGGGGTGAACCTACGGCGCCCCTGGCGTCGTCCCATATCGACCACCGAGCTATGCTTCCGCAACGTCTTCGCGATGATGGGCGAGGAGCGCCAGGAAGACCTGATCGCGAGTTACGCGAAGAAGTATCACTGCGGACGGCAGGAGGCGATGAGACGCGCACTGGAGCAGCGCGATCGGGATGCGCGAAGCTGGCGGTGAGGCGCCGTGATGGGCCGGAAACGAAAGCCCTCGGCCGGAGCCGAGGCGGATCATCGATGCGTACGGATGGTGGCTTTCCCAATGACCACGAGCAGCCTTTCGCAACTACCATCTGCCACCTTGGTCCACTCGTGCTCTAGAAGCGATAGCGCCGCTTCCATCCTGGCTGCGTAGTTGGGCTTTTCGCACTCGAAGCGCACCAATCCGAGCTTCTTGAACCGCGCTTTCGTGATGCCGTGACCCTTGGCGAGCATTTTCATGTCGTGGTCGCCGGCGATCAGGATGGCGTCATGAGATTCTGCGGCGGCACAAACGACAGGATCTGGCGTGCCCTTGGCGAGCCCGCTGTTGTTGAAACTGTCCCCCGTCAGCACCCATGGCACAGATTTGAGGTTGTGATTTAAGGAGGATTTGGGCTTCGTCGTAGTGACGAAGGAACGAAGATGAAGCCCAAATCCACCTATTCAAAATCGCCGTCGAAGGCCCCTGCGGAGCAGGTGGTGAAGGACATCCGGCGGCAGACCCGGCGCCACTTCTCGGCCGAGGACAAGATCCGCATCGTGCTCGAAGGCCTTCGCGGCGATGACAGCATTGCCGAACTGTGCCGCGAGGAAGGCATCGCCCAGAGCCTGTACTACACCTGGTCGAAGGAGTTCATGGAAGCGGGCAAGCGGCGCCTGGCTGGCGACACCGCCCGTGCCGCGACCACCGGCGAAGTGCAGGATTTGCGCCGCGAAGCCCGCGCCCTGAAGGAATGCGTGGCCGACCTGACGCTGGAAAACCGTCTGCTCAAAAAAAGCATGATCGCGGATGGGGGCGACGACGAATGAGGTACCCCGCATCCGAAAAGCTCGAGATCATCCGGATCGTCGAGCAGTCGCACCTGCCCGCCAAACGCACGCTGGACAAGCTCGGTATCGCCCGCCGGACGTTCTACCGCTGGTATGATCGCTACCTTGAAGGCGGACCGGAGGCGCTGGAGGATCGGCCATCGGCGCCGAGCCGGGTGTGGAACCGCATCGGCGACAACATCCAGGACCAGATCATCGAAATGGCGCTGGAAGCTGACGCGACCGACCTCAGCCCGCGTGAACTGGCGGTGCGGTTCACCGACGAGAAGCGCTACTTCGTGTCGGAATCCACGGTTTACCGTCTGCTGAAGGCCCATGATCTGATCACCAGCCCGGCCTATGTCGTGATCAAGGCCGCCGACCAGTTCCACACCAAGACCACCCGGCCGAACGAGATGTGGCAGACCGATTTTACCTACTTCAAGATCATCGGCTGGGGCTGGATGTACCTGTCGACCGTGCTCGACGACTTCTCGCGCTACATCATCGCCTGGAAGCTATGCACCAACATGCGCGCCGAGGACGTGACCGACACGCTGGACCTCGCCCTCAAGGCCTCAGGCTGCGACAGCGCCACCGTGCTGCACAAGCCCAGGCTGCTGTCCGACAATGGCCCCAGCTACATCGCCGGCGAACTGGCGGAATACATCGAGGCCCGGAAGATGAGCCATGTGCGCGGTGCCCCGATGCACCCGCAAACCCAGGGCAAGATCGAGCGCTGGCACCAGACCCTGAAAAACCGCATCCTGCTGGAAAACTACTTCCTGCCCGGCGACCTCGAGGCCCAGATCGAGGCCTTCGTCGAACACTATAACAACCAGCGCTACCACGAGAGCCTGGCCAACGTGACGCCCGCCGACGCCTACTTCGGCAGGGCAGAAGCCATCATCAAACAACGCGAAAGGATCAAGCAACAGACCATCGAACATCGGCGCTTGCAGCACCGCAAGCTCGCCGCCTAACATCAACCCCCAGACGAGGCCGACACTCCGCTAATCTACGCCCCGAGTTGCGCCAAATGTTCTGACGACGGACATTGTTGAAACGAATCGTCTCATGACCGCCCCGTTCGAGAACGCTGCCAACCGATACCGGAACCCCCTCATCCAGTAAGAATTTCATGCAGCGTTGCGCTTGTCCTCGAATGCTATAGCGGCTTCCACATCAGCCCTTTCGAGCGATGGATATTCCTGCAGGATTTGGTCCACGGAATAACCGGCGTCGGCAAATTCCTTAATGGCGGACACGGGTATCCGAGTGCCGGCAATGACAGGCCTGTTGCCGACGATACCGCGAGTTCGCTCGATCTGCCCGATCTCGTCGCCGCCGCGCTTGTTCATTTCCCGAATGCGTTCGCGCATGCCGCCAACGATTATCCTCAGTGGGATTTGGAAAACCTCTTGGCCAGAGCCTGCCTCATGCCGCGTTTCGTCATCGCGCTGGATGACGACCTTTTTGCCGAGGAGATAAAGGGTGCTCTTGACCCACTTATCCTCGCCAAGGTGCGACAGGTCGGTTTTTACCTCACGCAGATGATCCATGCCGACGCGAGTGTCATTGCGCAGTTGGTTGAGCACCTTGAGAGAAAGGAGGTCTCTGAACGAATAGAGCCGGGTGTAGGCGCCGCTTTCACCGCTCGAAACGCTGGGCGAGAAAAAGCCGTCGCGATCCCAAGTCGCGAGTTGACGCCGACTCACTCCGGTCAGGCGGGATGCCTGATCGACCGTGAAAAGCGCAATTACATTTTCGCCCGCTTCGTTCATACTGCCATTGTAGCGCGCTTGACCGTTAAGAATATGGCCCTCAGGATCAATTCTTTTGTTACGTCAAGCCCCCAGTCCCCTCAATTCAACGCCGCCTTTATTCGCCTGCCGCCCCGCTTCCGTCAGCCCTAATCCGGCAGTAGCTAGGCCTCCCCTCCGATTGTCACCCCTTGGCGATAGGCTTCTTCAGCGCCAGCGCCGCGTCCCTCTCCAGTATCTGGCCCATGACATCGGCCACCGCTTTGAGCAAGCGCCGGATTTCCTCGGGGCTCAATGTCTCGATATGATCTGCAGCGTCCAGAACGTTGACGAGCAGATCGACACCTCTCTGATGCAACTGCATCGTCTCGCCTCCTCCTGACGAGCCCCGCCTCCCATGTTGGCGATGAAATCACGCAGCGGGATCATGCACAAGCCGGAACCTCTGGCCCCCGATCCTATAGCAACCCCCTGCGGCGCAAGCTGACATAGCCAAGCCGGCCGACAACGAGGTGGTCGCGCACCATGATGCCAAGCCGGCGGCAAGCCTCCTCGATCTCCCTGGTCATCTCGATGTCGGCGCGCGACGGCGTCGGGT
>JBARWP010000130.1:0-1697 GCA_049646905.1 Pseudaminobacter sp. | reverse complement strand
CAGACGCTCGAGGAGTTC
The DNA here is from genome assembly GCA_049646905.1 of Pseudaminobacter sp. GTDB lineage: Bacteria > Pseudomonadota > Alphaproteobacteria > Rhizobiales > Rhizobiaceae > Pseudaminobacter. Next base: position 1,679 of record JBARWP010000130.1, on the reverse strand, counting down.
GGTCCGGAGCAGTTCCAGCTCTGGCGTCGTTCGTTCGATGTGCCGCCGCCCGTGCTCGACGACGAGAGCGAGTTCAGCCAGGTGAACGACGTCCGTTACGCGGACATCGACGGCGAGGTGCCGCGCACCGAGTCCCTCAAGCTCGTCATCGACCGTCTGCTGCCCTACGGGGAGAGCGCGATCGTTCCCGACCTCGATGCCGGCAAGACGGTCCTCGTCACGGCGCACGGCAACTCGCTGCGCGGTCTCGTGAAGCACCTCGAGGGCATCAGCGACGACGACATCGCCGAGCTCAACATCCCCACGGGCATCCCGCTGATCTACGAGCTGGACGAGAACAACGTGCCCACCGGCCCCGGCCGTTACCTCGACCCGGAGGCCGCTGCTGCCGGCGCCGCCGCAGTCGCTGCCCAGGGCAAGAAGTAAGAGCTTCCGCTCGAACGGAGAAGCCCCCGATGCGCTCGCATCGGGGGCTTCTGCATTCGTGCCGCGGGTCAGGCGTGACCGAGCTCCTGCTGCTCGAGCTCCTGCTGCTCGACGGCGAGGGGGATGTCGTCTTCGCCCACAGCCCAGTCGCCGGTCGCGAGGTAGACGACCTTCTTGGCGACGGCCACCGCGTGGTCGGCGAAGCGCTCGTGGTAACGGCTGGCGAGCGTGGCGTCGACGGTCGCCGTCGCCTCGCCCTTCCAGTTGTCGCTGAGCACCTTCTCGAAGACCGTGGCGTGCAGCTCGTCGACGTCGTCGTCCGCGTTGCGGATCGCGTCGGCGTAGCGCAGGTCCTGGGTCCGCAGCAGCTCGGAGAGCGTGCGAGCCACCTCGACGTCGAGCTCGCCCATCTTCACGAAGGTGCCCTTGAGGCCCTTCGGGATGGCGCGCTCGGGGAAGCGGAGACGGGCGAGCTGGGCGATGTGCTCCGACATGTCGCCCATGCGCTCCAGCGACGCGCTGACGCGCAGCGCTGAGACGACGATGCGCAGGTCGCGGGCTACCGGCTGCTGGCGGGCGAGGATCTCGATGGCCTGCTCGTCGAGTGCGACGGCCAGTTCGTCGATCTTCGCGTCGTCGGCGATGACCTCTTCGGCCAGGGCGACGTCGCTGGTCGCGAAAGCTCTGGTCGCCTTGTCGATCGAGACCGTGACGAGGTCTGCGATCTCGACGAGGCGGGACTGCAGGTCCTCGAGGGACTGGTGGAAGACTTCGCGCATGTTGGGGCGCAACCTTTCATTCGGATCTCGGCTGTGTCAGCACGAGACGGCGGGTCGTCCGCACGAGAGCAGGTCTGTGCTCCCGCACAAGCCCGAAGCGATTGTCTGCTTCGAAGGTTAACGAACGGTGCCCAGCACGTGAATAGTACTTCTCCCGTTGCCGCCAGGGCGCGGAAACCCGCCGGACAGACGGTGAACGCACTCTACGCTTAGGTTATGACCTTGCCGCAGCTCGCGCTGTCTTCGCTCGCCATCGGGCTGGTGATCGGCGTCGGCCTGTCCCTGCTGGTGGTGTGGGCGTATCGGGCGAGGGCACGCGTGCAGGAAGAGACCTCGCTGGCGATTCCGGCCGGTATCACCGATGTCCTTCGCAGCATGGATGACGCAGCCGCGATCGTCGACACCTCCGGTCAGGTGCTGGCAGCATCGCAGGCCGCCACCCGCTTCGGAATCGAGGTCGGCTCGACTCTCGAC
>JBARWP010000129.1:0-27457 GCA_049646905.1 Pseudaminobacter sp. | reverse complement strand
GTGAGGCCGGCATTGGCGCCATTGCCGGCACTCGAATCGAAGGCCATCGGCCGGTCGAGGCGTTCGCCATATTCGATCAGCAGGTCGGCATAGGAGGCGCCGCCTTCGGTGTTGTGAAGATAGGTCGCGCCGTCGCGCAGCAGTTCCGGAGCGCCGACGAAGGCCTGGTTGAGCGAAATCTGCTGCGCCAGGCCGTCGATGATAGCGCCTGCGGGCGGAACCCCCGGCGCGCCGGACCAGGTGAACAGCCCTGCGGCGTCGGGACCCACATTGGCCGGGTCTTTTTCCGAGAAGGCGGTGATCAGGCCGCGCGCGATCTCGTCGAGCTGGCGCTGCATGGTGACGGCGATGTCGTCGCGCAACTGGATGAGGCCGGCGATCTTGCCGCCGGCATCGGTATTGCCGCCCGATCCCATCAGGAGCGGCACGCCATCGACATAGACGGCATTGCCGGGCTGGCCTGCGGGGTGGGCCACCTGCGGCTGGAAGGTGATGCTGCGCGGCACGGTCTCGAACAAAGTGGTTCCGTCGCCGGCCATCACCACCATGTCGTTGTCGCCACGGGTGAAGGTGGAGACCGGCACATATTCGGAGATTTTCTTCAGCAGCGCGTCGCGCTGGTCGAGCGCCTCGGAGGCATCGTGGCCCGTGCGGGTGGCGTCCACCACCGCCCTGTTGGCATCCTTGAACCGGCTCAGAAGCTGGTTGAGCTCATTGACGGCGGTCGAGATTTCCTGGTCGGTCTGGACACGGAAGGTCTGGATGGCAGTGGTGCCGTCATTGAGGCCGCGCACGACATCGCGCGCGGCGTTGATCGCATTCATCGCCAGCGAGTGGTTGGATGGTGAGGTCGCATAGACCTGCAATGCCTGCTGCAGGTCGCTGATGCGGGTTGCGGCCGAAAAGGCGTTGTCGATGCCGTTCACCGCGACGCCAAGGCGGTCCATGCCGGAATAGAGCGTGCTCTGGCTGCTCAGGGAGGAGATCGACGACAGGTTCTGGCGGAAGAGCTGCTCGTTGGTGGCGCGGCGGATCTCGATGACGCGCGCGCCCGGCGCGGTGCTCGAAAGCACCGCGCTGCGCCGGGCATAGTCGGGATTTCTCGCATCCATCACGTTGCGCGAAACGACGCTGGTCTGACGGCCTGTGTTCAGCAGCGACGATTGCGCGATGTTCAATGCGGTGGATAGCGACATGCTGTTTTCCTGTCAGGCTCGCGCGGCGCGCCTACCTCTTCAGATTGACCAGGATGTCCATCAGGTCGGAACCGGTCTGGAACACCTTGGAATTGGCCGTGTAGCTGCGCTGGGATTCGATCATGTCGGTAAGCTCCTGGGCGATATCGACATTCGAGTTCTCCAGCGCGCCGGATACGATCTTGCCCCTGCCGCCCTCATTGGCGAATCCCATCTGCACGGCACCGGAATCGCCGGTCGGCGCAAAGACGTTGCCGGACAGGACCTGCAGCATGTCGGGGCTCTGGACATCGGCGATCGGAATGCGGAACAGCGCCTTGAAGGTACCGTTCTCATATTTGGCATAGACCGTGCCGTCATCGTCGATCTGGACACCTTCGATGCCGCTCGGCGCGCTGCCATCGGCGTCGGCGTCAAGCACCGTATAGGAGGTGCCGAGCTGCTTCATGCCGGCGAGGTCCAGCGTGATCGCCTGCGGCGGCGGGCCGGGAATGGCTATGTTCAGGTCCAGGCTCGGCGTGGTCAGCGCACCGGTCGTCGGATCGAAGGTCAGCGTGGCGGTTCCGATCATTCCCGGAGGCGTGGCGTAGGGAAACGACGTGCCGGGAGTGGCATCGGCCTGCCGGAAGACAGCCACCTCCCAGGTGTTGTCCGCCGTCTTGGTGTAATAGATGTCGAGTAGCTGTTCGCGACCGAGGTGGTCGTAGGTGAGCAGCGAGGACTTGGCCGTATAGGTCGCGGTTGCTGCGTTGGTCGAGGCGGCCTGGGTCGGCGGCGTGGCGCCGGGCCCGACGATTTCCGCATCAGCCGGCAGGTTGGCCGTAAAGACGCCGGTGCTGGTGGGGACAGCGACGAGCTCCTGCTGTGCGATCGTCACCGGCACGAGCCCGCCGAAGCCGTTGGCGGCCGCACTCGGTACCCCATTGGCGAAGCTGTAGCCCATCAGCTGATAGCCGGCCGCATTGATCAGGCGGCCCTGTGCATCCGGCACGAAGGAACCGGCGCGCGTCAGGACCGGCGAGCCGCCGCCAGGCCCCTGCACCACGAAGAAGCCGGCGCCGTTGAGCGCCAGGTCGCTGCCGGAACTGGTGTAGCGCAGGTCGCCCTGCTGGCTGATCGAGGTGCGCACCGTGGTGGTGACGCCGCCCGATGTGTAGTTGCCGGTGGTCGAAGGGATGATGAGGGAAGCGAATTCCGTGCTCGACCGCTTGTAGCCGGTCGTGCTGGAATTGGCGATGTTGTCGGCCACTGCCGACAGGCGGTTGGCCTGGGCGTTCATGCCGGACACGCCGGTTCGCATCATTCCGTACAAGCTCATCGAAACCTCTCCTGGTTTTCCGGACCGTGGGCCGGGAGGTTAGCCTTCCTGACTTGTGCGAAACTGGCGCTATGCGGATTTCCGGCATGGTACGGCCGCGCCGCTGGCAGGGCCAGGCGCGGTGGGGTGCCGAATGTCTCCAGCCGGTGGGTCATCCCACGATGAGCCGGTAGCCAAGGAAGCGCTTGGAGTCGATCGGATCGTAGCCGAGCTTCTCGCGCAGCTTCTTGCGCAGCTTGCTGATATGGCTTTCCACGACGTTTTCCTCGACCTCTTCGTCGAAGATGCCGTAGATGGCGTTGAACACCTGCGTCTTGGTCACGCGCCGGCCGCTATTGCTTGCCAGATATTCGAGGATGCGGCGCTCGCGGCGCGGTAGCGGCAGCAACTGGCCGTTGATTTCAGGATCGCGGCCGTCGAGATAGATGCGCATCGGTCCGACCGCGGTGAAATTCGTATCCTCATGCGCGCGCCGGCGGATGGCGGCGATGCGGGCGAGGATTTCGCGGATGTGGACCGGCTTGCGCACCACATCGTCCACGCCGGCCTCGAACAGCTTCAGCGTGTTCTCAAGCGAGTTCTGGTCGCTGAGCGCGATGACGGGGGCGCCGCTGCGGTCGCGGATGCGGCGCGGCGAAATCATGTCGCTGTTGCAATCGCCGATCAGGAAGGCACGGACCGATTTGAGATCGTCTTCGGCTGCAGTTTCCACCCACTCGCCGAATTCGCTCGGCCCGAAACTGGCGCTCGCCACGCCTTCCCTGTCGAAAAGTGAGTGATATCCATCCTTGACGAGCTGGCGCTCGTCCACGATCACGATCATCGGCCGCCCCTCCGAATCAGATGTGTTGCCCTGTGGATAAGTGGTAAACGCTGGGCGGAATCCTGAAAAACCGTCAATTCTTGGGGCTGGTTTCTTGGGAGTCCCGACTCTCCCAGGTTGCGGTGGAACTCGCCTATTGCGTGCAGAAGGCGCGGGCGTTTCCAGTCCATTTTCCGAAGCCGGTCGCCACCATATTGGTGATGACACGGCAAACGTAGCGCTTTTGCGCGGGGTCGTTATCCGGCCCGGCATGGTAGCGCGCAACGGCCATCGACCAGGTTTGATGGCGGGCGTGAAGCTGGACCAGGAAACGGGCGGCGTAGTCCACGTTGCGGCGAGGGTCGAGCATGTCCTCGACGCTGCGGAAATGGCTGGAATGATAGTGATGGTTGATCTGCATGCAGCCGAGGTCGATCAACCGCGCGCCGCTGCTGCGCGCTGCGTTGAACGCGGCCACCGCTTCCCGCGGGGACTTGGGAAACACCGCTTTTCCTTCGATATTCAACGCGTTGGGCTGGAGGCTGCCCTTGCGGCCGGTCTCCGTTAGGCCGACGGCATAGAGGATGCCTACGGGAATGCCGTAACGGTCGGCGGCGCGCAGGATTTCCGGCTCGCAGGGGTTGCCGGCGGCGTGGGCGGGTGAAAGGCTAGATATAAATATCGCCGCCAGTACGGTCGGCAGTAGTCGATGCGGCATTGCCGGACCCCTGTGCAGCATCGCTGCCGCTCCTTCCCGATTGGTTGCCGCCGCTGCCGGCGTTGCCCCCCGAACCTGCCTGTCCCGACATGTCCTGCTCGCGTGCGGTGAACGACGATGCGGAGCCAGTGCCATCGGCACGGGCTTGAGCCTGCTGTGCAAGCTGCGGTTGCTGGACGGTGACCTTGTCGATCTCCAGGCCCATCGCCCGCATGGACTTGATGATGACTTCGCTGTCGGCGTTCAACCGGTGGTACGCATCCCGGTTTTCGACTCGCAGTTCCACCGTCAGATGATCGCCGGAAAGGCGTAGGCTTGCCGTCACCATGCCAAGCTCGGCCGGGTGCAGCTGGATCTTCATCGAATGGGCGGATGACAGGTTCGGACGGGCGGCGAGGGGCTGGAAGACGGGCGTGGCGGCTGCGCGCCAGCCCGGGTCGCCCGCCAGCATGGATACCAGCGCCGAGACGGTAGTGGCGGTCGGCTGCGCAACCGGCGCCGGGATGTTCTGCTGCGCGATCACGGTAACGCGCTCGCCTTTCCAGTCGCCGAGCTTGCCCGGGGCGGCCGATTTTGGCTGATCGGTGCCGGTGGCCGATGACGTCGTAGTCAGGTCGGCGCCTACGCTTTGCAATACACGCTCTATATCCGAAACGGGGGCATTGCCCTGCTGCGCTGGATGCGTGACATGGATGATTTCCGGACGTGCCGCCGGGAATTTCGCCCCAGGCATTTCCGGTGCCGGATTTGCCGGTGAGGCTGCGTTCCGGGGTGTAGTGGGAATGTCGTCGGCAAGCGAATTGGTGGATTGCATCCCAGTATCGGGCGTGCCGCGCGCCGGGTTGCCGCCGGGCTCTCCACTCGGCCGATCCTTGGCTATGCCTTGCGGCTGCTCGGCACCTGCCACTATCGGTGTCGGCCTGATGGCTGAGGAGGAATTGCCATCATTGCCGGCATGCCGGTGCGTGTCGGCCGTCTCCAATTCCAGCTCGATGGTCGGCTTGCCGGTTTCATCGGCGGCATCGGCCGTGCCCTTGCCGCCTGTCTTGTCAGGAGTGCCATCGCGGCCTGAGGCCTTGCCGGCGGCGGCTTCAAGCCCGCCGCCCGGCTGGAACAGTTGGAACCGCACAGGCTCGGCGGCCGATCCGGACCTTTGCATCGGAGCCTTGGAACGGACAGGCAGGTGCACGAGATCGCTGAAATCGTCACCTCGGTCATGGCCTCTGGCTCCGGACTTATCGGCGCCAGCCTTGGTTACCACCGGCCCCGCTGGTGCATTGCTGACGGGCATGGTCATCGAAGCTCCCCTTCAAGCAACTTGTCTATTGCGTCGAGTTTCCTTCGGGTTTCTGCAACGAGCGCATCGGCTTGCGTCGCCGGTGCCGGATCGGCGTCGGAAGCCTGCTCGACTGCGGAAGTGGGCTCAGGGGCCGCCATTTGCGGCATTGCCATGGCAGGCTGCGGCAGGACGGGTAGGGCTGCCGTCAGCTTGTCGGCGACTGCGGCCACTGCATCGAAAAGCTGGCGGTCGCCTTGCGAAAGCCGCGTGCGGTCGATGCGGGCAAGCCGGGCGCGGATCTCTTCAGCCGTACCGGTGGTCACCGAAGAGAGGCTTGAATAGAGCAAGGCGCGCGGATCGTCACCGCTACTATCGGGCAGGCGCTGCGCCTTGCCTGCGGCAAAGGTCGACAACTCGCTGAAGCCTTCTATTGCGGCACGGCGGGCGATCCGGAGATAGATGGCCTGCTCCTGGTCGGCATCCATCATGGCGGTGACGTCGTCGATCCTCTCCAGATCGATCGACGCATGCAGGGAAATGACGCCCGAGACAAAAGAATCGGCAAACTGGCTGGCATAGGGCGAGCGCAGGTAGCGCGTCACATATTGGGTCGAGGCCAGCATGAAGCGGGGCGCATCGCCGATGGTCGCAGCCAGATCGACCGAGCGGCGCAACGCAGCCTCCTCGACCAGCGTGCCGGGGCCGAGCAGGCGGGCATGGTCGAACAGTTTCAAGGCTTCCGCCGGCTGTTCGGCGGCGTTGACCGAGCCCTTCACGAGGGCCAGGAAGGCGCTGACCTCATGCGGCACCGAGTGCGCATCGACCGTGGCCAGCGTGGTGCGGGCGTTCGCGAAGTCACCCTTCAGATAGGCCAGGATGCCATTGCCAATCTTGCGGTCCCCCTCATCCAGCGCAAGGCGCGACAGCGCCGTCCCGATCGTCTCCGGATTGCCGCCGCTCATGGCATAGACCATCAGGGCTTGGAAGTTGCGCGGGTCGCCATAGCCGTCCTGCCCAGTCTCGCGCAGGCGCTTGTCGATCAATTCCAGAAGCTTGCGCTGCATCGGCAAGGCAGCGTGGTCGCCCGAGGCAAGGCGGTCCTGGACGATCTGCAGCGAACGCACCATCTGGAACACCTGCAGCGGTTCCAGGCCTGCTGTTTTCGCCGCTGCCGGCAGCATGGCCGCAAGCAGCGCGAGGCTGGCGATGGTGTGGTGCGCCAAAGGCCTCATCCACCGATCTCCAGCAGGATTTCGATCCGGCGATTGGTCGCCGCCAGCGGATCGGCCTGATCCTTCAGCTTGCGATCGGCAAAGCCGGACACTTCGGTGATACGCTTCTCGTCCAGCCCGGCGCGAACCAGCATGTAATAGGCCGAATGGGCACGCGCCGAAGACAGGCGCCAATTGTCATAGGCTTCGCTCTTGAAGGGCCTGGCATCGGTATGTCCGCTTATGGTGATCGTGCCCTTTTGCGCGTTGAGCGCTGTGCTGATCTTTTCCATGGCAAGCACCAGTTCGCGCCGTGGTACCGCCGAGCCGATCTCGAACATGCCGAAGTCGAGTTGGTCGGTGATCGAGATGCGCACGCCCTTGTCGGTCGCCACGACGGATACGCCGTCATGCAGCTTGTCTCCGGCCGGAAAGGCCTTGGCGAGATCCCTGGCCAGTTGCTCGGCAGCTTTGAGCGAGGCGTCGCTCGGCTTGTCGTCTTCAACCACTGGCTCGACAGGTTCCACCGCCTCCGGCCTTGCCTGTCCGGCAGGCTGCGGTTCGGCCGCCTCTCCAGTCACCGCCTTCATTTCGACCGCGATCTCTTTCACTTCGGCAGCGGCCTTTTCCGGCGGCCTGGGCCTTTCCGCGCTTGCCTCGGCAGCCAGCGGCACGGCAACCTGCTGCGACCAGAAGTCCGGTGCGAACGGGTCGCGGTAGGATTCGCCGCCGGAGGCTCCGGTCGCCGGTCCGGCCTGCTGCATGCCGCCGTCACCCTTGTCGCTGACGTTCTGGCGCACGCCGGAATTGGCGGCGATCTCGGCGAGAACCGCATAGGGATCGGCAAACAGATGCTCGTCGGAGCGCCTCACGGCATCGGCCGATGCGGCGGAATGCTGCTCGGTGGAAGGCCCGGCATTGCCGCGCCCATCGACGCCACCCGCTCCATTGGTCTCCTGCGGTGTCTCTGCGGTGAGACCGACCGTATTGGGGCCGTCGCCGATGCTCTCCAGCCCCTTGCGGCTCGAATTGCGGTCCATCAGCTTGACCGGATTGAAGTAGTTTGCCACCGCCGCCTTGGTCTTCTCGTCGGCGGCACTGATCAGCCACATGACCAGGAAGAAGCACATCATGGCGGTCATGAAGTCGGCGAAGGCGATCTTCCATACGCCGCCGTGGTGACCGTCGTCCTCATCGCTTCGGCCGCGCCTGACGATGACGATCTGGTGCTCGACATCGTCGATCTTGACAGAGCTCACGACAATATCTCCGACAGCACGGCGGACCACTCCGAAAGGCGGGTCTCGAAGATGTCGCCGTCGATGGTGACCGTCAGGTCGAAGCCGGGTGTCTCTACGTAGTCGAGACGGGCGGCTCGCTCGGGCAGGGCGGCGGCAAGGGCGGTAAACAGCGATTGCGGTCCGCTTATGCGGATGCGCACGGCCTCGCGGTCGGCGGTGGCCGCCTGGATGGAGCCGGCAAGGCTGTCGAGCGCCCTTTTCTTCAAATCCTCGCTCAGAAGTCCGCTGATGAGCCGTGCTGCCCCGGTGGTGGCGAGCATGCCGATGCGTTCTTCCATCGCGGTGATGCCCGCGTCGATCCGGCTTGCCGCCTCGCCGCCGAAGCGCTGGAGCAGTTCCTCGATCTCGGCGGCATGGCGCTCGCGTTCGGCGGCAAGGGCCGCCTCGTGTTCCTCGGCCAAGCGCTGTTCAAGCGCGGTTTCGGCGCGTGCGACCTCCAGCGCGATGATGGTGGAGACGTCCGGGTCGGGCGCAGGGTGTGAAACCGCAGCAGCCGCCGCGCGTGGCTGGTGCCCGACAGCGGTTTGGCCCGCGAGGGGCGGGCGCTTGCCGAAGTCCTGGAGAAGGTCGGAGAGGGCGAGTGATGCCATCGTCAGGCCGCTTCCGCACGCGCCCATTTGCGCAGGATCTGCGCGGTGCGCTCTTCATTGAGATCGACCATGCGGGCCAGTCGCTCCTGGGGTGCGGGGCGGATCTTGCGCCGCAGATCGTCCAGAGGATTGGCCGATCGCGGCACCTCCTGCAAGGCGGCGGTCTCCGCTTCCGCCGATTGCGGATTGGGCAGCGAGCGCTGGACCTCCTCGAAGCTCGGGCTCGGCAATTCGACCGGCTTGTTGAGCGAGGCGACCATGGGACGAAGGCCGAAGAAGGCGACCAGGAACACGACCGTGACGAAGGCGGCGGCGTTGATCATGGTGCCGACGTGCTGGCTCATCTTGTCGAGGATGCCGGGCTCGACGATCTCGACGCCGTCGAGCCCGTCGATGAACTCGACCGCCGACACGTTGATGACATCGCCGCGCGCCTGGTCGAAACCGGTGGCGGAGGCCACCACTTTCTGGATGTCGGCAACACGCTGTTCGAACATTTCCGGCGTCGCGTCCTTGCCGAGTATCTCGGCCAGGCGCTGCTGGTTGACCACCACGGCAATCGACATCCGCTCCATCGAATAGCCATTGGAGACGGTGGCGATGCGCTTGGAATTGAGCTCGTAGTTGGTGGTTTCTTCCTTGCGCTCGCTCTGCTCGGAAGATTGCGGACCATCGGCGGGAGCGAGATTGGCTTCAGGCAGGTTCTGCTCGACCGTGGCCGGGGCGGCAGCCGAGCGCCGGTTGGCGTTCTCATTGGCGCGCACCACCTGCACCGAACGCTCGACGCGCGATTCAGGGTCGAAGATCGTCTCCTCGGTCTGGCGCGAATCCGTGTTGATGTCGGCCTTGACGCTGGCGCGGAAATTGTCGGGGCCGAGATAGGGGGCAAGCGCGCGGCGGATATTCTCCTCGATCTGCGCCTCCACGCTGCGCTCTACGCCCATGGAGCGGCTGGCGCCGCTGTTGACGGGATCGTCGCCGGCGGCCAGCAGCGTGCCGTTCGAATCGAGCACCGTGACCTTTTCTGTGCTGAGGCCCGGAACGGCGGCGGCGACGAGATGGCGGATAGATTGCGCGCTTTTCACCACGTCCGCGCCGGTCGTGCGAATGACGACCGAGGCGGAGGGCTGCTGCTCGTCACGGCGGAAATTGGCCCGCTCGGCCATGACGATGTGGACGCGGGCGGCGCGGATGCCGCTGATCGACTGGATGGTGCGGGCGATTTCGCCTTCCAGCGCGCGCACGCGGGTGACCTGCTGCATGAAGGAGGTGAGGCCGAGCGAGCCGACATTGTCGAACAGCTCATAGCCGGCATTGGTGCTGGTGGGCAGGCCCTTTTCCGCAAGCAGCATGCGGGCGGTGGCGGTCTTGCCGGCCGGAACCATGATGGTGGTGCCGTCGGAGGCGACGTCGAAGCCGATGCCGGCTTCGCCCAGCACCATGCCGATCTGGTTCACGTCGGAACGTTCCAGCCCGACATAAAGCGTCTCATAGGCGGGACGGTTGAGGTAGACCGCGCCGATGCCGATGACTGCCAGGACCAGTGCGGCAACGCCTGCCATGATGCCGAGCCGGCGAGGCCCGAAACCTTGCAGATTGGTGATGATGGTCTGGAGTTGCTGCGGCACGGACGGACTGCTCCTTGCATAGGTTGCGCGGAGCCTAGCGGCCGAAGCTTGTGCGAAAATGAAATCGGGCCGCGCTCATTCAAGCGCGACCCGACTTGTTGCGTCAGAAATGACGGCTTAGCGGAACAGCGACAGGATCGACTGGCTGCTGCTGTTGGCGATCGACAGGGCCTGGATGCCGAGCTGCTGCTGGACCTGCAGGGCCGAGAGGCGGGCCGACTCACGCTCCATGTCGGCATCGACCAGAACGCCGATGCCGCGATCGATGGCGTCGATCAGCTTGCTGTTGAAGGCGCTCTGCGATTCGATGCGCATGGAGCTGGCGCCGAGCTTGGCCGCCTCGCCGCGCAGGGTGACCATCAGGGTTTCGGCGGCCATTGCTGTGGCCGGAGCGGTGCCGAATGCGCCTTCCAGGTCATAGGCCGCGACGGACAGGGTGTTGAGCCCGGCAGTGCCGCCGCCGGCCGACGAGGTGTAGCCGGTGGTGATCGTTACAGCGGTACCACCAGCCTTGAGCAGGTTGACGCCCTCGAAGGAGGCGGACTTGGCAATGTCGACAACTTGAGCGGCGAGTTCCGTGACTTCTGCCTGAATGATCGTGTCATCGACGCCCGGGCTGCCCAGCGTTGCGAGCTTCGCCTGCATCTTCTCGGTGAGCGTGATCGCCTCTTCAAGCGCCGTTTTCGCGGTGTCCACCACGGCCTTGCCGATGCCGAGTGCTTCCTGGGCAGCGCCGAGTGTTGCGTTCTGGGCCTTCATTCCGGTCGCGATCGACCAATAGGCGGCGTTGTCGGAAGCGGTGTTGACCTTCTTGCCGGTTGCAATGCGGTCCTGAGCCACCGCCAGGTTCTTGTTGGTTTGCGTAAGAGTCTGCAGCGCCGTCATTGCGGACGCATTGGTGAGCAGGCTGGACATGGGAATCGCCCCTTTGTGATCTGATTTTTCGAGGGACATGCCGGATCGACCGGCGATAGCGGAAGCGGCATCATGCCTATGATCCCGCTTTGGAGATCAACCCGCCCGTCGACAACTTATGACGGCCAATCCCTACCAAAAGGATAATTTCCGGCGTGGAGTTCTCAACATCGGCGACATCGCTGCCTGCCTGGGCATCGTTTTTGGAATATGAGACAAGTCGCGTTCCTTCACGCCCCCCTCTGTCACGGAAGCAGTTATAACGGCGCAGAACGAGGCGGTGACAGTGATGATGGCTGATCTCCCCCCTTGAGGGGGAGATGTCCGGCAGGACAGAGGGGGCGCGACAGAGCGCAGCCTCACCGGAAAGCAGTGGCTCGTGCAGTACCAAAAGCCGCTACGTAAACGACCGCACCAGGCTGCCGACCAGCAGATTCCAGCCGTCGATGAGGACGAAGAATAGGATCTTGAACGGCAGCGAAACCACGGTGGGGGGCAGCATCATCATGCCCATGGCCATGGTGATGGTGGCGACGATGAGGTCGATCACCAGAAACGGCAGCACCACCAGGAAGCCTATCTCGAAGCCGCGCCGGATCTCCGAAATCATAAAGGCCGGCACCAGCACGCGCAGGTCGGCCGCTTCGCGCGATACTTCCTGGCCGCGTTCGCGGGCGAGATCGGCGAAAAGGTCGAAATCCTTGTCGCGTACATGCTTGGCCATGAACTCGCGGAACGGGTCGGAAATGCGCTCCAGCGCCACTTCCTGGCTGATCTCGTTGTTCATCAGGGGGCGCACGCCGTTGCTCCAGGCCTGATCGAAGGTCGGAGCCATGACGTAGAAGGTCATGAACAGCGACAGGCTGATCAGGATGAGGTTGGCAGGCGTCGTTTGCAGGCCGATGCCCGAGCGCAGGATCGAGAAGGCGATGACGAAGCGGGTGAAGCTCGTCACCATGATGAGTAGGCCCGGTGCGATCGAAAGCACCGTGAGCAGGCCGAACATCTGGATGATATAGCCGATCGTAGTGCCGTCGGCCTGGCCGATGGCGCCGAGATCGATCTGCTGGGCATGGGCGGCCGGAATTGCGGCCACCAGCCCGGCAAGGGTGAGGGCGAGTTTTCTCATTCGAAGATAAGGGTGCGGATGAGCACCTGCTTGACGTGGCCTTCGCTGCGGATGCGCGCGCGCTCCGTCAGATCGGCCTTCAGATGCTGGAAGCCGCTGGCGCCTTCGACCTGATGCAGCCGCACCGTGCGCAGATAGGCAAGCAGATCTTGGTGGATCTCGTCGGCAAGCGTTGCCTCCTGGGGTTCGTCGAGCACGATGGAGGCCTCGAGCCGCACCCAGGTCGTGGTCGGGGCGGCGAGATTGGTGGTGATCGGCGGCAGCAGGACTTCGGTGTCACGCTCGGTGGGTGCGTGTTTGCCGTCCTCGGCGCCCTCGGGCGTTTGTGCCGCAAGGGCTGCCTTGTCGGCCGCCGCCTGGCTGTTCAGATATTGGCCGGAGAACCAACCCAGGCCGATGGCAGCCGCGGTGATCCCCAGGAGCACCGCGATCTGGATGGGCAGCGAGGGGCCGTTCGGCTTGGCAGTGTTGGCAGCGGTATCTTCGGTGATTGCCATCTGTTGCGGGCCTAGAAGGGAAGCACGTTGTCGAGGATCTGCTGGCCGTAGGGCGGCTGCTGCACTTCGGTCAGACGCCCGCGACCGCCATAGGAGATGCGGGCCTCGGCGATGCGTTCGTAGGAAATGGTGTTGTTGGGCCCAATGTCGCTCGGGCGCACGATGCCGGCGATGGTCAGCACGCGAAGCTCGGCATTGACGCGCACTTCCTGCGAGCCGTTGATGACCAGGTTGCCGTTGGGCAGCACGTCGCTGACCACGGCCGCCACCTGCAATTGGATATTCTCCGAACGCTCGGTCTTGCCCGCGCCCTTGGTCGAGGTGTCGGAATCGATGTCGGCGTCGAAGGAGCCGCCATGCGAGACGCCGTCCCAGCCGAAATCCATGCCGAGGCCGAGCGAGCGGCCGACCTTGCGGCCACGCTCGGATTCGTTCTTGAAGCGGGCGCGGTCATTGATCTCGATCTGCACGGTGAGGATGTCGCCGGGTGCCAGCGCGCGCGGATCGGTGAACAGCCGCTTCTGGCGGTCGTCCCATAAAGAGAAGCGCTTGACCGGCTGGGCCGGCTGCTGCGGATATTGATAGACCGACTGCTGGGCTATCCCTGAGCCGACCGGCGACAGCGAGGGCTCGCGGCCGATTTCGTCGGTACGAGTAGCGCATCCGGAAATGGACAGGGCGGCCAGCGCAAGAAGGGCAAAGCGGATCATGTCGGGTCTTCCTTGCGGATCGCACTGACCATGATGACTGTCAGCGCCGCGGCCGCCTTGCGTTCCATTTCGTTGAGGATGACGCCGGCCTTGCGGGAGTCGAGCTTCATCAGGATGCCGGCCGCAAGCCTGGTGTCGAGTTCGGCAAGCCGCTCTGCCGCGGCGTCCGGCTTCATGGTCGAATAGATGGCGACGACGTCGTCCTCGACCTTGGAGAGGAAGTCTTCGCGCCGCTTCAGCCAGTCCTCGTATTCGGCACGCTTTTCCTCCAGGAGCTGGATGCGCTTGTCGACATCCTTCTGCAGCTTTTCCAGTTCCTGCGTCTGCAGCGCATAGCGGCGGTCACGTGCGGCGTCGGCGATGTTGGAGCAGAAGCGCTCGATCTCGGATTGCTCCGTGGGCGTCGTCGGGGCCGTTGCCTCCATGGCGGTGACGCCATGGCCGGTGGTCAGGAGCAGGGCAAGCGTTGCGGTGGCGAGGATGCCGCGGAGGCGATTGTTCTGGATGTGGGGAGCGGCTGACATTGCAAGCCCTATTGCAGCACGAGGTCGGCCTGCAGGGCGCCGGCGGATTTGATGCCCTGCAGGATGGCGATGATGCCGGACGGCTTCACGCCAAGCCGGTTGAGGCCGGAGACCAGCGTGTCAAGATTGGGACCATCGAGAACGGCCACGCGCGCATCCGGCTGGTCGACGGAAATCGAGGTCGAGGGTTCGACGGCGGTCACGCCGCGCGAAAAGGGTTCGGGCTGCACCACGGTCGGCATTTCGGTGATGCGCACCGTCAGCGTGCCATGGCTGATGGCCACACGCGAGATGCGTACATCCTGCCCGATGACGATGGTGCCGGTGCGCTCATCCACCACGACGCGGGCGGGCGCGTCGGATTCGACGGTCAGGTTTTCCAGTTCGGCATAGAAGCGCGCAGCCGAGATGCCGTCCGGCTTGCGGATCGAAACGGTGCGCGAATCCACTTCCTTGGCCACGCGCTTGCCGAAGCGGGCACGCGCATATTCGTTGATGACGTCGGTGATGCGCACGGCGGTGGAGAAATCGGCATTGCGCAGTTGCAGCGTCAGTACACTCTGGTCGCCGAAGGCGGCCTCGACCTGCCGTTCGATGATGGCACCGTTGGGAACGCGGCCGGCGGTGGGAACGCCCTGCGTGACCTTCTCGGCCTCTCCCTGCGCGTCGAAACCCGAGACGAAGACCGGCCCCTGTGCCACCGCGTAGATTTCTCCATCGGCGGCTTTCAGCGGCGTCATGATCAGCGTGCCGCCGGCAAGCGACACCGCATCACCCATGGAGGACACGCTGACATCGATGCGGGCGCCCGACTGGACGAAGGGCGGTAAATTGGCGGTGACGATCACGGCCGCCACGTTCTTGGCGCGGGCACGCCCGCCCTCGCTGGCGATGCCGAGATTTTCCAGCATGGCGCGGATGGACTGCTCGGTGAAGGGCGAGTTGCGCAGGCTGTCGCCGGAGCCCTGCAGGCCGATGACGAGGCCGTAGCCGACAAGCTGGTTGTCGCGCGCGCTTTGCAACTGCGCGATGTCCTTGATGCGTGAGATCGGCCCGCCCGCTCCCGGGATGCGGCTGTCATAGCCGCCATCGGCCGCTGCGGCGCGCGCCGCCAGCGTGGCTTCGTCGGGGCCGTCGGCACGGGCCGGGTAAAGGCCGACGACGAGCATCAGGAACAGGGCGAGCATACGCATCACAGGGCGCCGACCCTGACCGAGCCGTCGGCCATGACGGTGCCTGACAGCACCTTGCCGCTGTCGATGTTGCGGACTTTGACCATATCGCCTGCCGAACCGGGCTGGAGCGTGACCGCGGTGGCCGAAATGGTCAGCGCACCGGCCACGAATACCACCTGCACCGGGGCGCCCTGCTCGACGACATAGGCTTCCCTTATGGAACTGAGCGGGATGTAGCGTCCCGGCAGCAGGGTGCGCCGCGCGACCTTGCCTTCGATGTCGGATGCCGCCATCGCGACCGCTTCGGGAGCCTGCTTGCCCTGCCTCAACGCTACTTCCTTCAACGCGCTCGGTTCGATCGTCTCGCCGGGGTAGATGACGCGGTTGGGGATGGTCACGGTTTCGCCGGCCGATGCCGCATATGCGCCGCCGAGCAATGCCAGGCCGGCGGCGAGAGCGACGAGGATGCGGGGACGAGGCGGCATGCTCACTACCTGATGTTCTTGGACACGACCGCCGCCATTTCATCGGCAGCCTGGATGACCTTCGAATTCATCTCATAGGCCCGCTGGGCCGATATCAGTTCGGTGATTTCCTTGACCGGATCGACATTGGAGCTTTCCAGATAGCCCTGTTCGACGGTGGCATAGCCGAGGTCGCCCGGCACGCCGACATTGGCGGCGCCGGAGGCGGGCGTTTCGCGGAACAGATTGTCGCCGAGCGGCGCCAGGCCGGCCTCGTTGGCGAAGGTCGCCAGCGTCAGCTGGCCGAGTTCCTGCAGATCGATCTGTCCGTCGAGGCGGGCAAAGATCTGGCCGGACTTGTTGACGACGATGTCCACCGCATCCGCCGGCACGGTGATGGCCGGCTGCACGTTGAAGCCGTCCACGGTCACCAGTTGCCCGGTGGCGTTGGTGTTGAAGGCGCCGGCGCGTGTATAGAGCGTCTCTCCGTCCGCGCCTTCGATCTGGAACCAGCCATTGCCGGTTAGCGCGAGGTCGAGCTTGTTGCCGGTGTTGGTCAATCCGCCCTGGACATGGAGGTTGCGGACAGCCGAGGTTTTCACGCCGAGGCCGACGGAGACGCCTTCCGGCACGATGCTGGCATTGGCGCGGTTCGGCACGCCCTGCATGCGGTCGACCTGATAGAGCAGGTCGGAGAACTCCGCACGCGCGCGCTTGTAGCCGGTGGTGTTGATGTTGGCGATGTTGTTGGCGATGACTTCTAGATTGGTCTGCTGGGCGTTCATGCCGGTTGCGGCGATGGCGAGCGCTTTCATCTCTCAGTCTCCTCAGATCGCCATGCGGCTGATTTCGAGATAGGCGGTGACGATCTTGTCGCGGATGGCGACCGCCGCCTGCAATGCCTGTTCCGCGCTCATCACCGCGTCGGCGACCTGGCGCATATCGGCATCGCCTTGCAGCGCCTGCACGGAAACCTGCTCGGCTCCTCTCAGCGTTCCCACGGTCCGCGAAGCGGCCTCGCTGACCATGGCGGCGAAGGAATTGCCGGCGTCTATATCGACCGGCGGCGTCAGCACGCCGGGCGAAATGCCAACGGTGTTTTCCGTGCCGGTGCCGACCGGCTGCTGCAGGTTGAGTGCGCCGATGCCGCTGATCATTACTGGCCTCTCATAAGATCGATGGTCATGGAGATGAGGTCGCGCGCCTGCTTGACGACCTGCAGATTGGCCTCATAGGAGCGGTTGGCCTCGGTCATGTCGGCCATTTCGACCAGGACGTTGACGTTCGGCATCTTGACGTAGCCGCTTTCGTCCGCCGCCTCGTGGCCGGGGAGGAATTCCAGCGGGAACGCTGCCGGATCGCGATTGATCGCGGCAACATCGACGGTCGAAGCGCCCAGCGCACGATCAAGTTCGGCCGAAAAGACGATGGTCTTGCGCTGATAGGGGTCGGCCCCCGGCGTGCTGGCGGTCGACTGCGCATTGGCGAGGTTTTCCGAAACGATGCGCAACCGTTCGGACTGGGCCGTCAGGCCGGAAGCCGCAACCTTGAGCGTGGCCGAAAGTGCGTCCATTTCCTCAACCCTTCAGGGTCAGCATCGTCATGCGGTGGAACGCCTTGACGATTGCCGTGTTGAGTTCGAAGGAGCGGCGCACATCGCCGGCCTTCATCAATTCGTTTTCGAGAACGACGGTGTTTTCCGAAGGCAGCACCGAGTTGGAACCGTCCTCGTTGCGCACCGAAAAGCCGGCATTGGTGACGCCGCCGCTGAAATGGCCCTGCTGGGTGGCGTTCATGGCGACACGACGCGAATCGAGCACCTTTTCGAACGGCTCGATTTCCGCGGTGCCGTAACCGGGCGTATTCACATTGGCGATGTTGCCGGCAATCGCCGATTGGCGCACGGCAAGCCATTGCGATTGCTGCGAGGCGAGTTTGAACAGATTGACGGGCTGCATGGATATCTCCGGCCAGATATCCAAAGTCTAGGCGGCCAGTCTTGCGCGGGCCTTGCGCCCAGGTCAGCTTCGCATCATTCGCAAGGTGTCATTGCGTCAGTTCGAGCACCCTGTTGGTGCTGGTGATCAGCACCCATTTGTCTCCGCGCTGCTCGATGGAGGAAACGCGGCTGCTGTCGGGCAGGGATGAACCGCGCTGCACCACCCACAGCCCCGAATCGTCGGCGATCATGGCGCGGCCATTGGCGACGTGGACGAGATGGAATTCGACGGGGTCGGCCGGGAAGGGCTGTTCGGCAAGCGGCGTGAAGCGCCTTCTCTCGGGTAGCGTTCCGGTCGGGAAGGGGTCGAGCGCGCCGATGGTGAGGTCATCCTCCTCCTGGTCGGCGGACCGGTCGATGCGATCCTTCAGGGAAAGGCCGGCGGTGCGTCCGGCTTGTCCGCCGCCGCTGAATTCGAGTGCGCGTATGCCGAACTTCTCCTGGTTGAGGAAGATGTACCAGGGAAATAGCGCGCAGCCGAGCCCGAGCGCCACGCCAAGGCCGGCAATGATCAGGTCGCCGCGGCGATCCTGGGCACGCGCGGAGGTCAGCGGACCGGTCTCGGCCTTCCTGCGGCGAAAGGGCAGCCGCAATTTCGGCCGCCAGCCGGCCTCCTTCGCCTTCATGGCCTGAAGCCGCTCGCTGAGCATCTGCTCAATTTGGCTGAGCTGCATGCGGATTTTCCTTGGCTCTCAGATGGCGGGCCAGATCGGCAAGCGGATCGGGCGAGGGCGGATCGGCCGGTGCCTGCATGAGGACCTCATAGACCAGCGGCACCTGGCGCACCGCCGTATCCAGTTCGGCGTCGGCGCCGGGCTGATAGGCACCGAGCAGCCGGATGTCGCGGGTGTCCTCGAAGCGCGAGATCATCGATTTCAGCCGCGTCACCAGCATGCGTTCGTCCTCGCTCCATGCCTTGCCGGCAAGGCGCGAGATCGAGGACAGCGGGTTGACGGGTGGATAGCGACCCTGCTCGGCGATAGCCCGGTCAAGCACGATATGGCCGTCGAGAATGCCGCGTACCGAATCGGCGACGGGGTCGTTGTGGTCGTCGCCGTCGACCAGCACCGAGATGATGGCGGTGATGGAGCCGCGGGCACCTTCCACGCCGGGGCCGGCACGTTCCAGCAGTTTCGGCAGGTCGGTGAAGACCGATGCCGGATAGCCGCGTGCGATGGGCGGCTCGCCGGTGCCGATGGCGACTTCGCGCAGCGCATGGGCGAAACGCGTGATCGAATCGAGCACCAGCAACACGCGGTCGCCGCGGTCGCGGAAATATTCGGCCACCCGCATGGCCGTGTCCGGCGCGCGGCGGCGCATCATGGCGCTCTCGTCGCTGGTTGCGACCACCGCGATGGTCTTGGCCATGCTCTTGGCGCCGATCGTGTCTTCGAGGAATTCGCGCACTTCGCGGCCGCGCTCGCCGACCAGTGCCACCACCACCGTGTCGAAAGCTTCCGCGCCGGCCAGCATCGCAAGCAGCGTGGATTTGCCGACGCCGGAGCCGGCGAAGATGCCAAGCCGCTGACCAAAGCAGATCGGGGTGAAAATGTCGATGACGCGCACGCCGGTCTTGAAAGCGGTACCGACGCGTTGACGGGCGAGTGCTGCCGGTGGAACCGCATCGGCCTCGCATGGGTCGCCTTCGATCAGCGCCGGCCCGCCGTCTATGGCGCGCGCAAGCGAGTCGATCGCACGGCCGCGCCAAGTCGCATGTGGTGCGATGACGAAGGGCCCGCAATTGAAGACCGCATCACCAACGCCCGCATCGGTGCTGGTCTCGAAAGGCGCGATCAGCACTTCGTCCGGGCTGATGCGGACGATCTCGCCGCGTCGCGTTCCCGCCTTGCCGCGATGCTCCACGATGTCGCCCAGTCTCGCCGTTTCCGAGAGGCCACGCACGCTGTAGTGGGTTGCAGCAACTTCGGTGATCCGCCCGCCGCGCCGTACGATGGTCCGCTCGTCGGCGAAACGGCGATATGCGCGTTCCAGGATCGACAAGCGGTTTTCGGGCGGAGGCGGCAGCACATCCGCCGCGGCCGCGACAGGCGTGTTGGTCATCACCTATCGCCCCTATTTCGAGCCGAGCGTGCGCACGGCCTCGCTGAAGGTCTGCTCGGAGCTGCGCATCAGCGCGGCGGTGTTTTCGAAGGCGCGCTGCACGGCGATCAGCCTCGTCATCTCCAGCATCGGGTTGACGTTGGATTCTTCGAGGAAACCCTGCGCTACGCCGATGTCGATGCGGTCGACGATGGGCTCAGGCGCACCCGGCGGTACGATGCCGGAATTGCCGTAGCGGGTAAAATTCGGCCCCGGCGTGAAGTTGAACAGGCCGAGCGCACCAACGAGCTGGCCGTCCTGCCGCAGCACGCCATCGGCGCCGGCTTCGGGGGCGCCATTGCGCGGATCGAGCTGGATCGGCGCGCCACCGGCATCCAGCACCGGATAGCCCTCGATGCTGACCAACTGGCCGGTCTCCAGCATGGTGAAGCGGCCGTCACGCGTCATCACCGTGCCGGCAGGTGTCTCGATGCCGAACCAGGCATCGCCCTTGATCGCGAAGTCGAACGGATTGCCGGTCTCGCGCAGCGAGCCCGCAGCCGGGGAAAGATAGGTGTCGCCGGTGGAGGCGAAGGAGACGGATTTCTCGCCGAGGCCCGACACGACGTCCTCGAACTTCACGCCGGTGGCGCGAAAGCCGACGGTTGAAGCGTTGGCGACATTGTCGGCGATGGTGGTGAGGCGGCGCTCCAGCGCGATCTGGGCCGAAAGAGCGACGTAAAGGCCATCCTGCATCGTCAGGTCTCAGCTTTTCATTTTGTGGATGGTAAGGAGAAGATTGGGCGAGATGCCATATTCGACCGGCTGGCTGAACAGCACGCTGAGCGAGGTCTGTGCAGGGGCTGTCGGGTTTTCGATCTCCCACAGGCTGGTGAAGCGCGTCAGGAATTTGCCGAGCGCTTCCGGATTGGAGAAATCCTCGATCTTCAGCCGGCTTTCGAAGAACCTGGCCTGTGTGTCGATGTCGGCCGTGGCGAAGGAACTCGGCAGGCCGAGCGCGGTGCGCACCACCTGCGCCAGCGCGGGGTCGCCCAGTACCTGATAAAATGAGGTGATGCTTGATGCCTTGCGCTGGAAATAAAGCGCCAGGCGCACGCCCTCGTTCTGTGCGCCGGCATTCTCCTCCAGCGTCTGGCGCATATATTTGTCGACCGCCGGCTGCTGTGCGAGGCTGTAGGTGGTCGCCGCTTCGCCATGGGCCTCGAAATTGAAGGTCGAGACGAAGGCCGAATAGCGCGGTTCGGTGGCCTTGTTGGCTGGGCTGTCGGGGTCGCGCACGCCGCCTTCCAGCATCTTGCGGATCGATTCCCTGGTGTCGATCTCCGGGTCCATGCCGAAAGCGGTCATCGCGTAGTCGAACAACCGGCTATCGGCCAGAAGATCGTCGATGGAGCGAACATTGCCGATATTTTCGAGGTAATAGGCGGTCTCGGTCTTGACCATCTCCGGATCGAGGTCGGCGATCAGCGCCTGGGTCCGGTAATTCGTGACCGTGCCGTGCTGGGCCTTGACGTAGGTGGTGGCCTGTTCGCCCAGAGCGGCGAAATTGTAGCTGGCCACGAATTCCGCGTAACGCTTGTCCGTCAGCTTGTTGGCGAAGCTGGTCTTGTCGGTGATGCCTTCCTTCATGGCCTTGACCATGAAGGCCTTGGCATAGGCCATGTCTTCGAGGCCATGCGCCTTCATCGCATATTTGAACAGCCTGGTGTCGGCGACGAACTCCTCGATCGTTTTCACCTTGGTGATGTTTTCGAGATAATATTTCGTCTCGCGATCCACCATCGGCTGCTTGCCGACCCGCTCGAGCGATGCCGTCAGATTCCGTGCGATGATCTGATAGCTGGTCAATGTGTTGAGCACGCCAAGGACTCCGGCCAATTCTATCCCGGCAGGCTAGCCCGATAGGCTTGCGCGAAACTGAATGCGCCACGCGCGCCCTGAAAAAAACGGAATGTTTCAAGCCTCACGCAAGGCACGGCCGCTATTGCAGGGTGGGCAGGAAAATTGGCGGAAGGGCTGGCGGTGGGCATACTGATCGGTTTTGTGGTGACCCTGGGTTGCGTGCTCGGAGGGTTCATGGCCATGGGCGGTCATGTCGAAGTCCTCCTGCAGCCCTGGGAATTCGTCATTATCGGTGGCGCGGCGCTGGGTACGTTCCTGGTCGCCAACCCGATCGCCACCGTCAAGGATACGGGGCGGGGATGCATCGAAGCCTTCAAGCAGGCCGTGCCCCACGAGCGCGACTATCTGGAGACGCTCGGCGTCCTGCATAGCCTGATGCGCGAACTGCGCACCAAATCGCGCAGCGAGGTCGAGGCCCATATCGACAATCCGGAAGAATCCGTGATTTTCCAGGCCTTTCCGACGGTGCTGAAGAAGCGCGACCTGACCAATTTCATCTGCGACTATTGCCGCCTCATCATCATCGGCAATGCGAGGCCGCATGAGATCGAGGCGCTGATGGACGAGGAAATCCACACCATTCGCGTCGACAAGCTCAAGCCTTACCATGCGATGACGGCGATGGCCGACGGGCTGCCGGCGCTCGGCATCGTCGCGGCGGTGCTCGGCGTGGTCAAGGCGATGGGAGCGCTCGACCAGTCGCCGGAAATCCTCGGCGCCCTGATCGGCGCGGCCCTTGTAGGCACCTTTCTCGGCATCTTCCTGTCCTATGCGGTGGTCGGTCCGGTCGCCACCAAGATCAAGACGGTACGCGAGAAGAACAACCGGCTCTATGTCATCGTCAAGCAGACGCTGCTTGCCTATATGAACGGCTCGCTGCCGCAGGTCGCCATAGAATTCGGCCGCAAGACCATCTCCTCCTACGATCGCCCGTCGATCGATGCGGTCGAGCAGAGCACCATGAACACTGCCGCCGATGCGAAGAAGGCGGCGTGAGCATGGTCGCAACTGAAGGGGGAAACGGCCGACCATGAACAGCCCGGCCAATCCTGCGGAATTGCGCGCCAGCATCGTCGAGCGCCTTCTGGGCGAGACGGGCGAGCCCGATCATATCGTCGGCGCTGCGCGTGCCCTGGCCGAGCGTGCTCTCCCGGGCGTCATCCAGGCTATGGGCGAGAAGCTTGCCGCACCGATCGACCTCGACATCGAGGCGGTGGAACTCGCACGGCTGGCACAGGCGCGGCCGCAGCAGGGCCATCATGCCATGAGCGTTGCGTCATCCGCCTCCTCGCCCGATGCGCTTATCCTGCTGATGGACTCGGCAGGGGTGGCGGTGATGATCAGTGCCTTGTTCGGCGGGGACCCCGACCTGCCGGTCACGCCGATCGAGCGCGAATTGTCGCCGACGGAAACCGAAGTCGCGACCATGGTGTTCCAGGAAATCGCGCAGGCTGTCAACGGCTCGGGCGAGCGCGCCTTTGCTTTCAGGCTGCCGCTGCCGGCGGCGATTACAGGCGCCGAACTCAGGAAGCATATCATCCGCGACGCACCGGCGGTGCGTGTGGATTTCCGCATATCGACCTCCAACGGTTCGGGGCGGATCTCATTGATGATGCCGCAGCGCGTGTTGCTCAAGCACCGCGGCGGAACGGGCACGGCTCACGCCGCCGATAATGACGTGGCATCGAACTGGAGCGCTCGCTTCGGCGAAGAGATCATGCGTTCGACCGTCAACCTGGAAGCGCGGATGCCGCTTGCGCGCATGACGCTCGGTGCGATCGCCCAGCTTCGGGAAGGGATGGTCATAGAACTCGGCGAGGGCGCGCAGGCCGAGGCGCAGCTTTCGGCGCGCAACAAGACACTCTTTGTGTGCGAATTCGGCAAACTCGGGCAGAATTACACGGTGCGAATCAGGCATCCTTTCGATGCCGGCCAGGATTTTATCGACACGCTGCTGCCCGGCTGAGGCGTGGCGCCGTTTTGAGACGATCCTGAAGTGGAGAAGGCAATGAACCAGACCAATCCGGAACCGGACATCGACATTCCGGAAGAGCAGCTCAACCGGGCGATCGAGGAATTGCGTGGCGCTCTCCACGAACAGCAAACGCAGGCGGGCGAAGCGAAGCACGCGGAAGCGGCATCGCCCAATTCCAGCCTGATCATGAACATTCCGGTCGATGTGCAGATCGTGCTCGGCAGCACCGAGATGCCGGTCTCCGACCTGATGGCGCTGCAGAAGGGGTCCACCGTTGCGTTGAACCGGCGCATCGGCGAACCGGTCGATGTCGTGGTCAATGGCCGCCGCATCGCCCGTGGCGAGATCACGGTGCTGGAAAGCGATCCCTCGCGCTTTGGCATCCGGCTGACCGAAATCATCACCGCGGCGAAGCTGTCCTGATGGTCGCTGGTACGCCCTTCCTTTCGCAACGACAGGTCCCGGCATGACGACGACGCCGCTGGCCACGCTGACCCGTGCTCAAAAGGCCGCGGCCATCCTGGTCGCGATGGGCAAGCCGTCGGCTAGCAAGCTGCTCAAGTTCTTCAAGCAGGAGGAATTGAAGGCGCTGATCGAAGGTGCGCGCCTGCTCAGGACCATCCCGCAAAGCGACCTGGAAAAGATCGTCGCCGAGTTCGAGGCGGAATTCACCGAGGGTGCCGGCCTGCTCGATTCGGCCGACAAGATGGACACCATCCTCAACGAATCGCTGTCGCCGGAAGAGGTGGACGCGATCATGAGCGGCAGCAAGCCGATAGCAGCGCCCGAGCCGCCGCAGATCTGGGGGGATCTGGAGCGGCTCGATCCGGCCCGTATCGGCGCTTTCCTGGCAGCGGAGCATCCGCAGACGGCCGCCCTCGTCCTGTCGCGCCTGGCACCGCCCTTTGCCGCCAATGTGCTGCTGACGCTGGACAAGCCGATGCGTGGCGACATCATGCGGCGGATGATGTCGATGACGACGATCCAGGAGGCTGCGAGCCGCATCGTCGAAAACCAGTTGCGCAACCGCGTGCTCGCAGAAAACACCGGCAAGGATATTTCCGCCGGCCAGAGCCGTGTCGCCAGCCTACTCAACGAGATGGACAAGACGCAACTCGAAGAGGTGATGCAGGATCTGGAGGCGAGCGGCGCGACCGATATCGAGGGCATTCGCGCCCGGCTGTTCTCCTTCGAGGATGTCGTGCTTCTGCCGCAGAAGGCGCGCGTGGCGCTTTTCGACGGCCTGTCCACCGAACTGGTGACGCTGTGCCTGCGTGGTGCCGAGCCCGCGCTGACAGAGGCGGTGCTGTCGTCCATCGGCGCCCGCTCGCGCCGGATGATCGAATCGGAACTGGCGCAGGGAAGCGAAGGCGTTGCCGCGGCCGACATTACCCAGGCCCGGCGCACGGTTGCCTCCACCGCCATCCGCATGTCGGTCGAAGGGGCTTTCGAATTGCCGTCGACGCAAAGCGCGGCCTGACGGCCGCCATTCCTGATCGGCTCGCTGAACCATGTCCGATACGGCCGACAAGGAAAGCAAAACCGAAGAACCGACCGAAAAGAAGGTTCGCGACAGCGTCGAGAAAGGCAAGCTGCCGGTCGCCAAGGAAACGACCATCTTCGCTTCCTTCGTCGCGATTCTCATCTTTGCGGTGTTCTTTGCGCAAGACAGCGCAGCCCGGCTCGGCATGTTCCTGTCGCTCTTTCTGGAGAAGCCGGAAGGCTGGCCGCTTGCCACCGAGCGCGACGTCATCGAGCTTTACCGCATCGTTTTCATGGAGATCGCCAAGCC
Source organism: Pseudaminobacter sp. (assembly GCA_049646905.1). GTDB lineage: Bacteria > Pseudomonadota > Alphaproteobacteria > Rhizobiales > Rhizobiaceae > Pseudaminobacter. Next base: position 2,271 of record JBARWP010000129.1, on the reverse strand, counting down.
GCTCGGCATCATGATGGTGCTGCTGGTGGCTGCCGGCATCGGCTCCTCCGTGCTGCAGAACATGCCGCAGTTCGTCGGCGAGCGCATCCGGCCGCAGCTTTCGCGCATCTCCCTGGCCAAGGGGTGGAACCGGCTGTTCGGCCTCCAGGGCTTTGTCGAGTTCCTCAAGTCGCTCGGCAAGGTGGGTTTTGCGATCCTCGTCCTGGTCTTCGTGCTGAGCGACGACCTTCGCCCGCTGCTGGCCGGCATGATCACGCAACCCACCACTTTTGCGCAGGTGATCCGCGAGATAGCGATCGATATCCTTGTATCGATCGTCTTCGTCATGGGGCTTATCACGGCCGTCGATCTGGTTTGGTCGCGCTTCCACTGGCGCCAGGAACTGCGCATGACGCGCCAGGAAGTGAAGGACGAATTGAAGCAGTCGGAAGGCGACCCCATCGTCAAATCCCGGCTGCGCTCGCTCGGCCGCGACCGTGCGCGCCGGCGCATGATGACGGCCGTGCCGCGCGCAACCCTGGTGATCGCTAACCCTACCCACTTCTCGATCGCGCTGAGATATGTGCGCGAGGAAGACAGCGCTCCGCTGGTGGTGGCCAAGGGGCAGGACCTGGTAGCGCTGCGCATCCGCGAAATCGCGGAAGAACACAACATCCCCATCTTCGAGGACGTCGCGCTCGCCCGCTCCATGTACAAGCAAGTTTCAGTCGATAGCGTGATACCGCCAAAGTTCTATCAGGCAGTCGCCGAGCTGGTCCGGGTCGTCTATGCCGGCAAAGCGCAACGCAAAGAGATTTCATGATCAGGCAGCCGCACGCATCGACACGCGAAATCATCGTCGCCAATGCTATTCAGGAAGTGGTCAGCGAGCTTCGCCTCGTCGATGTCGCCGACTACATAGCCTTCATCCGGATGGAGCATTTCGCCTGTATTTCCGACATCGTCGATTCCGCCACGGAGCTTTATTTCCAGCCGCGGACCTTGCTGCTCGGCCATGGCGGCGAAGCCCATGTCGGCTGGACGGAACCGCCGCGCATCGTGCTCGATCTGGAACTGCGGCCGGCCGGCGCAACCGTCTATTTCACGCTGACCCTCAGTGCCCTTCACGCTTCGGTCGAGGTCAATTACGTCGCCTTCGACCATCCGGAGGAGGACCCCGAAAGGAACACCGCGTTCCTGGCGGCGGCGCTCGAAAACGCAAGGATCCGGCGCACCGAACCGCTGGTGCAGGGATAATCCGGGTCGAAGTCTATTCGATCAGGCCCAGCCGCAGTGCCTTGGCCACCGCCTGCATGCGGTTGACCGCGTTGAGCTTGTGGGCGGTGTTGGTGAGATACTGATTGGCGGTATGCACCGACAGCTTCAGCAGCTTGGCGATTTCCTCGCTGGTATAGCCGTTGGCGGTGAGCTTGAGGCATTCCAGTTCCCGCTTCGAAACGGAGGGCGCCTTGCCGCTGCTTTCGGAGCGGATTGCCGCTACGGCGGTGAACAGCCCGAAGCAGCGGGCGTGGATTGCGTGCAGCTGCTCGGACGCCAGCATGATCTCATGCCCGAAAAACACCACCAGTCCGCAGTGGCTGCGGTCGGCATAAACGGGAAAGGCGATGCCGGAACTGTCGGGAACCAGCGGCTGGATCCTGGCGGCCCAGTTCAGGGTCTCGAACGCCGCCGCCGATTTCGTATCGTTGCCGGCGCTCCACCAGCGTGGCTGGGTGGAGGCGCGGGCGTGGCGCACCAGGTCTTCGCCATTGCTGCCCGAAGCGAATTTCGTCGCCAGTGAAACGCGCGGAAAATCGGAATCGAAACACGGCACCAGGCGGGCGCGCTCCATGGAGGGAGCGACGAAATAGAGCCCAAAGGAGGTGGCGTTCATATCGACGGCAATCCACCGGCATCGCCTCACCGCATCGGGGATGGTGACGGCCTCATGGGTCGGCGCATTCGAGGTGGCCGAACCAAACGGGGTCCTGTGCTCGCCAAGGGACGGATAAGCGAAATCCTGTGCCTGTGCCTGGGTCAAATGATGCCACTCCTGATCGCGGTCGCCACCGCCATGGCGCGGTTGCTGGCCGAGAATTTCCGGATCGCCTGGGTGATGTAGCTGTTGACGGTATTGGCCGAGACGCCAAGGATGACGGCCACCTCGTCGGTGGTCTTGCCTTCCGAAACCCAGAACAGGCACTCGCGCTCGCGGTCGGAAAGCGGGTCCTGCATCGAGGCTGCCGCCAGCAGTGCCGGCACCTGCGAAAGCGCATAGCAACATTGGAGCTG
>JBARWP010000128.1:0-27055 GCA_049646905.1 Pseudaminobacter sp. | reverse complement strand
CCATAGACCTCGTCGGCCGAGAAGGCGACGACAGCCGAGCGGCGGGGCAGGCGGGTGATCTTCCTGGAGCCCGAATAGGCGTGATGCGACAGGCGTGGGCGCGTGACGACCGAAATGCCGCGCAGCAGCCGCTCCAATATGCCCCGCATGGTCGCGGCGCCGAGCAGCAGCGTCTCCTGTTTGCCGCGCAGATGCAGGATGCGGTCGGTGAAGATGTGGCCGCGCTCCAGGTCGCCGGCAAGCTGCACCTCGTCGATCGCCACGAAGGCGGCATCCGTCTCACGCGGCATCGCCTCGACCGTGCAGACGGAATAACGCGCGCCGGCAGGCAGGATCTTTTCCTCACCCGTGACGAGCGCCACCTTGCCGGCGCCGACCTTTTCGCACACACGGCCATAGACCTCGCGTGCCAGCAGCCGGAGCGGCAGGCCGATGATGCCGCTTTCATGCGCGACCATGCGCTCGATCGCCAGATGCGTCTTGCCGGTATTGGTCGGCCCGAGCACGGCGGTCACATCGCGCCCGGAAAGCAGAAGCGGTTCGGTCTGTCTGGGCTGGATATTCATTGCAGGCGGTTCGGCCTTTCCCACGCAGCGCCTCGCGAGCCATGGTGACAGGCCAACGCGGTATTTTCCGGGCAAGTTCTCCTGTCTCGACAGATAGGCAGTCGGGCAAAGAAACGAAAGCGGAATATTGGGAAATCAACGGCGGAACGAGTCTGGAACGAGTCTGGAACGAATCGCTGACTCTTCCGGATTCAGCTTTTGTTCACCCCAACATCTAGTGTTTTGGCCGACGCTTCCACCAGATGCTGAATCGCCGCGAGGCAGAGACAAGGAGACTCGGGCGGCCTGCGCTGGCTTTTGCCTGCCTACCAATAGTAACCTGCTGATCCATAACGATTTTATCGCTACAGGCAAAGGGAATCCGGGCCTTCGGTTAACGTTTTGCCCAAATACGGAACGAATCGGCGACGAATCGCTGATTCCCCCGGTTTCCGGCTTTGTTCCCTACTAGATGTAGGACTTGACAGGAACTGGGAGACCACATGCTGAATCCGCAAACACCGCGTTTCGGGCGAATTTTGCCAGCGCATTAACTTTTGCAAATCGCCGCGCTGCCGGAGGCGACAAGGACGCAGCAACGTTAAGCTGGCGGCAATCTTGTTTAACGGCGAATGAGCGGCATCCGGACTTGCTGGCGCGCCGCGTTTAACAATCCGGCCGAAAGGAGAACGAAGCGGCGACGAATCAGCGATCGAGCCCGTTTCCGGCTTTGTTCACCGCAATATGTTGCGATGGGTGGGGGTCGGGCATCAAAATCGCCGTCTGAAAGTCTGGCTTTCGCGGCGTCAGCAAGGTTGCGGCTAAGAAATATGTCTCGTTTCAGGACATGCCGACGACCACCGCTGCAAATAGCTGTGACAATCCGCACAGCGGTTCGCCTTGCCTTATTCCTGTGATTGCCATCCGAAAAATTTCGTGACTCCCTTTCGAGGTTCTCATGAGGGAGGGACAAGAAATGTCCAGACGTCTGTTTGCCGAGTTGCTCGGCACTTTCTGGCTTGTCTTCGGTGGTTGCGGCAGCGCGGTTCTTGCGGCCGGTTTCCCCGAACTCGGTATCGGGTTTTTAGGCGTTGCGCTTGCGTTCGGCCTCACCGTGTTGACGATGGTCTATGCCGTGGGCGGCATTTCGGGCGGCCACTTCAATCCGGCGGTGTCGGTCGGCCTTGCCGTAGCCGGGCGGCTGCCGGCCAGGGACCTGGTGCCCTATGTCATCGCCCAGCTGGTTGGGGCGGTCATCGCGTCGGCACTGCTTTTCGTCATTGCCAGCGGCAAGGCCGACTTTTCGCTTGCCGGCGGGTTTGCGGCCAATGGCTATGGCGAGCATTCGCCGGGCGGATACTCCATGGGCGCCGCGCTTGTGGCGGAGATCGTGCTGACCTTCATGTTCGTGATGATCATCCTGGGCGCGACCGCCAGCTACGCGCCGGCCGGCTTTGCCGGCATCGCCATAGGGCTGGCGCTGACCCTCATCCATCTGGTCGGCATCCCGGTCACCAACACTTCGGTCAACCCGGCCCGTTCGACCGGCCCGGCATTGTTCGTCGGCGGCTGGGCGCTGCAGCAACTATGGCTGTTCTGGGTTGCGCCGATCGTCGGCGCCGCACTGGCAGGCATCGCCCACAAGTCGCTGTTCGGCGACGATTGATGGTGCGGCACGGGGCGCGGCTTTCAGGGTCGCGTCCCGGCCACCCCGGATATCAGCTCATACGAAATACTGGCCACCATTGGCGGTAATCGTCGAGCCGGTGATGAAGCCTGCATCGTCCGAGGCCAGGAAGACCACGCAGCGCGCGATCTCGTCGGCCTCGCCGAGCCGGCCGACCGGAATCTGCGCAATGATCGACTCGCGCACCTTCTCCGGCACGGCCATGACCATGTCGGTCGCGATATAGCCGGGGCAGATGGCGTTGACGGTGATGCCGTTGCGAGCGCCTTCCTGGGCGAGCGCCTTGGTAAAGCCGATATCGCCGGCCTTGGCCGCCGAATAGTTCGCCTGGGCGAATTGGCCCTTCTGGCCGTTGATCGAGGAGATCGTGATGACGCGGCCGAATTTCCGCTCGCGCATGCCGTTCCAGAGCGGATGGGTCATGTTGAAGACGCCGTTGAGGTTGGTTTCCATGACCTCGCGCCATTGCTCGCGCGTCATCTTGTGGAAGGGCGCATCGCGCGTGATGCCGGCATTGTTGACGAGCACGTCGACAGGGCCGAGATCCGCCTCCACCTGCTTGATGCCGGCATCGCAGGCATCGTAGTCGGCGACCGACCACTTGTAGGTGGCTATGCCGGTTTCCTCCCGGAACCTGGCCGCAGCCTCGTCATTGCCGGCATAGTTGGCGGCGACCTTGTAGCCGGCATTCTTCAAGGCAATGGCGATGGCCCCTCCGATGCCGCGCGTACCACCGGTGACGATTGCTACTCTGCTCATGATGGTCCTCCCTGAGTGAATGGTGAGTGGTGAATGGTGAATGGTCATGGAGAAGCGGTCCGGCCCCCCATTCACCATTCACCATTTTTCCATTCACCCCATAGCTTCCACACACATGGCAACGCCCATGCCGCCGCCGATGCACAGGGTGGCAAGGCCCTTCTTCGCGCCACTGCGGCGCATTTCGAAGACCAGCGTGTTGAAGATGCGGGCGCCCGAGGCGCCGATCGGATGGCCGATGGCGATCGCCCCGCCATTGACGTTCACGATCGAGGGATCCCAGCCCATGTCCCGGTTGACCGCGCAGGCCTGCGCCGCAAAAGCCTCGTTGGCCTCCACCAGGTCGAGGTCGCCTACCGACCAGCCGGCCTTTTCCAGCGCCCGGCGCGAGGCGGGGATCGGTCCCGTGCCCATGATCTGCGGATCGACACCGGCGGTCGCCCAGGAGGCGATGCGCACCAGCGGCGTTACCCCGCGGCGGGCGGCTTCCTCCTCCGTCATCAGCACAACCGCGGCCGCGCCGTCATTGAGGCCCGACGCGTTGCCGGCCGTCACCGTGCCTTCCTTGTCGAAGGCGGGCTTCAGCTTCTGCATGCCTTCCAGCGTCGCGCCGTGGCGGATATATTCATCCTGGTCGACGATGGTGTCGCCCTTCCGGCCCTTGACGGTCACGGCAACGATCTCGTCCTGGAATTTACCTGCCTTCTGCGCCGCCTCCGCCTTGTTCTGCGAGGCGAGCGCGAACTGGTCCTGGTCGTCGCGGCTCAACTGCCACTGGCGGGCGATGTTCTCGGCGGTATTGCCCATGTGATAGCCATAGAAAGCGTCGATCAGCCCGTCCTTGATCATGGTGTCGATCAGCTTGAAATCGCCCATCTTCACGCCGGACCGCAGATGCTGGCAGTGCGGCGACAGCGACATCGACTCCTGGCCGCCGGCCACGATGACCCTGGCATCGCCGGTTGCGATCTGCTGCATGCCGAGCGCGATCGAACGCAGGCCCGAGCCGCAGACCTGGTTGAGGCTCCAGGCTGTCGTCTCCTTCGGCAGGCCGGCCCCCATGGCAGCCTGGCGGGCCGGATTCTGGCCCTGCCCTGCGGTCAGCACCTGGCCGAGGATCACCTCATCCACTTCCGCGGCATCGACGCCGGCCCTGGACAGGGCTTCCCTGATTGCGACGGCACCCAGCTCATGGGCGGGCGTGTTGGCGAATGAACCGTTGAACGAACCGACCGGGGTGCGCGCGGCGCTGGCTACGACGATTGCTTGGGAAGCGGACATTTTTGTCTCCACGATAGTTGGAACGGACGGCGTCGGGTCCTCTTGTTTTTCTTGCCCGTTCCCGCACCCGAGTCAAATCGGAAATGAGCATATGGCTCGGCTCTACCCGCCGGAGAGGCACAAAACGGGCGCCGAACCGCCTATCGCGCAGGGGTAGAATCCCGCACTGCACAAAGCGCTTGGAATTGCGCACGCTTTGCGCATATCCTCGACCCGGTGCAATCGCTGCCGGCTGCCATTTGGGCAATCCGGTCTCCGGGGAGGAAGTTGATGCCCGCGAAAGACGAACCGGTGGTGATCAAGAAATATGCCAATCGCCGCCTCTACAATACCGGAACGAGCACCTATGTGACGCTCGAGGACCTGGCCGACATGGTCAAGAAGGGCGAGGACTTCACGGTGCAGGACGCCAAGACCGGCGACGACATCACCCATCCGGTCCTGACGCAGATCATTTTCGAGCTCGAGAACAAGGATGGGCAGAACATGCTGCCGATCCCGTTCCTGCGCCAGCTCATCGCTTTTTATGGCGACCAGATGCAGATGATCGTCCCGAGCTTTCTCGAACAGTCGATGACGGCTTTCGCCAAGGAGCAGGAGCGCTTCCGCGAGCAGATGAAATCGGCATTCGGCAAATCGACCGTCGACATGATGAATCTCGGCCCGATGAAGGCGCTCGAGGAGCAGACACGCCGCAATATCGAAATGTTCCAGAACGCCATGCGCATGTTCACGCCGGGCGCTTCCGGAGGCAGCGCCGAGCCTGCGAAGAAGGATACGCCGGCGAAGGCGGACGACCTCCAGGAATTGAAGGAACAGATCGCCGCCATGCAGCGCAAGATCGATTCGATGGGGTGAGGAGCGGTCGCCTCCGGCGATCGATCGACAACGATTTGTCGATCGAAGCGACGAACGCCCGGAGCCCTAGCGGAGGGCTGGGCAACGCCCGGAGCCATGGCGAAGGGCCGGCCGTGGCAACCTCCACCCCCATTTATCATCCTACCAGCCACCTAAATCACACCCTCTGGAGACCGACATGCCGCAACTGACGCTGGCGAAATGCAACGAGATCATCGCCAGCGCCTTCGCCAAGGCGAAGGACTTGAAGCTCAAGCCGCTTTCGATTGTCGTTCTCGACGCCGGCGGGCATGTCATCGCTTTCCAGCGGCAGGACGGCTCTTCCTTCCTGCGCTTCGAGATCGCCTCGGGAAAGGCCTATGGCGCCTTGGCGGTCGGGGTCGGTTCGCGCCGGGTGGAGGTGATGGCCACGGAGCGCCCGCATTTCATGCAAGGCCTGTCTGGCATATCGGGCGGCAGGATCGTGCCCGTCGCTGGCGGCGTGCTCATCCGCGACAAGACGGGGATCCTCGGTGCAGTCGGTGTCACGGGCGACACATCCGACAATGACGAGATCGCGGCGATCGCCGGCATCGAGGCAGCCGGGTTCAGGGCCGACGGCGGGTGAGCAAGCCTCTCAGCTCAAATTGACGTCCCTGCCGGCCGAGCGCAGCGAAACGGAAAACCCGCCAAGCACGTCGATCAGTGCCACCACCATCAAGGTGAAGAAAACCGGATGCGCGGCACCCTTGACGAGAAGAAACTCGACCAGGAACGCCACGAAGACGAAGGTGGACAGCAGGTGATCCACGATCGATGCGTTCGACGTGCGGGTCGATTTCATCATCTCGACGAACAGCAGCAACAGCGCCACGGCGATGAGGAGGTCGCCGAAGGTCATCGTCCAGATGCCGCCCGACATCATGGTGAGGGAAAACACCGGATTCGCAAAGGGATCGCCGGCGCCGAACAGGCCGGTCAGGCCGAGATTGAAGACAATGAACGGGATGATCAGCAGCGGCACAAGGGTCATCGATACCTCGCAACTCTCATCAGGCGCCCGGATCGCCGATCCTCACGGCCGACCATCGCATGACGCCGGGAACCGGCTTCCCGTGGCCGAACGGCAACCAACGCAAAAAGGACCGGAGCGAGTCCGGTCCTGGCTCATGTCAGCGAAAGACGGCGAGAAAGCGGCTCAGCTTTCCTTCGGCGTCAGGACCTGGCGGCCGCGATACATGCCGGTCTTCAGGTCGATATGATGCGGGCGGCGCATTTCGCCCGAATTCTTGTCCTCGACATAGGTCGGGGCCTTCAGCGCATCGGCCGAACGGCGCATGCCGCGCCTGGACGGCGAGGTCTTTCGTTTTGGCACAGCCATGGAATCACTCCATCGATCGTAAAGCCCGGTCTACCGCCCTCGTGAAAGGGCCGCGCATTCAGGGCCGGAAACTGAGATAAGTGCGCGTGCCTATACACGGCAATCTTGGCTTTGACCAGCACCGCCGCGATTTTTTTGTATCCATCAACTCACGCAGCCGACATAACCGCCCGCGCGCGCCGCGCGGCGCGGGATCAGGTTGGCCAGCCGCTGCAGTCCCTGCCCCGGCTTGGCCGGGTTGCGGATATAGGGATTGGGAAGCGCCACCGTCAGGAGCGCGGCCTGCCGCGCCGACAACCGGCTGGCGGAGATCCCGAAATGATACTGGGCGGCAGCCTCGACCCCGTAGATGCCCGGCCCCCATTCGGCGACATTGAGATAGATCTCCATGATCCGCTTCTTGGTCAGCACCGCATCGAGATAAACCGCCAGCGGCACCTCGACTGCCTTGCGCACGACCGAACGGCCAGGCCACAGGAACAGGTTCTTCACCGTCTGCATCGGTATGGTAGAGGCACCGCGCGCCGACTCGCCCGCCATCGCATCGTCTATCACCACCTTGAGCTCGTTCCAGTCTATGCCGCGATGCGAGCAGAACTGCCCGTCCTCCGACATGATGACGGAATGAACCATCACCGGCGCGACATCGTCGATCGCCACCCAGCGCCGGTCATAACTGGTGAAGGTCGCTAGATTTCCCAGCATCAGCGTCGAGATCGGATGAACGAAAGGCGGAATGTAGAGGACCGTGAGCAGGAGCGGCATGAGGGCCACGCAGGCGCCGATGAGGACGATGCGGCGCACCCACCACACGCCGGGCCTGCGGCGCGCCCTTGTCTTGCGCGTCTGCGCCATCGCGAGCCCCTCGGTCTCAGGATCGATGATCGGTTCGTCCAAGCCGTTCGCCTTTTCATCTTTTCGCTTCGGCATAATGGCGCGCGGCCTTCAGCGCAACGCCTGAACGCGCTGCCAAACCGCGCAGCGCAGCTTGACCGATACGGAGATTACCGTAAACCGTCGCGGCATGATGGATGACAGCACATTTGCGTTCGAAGCCTATCTGGAGAGCCGCGCCCAGGCCGTGGAGGCGCTGCTGCGGCAATTGCTGGACCGGCATCTGCTGGACGGCGAGATCGCGCGGCCGCAGCGCCTGCTGCAGGCAATGCGCCACGGCGTGCTGAACGGCGGCAAGCGCCTGCGTCCTTTCCTGGTGCTGGAGAGTGCGAGGCTGTTCGACGGCGCCCATGGCGCGGCGCTGCGGGTGGCGGCTGCACTCGAATGCGTCCACTGCTACTCGCTCATCCATGACGACCTGCCTTCGATGGACGATGACGATCTGCGCCGCGGCCAGCCGACGGTCCATCGGGCATTCGACGAGGCGACCGCCATCCTTGCCGGCGACAGCCTGCTGACCTTTGCCTTCGACATCATCGCCGATCCCGCCACGACGCCTGACGCAGGGCGACGGATCGACCTCGTGCTCGAACTGGCGCGGGCCGCCGGGATGGGCGGAATGGCTGGCGGCCAGGCGCTCGATCTGGAGGCCGCGACCATCGTGCCCGACGACGACGGCATCATCCGTCTCCAGGCAATGAAGACCGGCGCGCTGATACGCTATGGCTGCAAGGCCGGGCCCATTCTGGCCGGTGCCACATCGTCCGACCGCGAAAGGCTTGGCGAATTCGGCGCCGCCATCGGCCTGGCGTTCCAGCTCGCCGACGATCTGCTCGATGTGACCGCTAACAGCGAAACAATGGGCAAGGCGACCGGAAAGGACCAATCAGCTGGCAAGGCGACGCTGGTTGCCCGCCACGGCATCGATTGGGCACGCAGGCAATTGTCCGGTCTGGTCGAGCAGGCCAATGATCTCCTGGCGCCCTATGGAGACAAGGCGGAACGCCTGAAACAAGCCGCCGGTTTTGTTGCCAACAGGCGCAATTGACGCTGCGTAATAGCCAGTATCATGCGCTTTGCTGGCCTATAGTCCATTCGATCTAGTTGAACGAATTCTTAATTCAAATGCCGACTAATCCCCCGCGCAATGTCACGTTCGTGTTCGGGGGGAGACAGCGTGCCCGACTACTCCTTGTTCATTCGGTCGATCCGGCTTCGCTACTTGTCCGGCCTGCTGATTTTCGCCCTCACCTCCGGCGCGATCCTCTATACCGTGAACAACATGAACTGGTTTCGCCAGGAGATCGACCAGATCGGCGGTCGCCTGACGATACTTGCCCAGGACCTCAGAAACGCCACGACCTTTTCCGAGACGACCGTCAGAACCTGGCGCGAGGAAAATCGGGCGCAACTGGCGAATGCCGCGGAAGGCCACGCCGACCGGCTGACGGCGCAGATCGAAGAGCTGACAGCAGCCCTTGCGGCGGTCAGCCCGGAACTTTCCCGCAGGACTGCCGACGAACTTTATTCCAGCTCGGTCAATGGTGACCTGTTCTGGTCGGCGCGCGACATGGTCCGCAACCTGCGCGCACTCACCGGCATCCAGAAGATCGACGAGTGGAGCAACCGGGAAATCCGCAACCAGAACGACCTGTTCGTCCAGCCGGCACTGGTGCGTGCCCGCGCCGCGCTCGATGCCGAGCGGACCGTCATTGAACGGCGCGGCAACAAGATCCTGTCTTATGCGAGCGTTCTCCTGATCACCATACTGGCCCTGGTGGGCATCTGGATATTCCGGCCGATGGAAAAGGCGATCCGCCGCGCGTTCGCCCAATCCGCCGAATCGCTTTCTCGCGCCGAAGCCGCCGACCGCGCCAAGTCGGAGTTCCTTGCCAATATGAGCCATGAGATCCGCACACCGATGAACGGCGTGCTGGGCATGGCCGAACTGCTCGCCAAGACCGAGCTGACGCCGCGCCAAAAGACCTTCACCGATGTGATCGTCAAATCGGGCAATGCGCTGCTGACGATCATCAACGACATCCTGGATTTCTCCAAGATCGATGCCGGACAGCTCACCCTCGATCCCGCTCCCTTCAAGCTGGTCGAAGCGGTCGAGGACGTCGCCACGCTCGTATCGGCCCGCGTGGCCGAAAAGAACCTCGAGCTCATCGTGCGTGTCGATCCGCGCCTGCCGGACCATGTGGTCGGCGATGTCGGACGGTTCCGCCAGATCATCACCAACATGCTCGGCAATGCGGTGAAGTTTACGGAAAAGGGCCATGTGCTGATCGATGTCTCGGGCACCGTCGTCAACGACGTCGCGGAGCTGAAGGTCAGGGTCGAGGATACCGGCATCGGCATTCCGGCCGACAAGCTGGATGCCGTTTTCGAGAAATTCGCCCAGGTGGACGGCTCCTCCACCCGTCGCCACGAAGGCACCGGCCTGGGTCTGGCGATCGCCGCCCGGCTGGTCGATCTGATGGGCGGCAAGATCGGCATCGAAAGCGAGGTCGGCCGCGGTTCGGTCTTCTGGTTCACCGCCGGCCTGCCGGTGCACCAGGGCGCCCCGCAAGCCGAAATCGTGCCGACCGAGGTCACCGGCGCCCGCGTGCTGGTGATCGACGACAATCCGGTCAACCGCGACATCCTGCTCGAGCAGCTCAGAAGCTGGGGGTTCGATTGCGCGGCCGCCGAAACCGGCGCGGTGGGGCTCGCTTTCCTCGATCGCGCCTGCCAGCTCGGCGCTACGGTCGATTGCGTCATCCTCGACTACCAGATGCCCGGGATGAACGGCGCCGATGTCGCCAAGGCGATGTGCGCCGACAGCCGGTTCGCGGCGATCCCGGTCGTGCTCCTGACCTCCGTCGACCAGATCGACTTCGGCCGTCTCATGCTGGACTATGGCATCGCCGCCCACCTGACTAAGCCGGCACGCTCGGCCGTGCTGCTCGGAACTGTGATCGGCGCGATCCGCAAGGCGCGGAGCGAAATCGGCAGGGCGCGTCTTCAGCCCGCGCCGGCCGGGCAGGTGTCTGCGGTGCCGCAGCCTGCGGCCTTCACCGTATTGCACGGTGCCGCACCTCGCACCGAGAAGGCCCAGCCGCCGGCAAGCGTTCCGCTCGATATCCTGGTTGCCGAGGACAACGAGGTCAATCAGCTCGTGTTCGGGCAGATCCTCGATGGGCTGGACCTGTCCTACAAGATCGCCGCCAATGGCCGCACGGCCGTCGAGATGTACCGGGCCTTCAAGCCGCGGCTGATCCTGATGGACGTCTCCATGCCGGAAATGAACGGCTACGAGGCCGCACGCGCCATCCGCGAGGCCGAGGCCGTGAACGGCACGCGCACGCCGATAATCGGCGTGACCGCGCATGCGCTCAAGGGCGACCGCGAAAAGTGCCTGGAAGCGGGAATGGACGATTATCTGCCCAAGCCGGTCTCGCCCGAACGCCTCGGCAAGAAGATCGGCACATGGCTCGGCGAGACCACGAAGCTGGCCCGGACGGCATAGGGCATCGGACCCGAAAAGCGGGTACCGGTTTTCCGCCCAATGCTCAGCCAGTAACTATCTGTTGCGCACCACGATGCAGGCGCCGCCCGCGCCGCGCAGCTGCTGGCAGATGATGTCGGCATCCGCCCGCGAGTCGACGCCGATCCTGACCGCATAGACACCGCGCCGCCCCATTGGCGTGCGCACCCGGCTCACCACCGGATCATGGTCGCGTAGCAAAGCCGGGAACCGTGACTTCTGATGCTGCCATTGCCGGATTGCGGCGGCGCGGCGGAAATTGCCGGCGACCTGCACGCCCCAGGGCTTGGTGTGGATGGTGGCCATGGCGATCGTCGCTGCCCGCCGCACCGGCAACTGGCGGCAGGCTTCCGAAAAGCTCTTGCCCTTGTCCAGCGGATGCACCGTGCCGGCATAGGCGACATCGGTGAAATTGTCGGCCGGCTCGCCCATGATGTCGAGCACATAGTCTTCGGTCTCGAGCGGCAGGAAACCGCCGGAGGCAAGCCAGCGGGTCACGCGGTTCTCGCCCGCATTGTAGGCTGCCGCCGCCAGGCCGAGATTGCCGAAACCGCTTTTCAGCTCGGCAAGATATTCGGCCGAAGCCGCAATCGCCTGCTCTATGTCGAAGGGATCGGCAAGCCCGCGCAGCTTGGCCGTTCCGGGCATGAATTGCGCGATGCCTTCGGCTCCCGCCGGGCTCACCGCATCGGCATCGAAACGGCTTTCCTTCCAGATCAGCCGGGCAAGGAAATCGCGCGGCACACCATGGTGAGCGGCATTCCGGTCGATCAAGGCGCATATCCGCCCGACCGTCACCGGCTTGCTGCGCCCCGGCGGGTCGGCCAGGAGAGGGCCGATCCAGAGCATCATACCGAAAAGCAGCGCCGCGAATGCGAGGCCGCGCATCGTGCTACTCGGCAGCCTGCTTGCCGCCACCGCGTCCGAAACGCTGCTCGATATAGTCGGCGACCATCTTCTCGAAATCCTGGGCGATGTCCGGCCCACGCAGCGTCATCGCCTTCTTGCCGTCGATGAAGACCGGGGCGGCCGGCATCTCGCCGGTGCCGGGCAGGGATATGCCGATATCGGCATGCTTGGATTCGCCCGGCCCGTTGACGATGCAGCCCATCACCGCGACCTTGAGTTCTTCCACGCCGGGATATCTCTTGCGCCATTCCGGCATGTTCTTGCGGATGCTCCCCTGGATGTTTTGCGCCAGTTCTTGGAACACCGTCGATGTCGTGCGCCCGCAGCCGGGGCAGGCCGCCACGATCGGCACGAACTGGCGGAAGCCCATGGTCTGCAGCAATTCCTGCGCCACCTGGACCTCGCGCGTGCGGTCGCCACCCGGCTCCGGCGTCAGCGAGATACGGATGGTATCGCCGATGCCCTGCTGCAGCAGGATGCCCATCGCCGCCGACGAGGCGACGATGCCCTTCGAGCCCATGCCGGCCTCGGTGAGCCCCAGATGCAGCGCGTGGTCGCAGCGTTGGGCAAGCGAGGCATAGACGGCGATCAGGTCCTGCACCTGGCTGACCTTGGCCGACAGGATGATCTTGTCGCGCCCGAGGCCCAGCTGCTCGGCCGCATCGGCAGACAGCAGCGCCGACTGCACGATCGCCTCGCGCATTACTTCCTGCGCCGTCAGCGGCGAGCCCTTGGCCTGGTTCTCGTCCATCAGGCGCGTCAGCAGTTCCTGGTCGAGCGAGCCCCAATTGACGCCGATGCGCACCGGCTTGCCGTAGAGGATCGCCTTTTCGATGATCGCGGCGAACTGCTTGTCCTTCTTGTCCTTGAAGCCGACATTGCCGGGATTGATGCGATATTTCGCAAGCGCCTCGGCGCAGGCCGGGTGATCGGCCAGGAGTTTGTGGCCGATATAGTGAAAATCTCCGACCAGCGGTACATTGATGCCCAGCCGCTCCAGTCTCTCGCGGATACCCGGCACGGCGGCGGCGCTCTCGTCGCGATCGACGGTAATGCGCACGATCTCCGAGCCGGCCCGGTGAAGGGCCGCGACCTGCGCCACCGTCTGGTCGACATCCGCGGTGTCGGTATTGGTCATCGACTGGACGACGACCGGCGCATCGCCGCCGACCATGACGCCGCCGACATCGACCCCGACGGAATTGCGGCGGGGAAAGGGAATGGAGAAATATCCGGTCATTGCCGGCAACCTCTTTGCAAAGGGTATCGGTATCTGAGGTGAAGGACAGCACGAGCGATGTCAATGGTCGTGGCGGCCTTGCGGCAATGGGTTTACACTTTTGCCTGCCGCCCGGCCAGACCGGGAACCCGACAGCGCCTTCGGCATCTCGATACCATCGGGAACCTTTTGGCCGGCCCGAACGTCAAAACGGCTGTGACGGCACCCGGATCAGCCGATGCCGGAGGAAGGAGAGCAGCAATGGCGTCGCATGAAAATCAGGATCTCGGCCCCGACCTCGCGCTCGGCGTTCCATTGGCGACATTCGAGCACAGGAAGTCGCTCAGCGGCCATGTCGAGGGAGAATCGGTGCTTCTAGCACAAGTGGGCGACGACCTGCTTGCCGTCGGCGGCGCCTGTACCCACTATTCCGGGCCGCTGGGCGAGGGCATCGTGGTCGATGACACGGTCCGCTGCCCCTGGCACCATGCCTGCTTCAGCCTGCGGACGGGAGAGGCCCTGCAAGCGCCGGCATTCGATCCGCTGAGCTGCTGGAAGGTGGAGCGACGGGGCGACAAGGTTTTCGTGACCGAGAAACTGCCCCGGCAGGCCACGCCCGCCCCTGAACGCGATCCGGGCGGACAGCCGCAGAGGATCGTCATCATCGGTGGCGGCGCGGCCGGATTCGCGGCCGCCGAGATGCTGCGCCGCAGGAACTTCGCAGGCGAACTGACCATGCTGAGCGCCGACGGCGATGCCCCCTATGACCGGCCCAACCTGTCCAAGGACTATCTGGCCGGGACCGCCGAGGAGGCATGGATTCCGCTACGCTCGCAAAAATACTACGCCAAGAAAGGCATCGACCTGCAATTGCAGACGCGCGCCTCGCGTATCGACACTTCGGCCCGTACCGTGATGACGGCCGACGGTCGCAGTTTCCCCTTCGACCGGCTTTTGATTGCGACCGGCGCCGAGCCGCTGCGACTGCCGATCCCCGGTGCAGACAGCGCCAATGTGTTCGTGCTGCGCTCGCTCGCCGACAGCCGGGCGATCATCGACCGGGCGCAGAAAGCGAAGACCGCGGTCGTTATCGGTGCGGGCTTCATCGGGCTCGAAACCGCCGCCTCCCTGCGCGCCTGCGGCCTTGACGTGCATGTCGTCGCGCCGGATGCGCGACCCCTGGAAAAGGTCCTCGGGCCGGAACTGGGCGACTTCATCCGTTCCCTGCATGAGCAGAACGGCGTCGTCTTCCATCTGAAGACCACCGCGACCCGCATCGACGAGCGGTCGGTCACGCTGGAGGATGGCCGCACAATCGATGCCGATCTGGTCATCATCGGCGCCGGCGTGAAGCCGCGTATCGCCCTGGCAAAGGAAGCCGGCCTCGCCACAGACCGGGGCATCCTAGTCGATGAATGCCTGGAGACGAGCGTATCGGGAATTTTCGCCGCCGGCGACGTCGCCCAATGGCAGGATGCGGCCACCGCCGAAACACGGCATGTCGAGCACTGGGTGGTGGCGCAACGCCATGGCCAGGTTGTTGCCGAGAACATGCTCGCTACGCCGCAGCCCTTCCGCTCAGTGCCATTCTTCTGGAGCGCGCATTACGATGTCTCGATCCGCTATGTCGGCTACGCCCGGTCATGGGACGAAATCGAGATCGACGGCAGCATCGAGGGGCGTGACTGCCTGGTCGGCTACAAGAAGGACGGCAAGATCCTCGCGGTTGCGGCCATCGGGCGCGACATCCAGGCCCTGGATTGCGAGGTCGCGATGGCCGGCCGGAGCGGCTGACTCCAGACCAAACGGACAGAGCAACGGTTCTGTATCCGTCAGGATAACCGTTGCTCCACCGGCGCCGAAAAGATCAGCTTCACGAAGGTGCGGAAGGCGAGCACCTGCCGCTCCAGGCGGCATGGATCGTTGAGTGTCTTCGACATGATTATCCCGCCATCCACCACGCAGGACAGCATGTCGGCTATATCGCCGAGATCGACCGGCTCGCGCGGCGGATGCACCGCCGCGATCTCATCGAGCGTGGTGCGAAACCGCCTGTTCCAGCTCTCAACCGACCGCACCGTGAGGTCACGGACCTGGCGGTCGAACAATCGCTCCTGGTAGCAGATACTGGCGATGAGACAGCCAGGATGGCCATTGGGCAGGTCCGCCATGACTTCGGCCAGCAGCTTGAGGCTGATCAGAAAGGCCTGCAGCGGGTCATCCGAAAGCTGCCGGCCGCGATCGAATATCTCATCGAACAGATGGTCGTTTGCCTCCACATATCGACGCAGCATCTCGTGGGCGAGCCGGTTCTTGTCCTTGAAATGGTAGAAGAAGCCGCTCTTGGTGATGCCCGCCTCGGCAATGACCTCATCGATCGAGGTGGCCGCGAAACCCTTGCTCAGGACAGAGGCCTCGGCGATCTCGAGAATACGCTCGCGTGTTTCAGCACCCTTGCCCATGGCAGAAATCCTCTGCTTTTTGCTGTACTGCAAGTACGGTTTTGGGCTTGCCAACAATATCACCGATGACGTCGGCCATGCCATAGCGTCGTGCAAGCCACTGGAATCGCTGGGCTATCGATCCGCCGACGCGAACCGGACCGGAAAGCTTCTAGTCCGGACAGGGTCGATTAAGACAAAATTCCGCTCGTTCCGGCCAATCCGGCCACAAACGTGCCAGCACCAGCGGAGTTATTGATGAGCAAGTACCGAACGGCCCTGCCGCAGATCGATGGCGGCACATTCCTCAGCGACGGCGGGATGGAAACCACCCTGATCTTTCATGATGGCCTGGACCTCCCGCATTTTGCCTCCTTCGTCCTCCTCGACACCAAGACGGGCAGGAAAAGGCTCAAGGGCTACTACGAGAAATATCTGGCCGTCGCCCGGGACCATGGCGTCGGCTTCGTCCTGGACAGCGCGACATGGCGTGCCAACCCCGATTGGGGCGCCAGGCTCGGCTATGACGCGGCAGGTCTGCGGCGCATCGATGTCGCGGCAATCGAGCTGCTCGATGAACTGCGCACCGAATGGGAAACGCCCGCCACGCCCTGCGTAATCAGCGGTGCGATCGGCCCGCGCGGCGACGGCTACAAGGCCGGCCGAATGAGCGCGGAGGAAGCCGAAGCCTATCACGCTGCGCAGATTTCGACCTTCGCCGAAACGGCGGCCGATATGGTGGCGGCCTATACGCTGACCAATATCGACGAGGCGATCGGCATCGCACGTGCGGCAAAGGCCCGGGCCATGCCCTGCGCGATCTCGTTTACCCTCGAGACCGACGGCCGGCTGATAACCGGCAAGACGCTGCCGGAAGCCATAGAGGCGGTGGACCGCGAAACGGATGCATCGCCGATCTACTACATGATCAACTGCGCGCACCCGTCGCATTTCGAGCAGGCGCTGAAGGCCGGCGAACCGTGGATGGAGCGTATCCGTGGGGTCAGGGCCAACGCCTCCGCCAAGAGCCATGCGGAGCTGGACGAGTCCGAGACGCTCGACGCCGGTGATCCGCTCGATCTCGGCCAGCGCTATCGCCGGCTGAAGCGGACCTTTCCGAAGATGCGCATCCTCGGCGGCTGCTGCGGCACGGACCATCGCCACGTCGCCGCGATTTGCGAGGCCTGCATGCCGCTCGCGCTCAGCGCTTGATGGATGCACCGGCAGGCAAGGACGGAAGCGACCCTTCCGTCCTTGCCTCGATGCATTGCCAATTCTTCCACAATTCAGGAATAGAGATAGCCGACCCCGCGAATGGTCCTGATGACCTCCGGCTTGGACGGATCGGCCTCGATCTTCTTGCGCAGCCGCGAAATGCGGATGTCTATGCTGCGGTCGAACGGGTCCCAGCCGCGGTCATGTGCGAGTTCCAGCAACTGGTCGCGATTGAGCACGCGGCCGCGATGCTCGGCAAACACCTTCAGCAGCTGGAACTCCATCGCCGTGATGGCGATTTCCACACCCTCGGCATTGAACAATTTATGGGTTTCGGGATGGAAACGGCATCGCCCGAACTGGATCGATCGTGGCTCGCCGGCCTCCCCCGCCGCCATCTGCTCCGGTGCGGTGTCTGCCCGTCTTTCCCTGGGCAAGGTCCGCCGCAACACCGCCTTCAGCCTTGCGAGCAGTTCGCGCGGATCGACGGGCTTGGCAAGGTAATCGTCGGCCCCGATTTCGAGGCCGACGACGCGATCGACGATCTCGGCGGATCCGGTCAGCATGATGATTGCGACGTCCGAATGCTCGCGCAGATACCGGGCAAGCGAAAGGCCGTCCTCGCCAGGCATACGGATATCGAGGATAACGGCATCTATGGGGGCCGTATCGACCAGCGCGCGCAGGGCCGGCCCGGCCTCCGCCTGCGTCACGGCAAAGCCATGCCGCTCCAGATATTCCGCGATCGTATCGCGGATATCCGGCTCGTCGTCGCAAACGACAATATGCGGCGTAGCCATCAAGCTTACGTCAAAAAACCTTCCCCTGCGGAAGGTAAGCTTCCGCGCCAGGGATGGCAACTCGACAGCGCCTCAAGCATCCTTATTGATGAACCTGGAAACGAAGGTGCGGAGTTCATAGGGCTTGATCGGCTTTTCGATATAGGGGCGCCCGGTCGCACGCAGAAAGGCCTGCGCATCGGGACTGACCGTATCACCGGTGAGGAAGGCCAGCTTGTCGACCACCGCCGGGTGCAGATCGGCGATGGTGTTGAACAGGCGCCTCCCGTCCATATTGGGCATTTTCAGGTCGCACAGGATCAGGCCGTATTCCCGGGCCTTCAACTGCAGGAGAGCCTGTTCGCCCGAATTGGCGATCGTCACGCTGAAACCGTCGCGCGCGAGCACTTCACCGATGACGGCACTGACCTCCTTCTCGTCATCGACCACCAGGCAGGACAGGCCGGGCGATTTCGGCAATTCGGCGGTTACGACCTCATCTATCGTCTCGGTTCTCTCGGAGGCCGGCAGCGAGATGACGAAAGTCGAACCTTTGCCTTCCTCGGTTTCCACCTCGATGGTTCCTCCATGCGACTGGACGATGCGGTGACAGAAGGACAGGCCGATTCCCGTTCCCGTCCCGACCTCCTTGGTGGTGAAGAACGGATCGAAGATCCGCGACTGGATCTCCTTCGAGATACCGGGGCCCGAATCCATGATTTTGACCACGACAGCGCCATTGGCGGGAAGGCGCACCGCCTCGACCGTGACCTTCCTTGGCCCATCCCAGTCGTGCAGCGCCTGTTCGGCATTGACGAGCAGATTGATGAAGACCTGGCTCAGCTGGTCGGGATCGGCCCAGATCGGGGGAAGACCCGGCTCGATTTGCACCGACAGTTCGATATCGGAAGACTGGAGCGAATAGCCGGCAACCTCGATCGCGCTGGCGATCACATCGTCGATGTCCACATTGGAGGTTTGCGTCGGCTGCTGCCTGGCCATCGCCAGGAACGTCTTGACGATGCGGGCGCAGCGCTCGGCCGCCTTGCCGATCTTGGCAGCGCGCTCGGCGGTCTTGGCATCGCTGGTGGTCTCCTTCAGCATCAGGGAAAGCCCGAGCACGACGGAAAGCGGGTTGTTCAGTTCATGCGCCACGCCGGCCAGCAAGCCGCCAAGGGCCGACAGCTTCTCGTTCTGGTGCAGCGTTTCACGCTGGCGTTCGAGTTCCCGCTGCATTTCCATCCGGTCGGTAAGGTCGTAGGTATGCGAGACGATGACCCTTTCGCCATGGAAATCGATCAGCCGCGATGAAATGGAGCACCAGCACTTTTCGCCATTCCTGCGCCACAGCTGCGTCTCGAAATCATCGACCGACCCGTCCCTGAACAGCCGCTCGATATAGCCCTTCCGGTCTTCCGGATTGACGTAGTAGTCACGCGCGCTGGCCACGTCGCCATGCAGTTCCGCCGCGGCCGGGCTGCGATAGAGCAGCTTGCCGTCATCGGCACGGGTCATCTGGATGTTGACCGGGCAGGCCTCCAGCACCCTGCGGACCAGTTCCCCGGCTTCTTCCGCCGCCAGTTCCGCGCGCTTGCGTTCGGTGATGTCGACGCGGGTGACGACGAAGCCGCCTTCACGCGTCGGGCAGTTGGAAACGAAGAACCAGCCGCCATCGGTATGCTGGAACTCCTGTTGCCTGAATTCGCGCCGGTCGCGCGCCCTGTCGGCCAGCCAGTCGTCGATCTTGTCCTTCGGCACCGGAAACTGGTTCCGCTCGGCCGTGACGCGGAGAAAATCGAACCAGTTGACGCCCGGCACCAGCACATCGGCGCTGACGGCATGCATCTTGCGATACTGGCGGTTGGCCAGCACCAGCCGGTCATCCTTGTCGTAGAGGGCAAAGCCTTCCGACAGCGATTCGATCGCATCGGTCAACCGCTCATTGGCCTGCCGCGTCTGTTCCTGGGCGAGGATCACATCGTTGACGTCGGTGGTGTTGGAGACGATCACCCGCCGTCCCTGGAAGTCGATCAGCCGCGCCGATATGGAAGCCCAGAACACCCTGCCGTCGGCCGCGAATTGCTGGACGCGGAAATCATCCGCGCGGCCCGCATCGATCAGCATCCGGATCAGCGTCTCGCTGTCCCGGGGGTTGAGATAGTAATCCGTGATCTGCGGCCGCTCGCCATAGAGCTCGCGACTGGCAGGATTGCGGTAGAGCGTCTCGCCGTCGAGCGTGGACATATGCGTGGGAGAGGGGCAAGCGTCGAGCACCCTTTGCAGCAGCGCCGTCGCATCGCGTTCGATCGCCTCGGCCTTCTTGCGCTCGCTTATGTCGGCGCGGGTGACGACGAAACCGCCAAGTTCCGTGGGATGCACCGATACCGAGTGCCATTTGTCCTCGCCGACGCTGAACTCGTAGTGGCGCACGAAATGCACGCGGCTCTGGATACGCTGCTCCAGCCACTCGGCTTCGCGCCCGACCGCTTCGGGATAGGCGCCTCGCCTGGCGCCCTCGGCAAGCAGCTCGATCCACTCCACGCCCGGCTTGAAGATATCGGCTACCGCCTGGTGCATCTCGCGATAGTGGCTGTTGCACATGACCAGCCGATGGTCCTCGTCGTAAAGCGCGAAGCCTTCCGACAGCGACTCGATGGCGTTCGCCAGCATCTCCCGCGCCGAGGCGACCTCCTCGTCGCGCTGCTTCTGCTTGGTGACGTCGGCAATGCCGCCAAGCACGACCTGCCGGCCCTGGAATTCCACGAGGCTGAGATTGCCGGTGACCCATATCTCCTGGCCATCGGTGCCCTTGAGCAGCGCTTCGCAATTCTCGACGGCGCGGTTCCGCATCAACTCGCGGCTGATGGCGAGATATTGCTGCTTGTCCACGAAACAGTCGGCAAGTCGCGGCGCTTTCTCGCCGGCATCGCCATGTGCGCCGAACAGCCGCTTCGCCGCTTCGCTCTGGTAGATGATCTCGCCCGAGCCGACCTCGTTCATCCATACCGGCAGCGGATGATGCTTGATCAGGAAGCCGAGCAGATCCTCGCGGCTCTTGCGTTCCGTTATGTCCAGCACGCCGATGACGAGGGCCGGGCGCGACCGGTAGAGGGCCCTGCGGAGATTTGCCAGGCACCAGACCGTCGAACCGTCCGCCCGGCGCAGCTCGATCTCGTGGTCGCGCACGATGTCGTTCCCGCAGGCGAGCGCGCTGATGTCCTCGAACTCCTCTGGCCGAACATAGTGGTCGGTCAGGAATTGCGGCTCATCCGGCCGCCATTTGCGGCCGAGCAGTTTCGAGGCATCCAGGCTCTCATAGAGGATTTGCCGGCTTTCCTGGTCGACCACCCAGACCGGGAGCGGATGGCTGTCTGTGATGCAGCGGAAGATCTCAGCGTTTTCCAGATGGGCGAGCTGGGCGCGCTTCATTTCGGTGATGTCGATGCTCACCAGCACGATACCGCCCTCCGCGCGCGGATGTGACGAAAGCAGCCGCCAGCTTCCGTCCAGCGTCTCCGCTTCCACCGGGCCGCCGCCGCTCTGGCGCCAGCGGGCAGCGGCAGCCTTTGCGAAATCCATGCCCGCTTCGATCGGCCGCCCGTCGAAATTCCTGAACTGGGCGATGATCTCGGCGGTGACCTCGTCGCCGTCCAGGCCCGTCGCATCATGGGAGGGGCGGTTTCCGCCGAAGATCTCGGCATTCGCATCCACCAGCCTGTTGGCGCCGTCGAACAGGGCATAGCCTGTGAACATCGGGGTTGACGGGCTTTCGACTCGCATGAGCAGGCCTCCCGCACGACGACGGTCATGAACCAACCTGGGGTCAGGACCTGACCCTAGGTCCCGTATGTTTCAACACGCTTTCAGCGCCGGCATGATTTGTTTCAACTGTTTCAGCACCTGCGAGCGTTTTCCTTGCGTTGATGCAACAAACGAAACACTTCCGCGCGTTTTCTGAAAAACAGTTGAAACAGGGTCAGGCTAGATTTCCTGGCGTCGACTTCACCTGTCCGGACCTCGGCGAAAGGAATTCGCCAGCCTATCAGAAAAGCCCCTGGCTGTTGATAGGCGCCCGGCAGCCACCATGGCGAAGGATGAAGTCAAGCAACCCGACCCATGACCTGGAGACCTTTAAATGAGACTGATCATTCTTGCCTTGGCTGCAACCTTGCCGGCTTTCGGCATCGCCCATGCCGATGATTCCTTTTCGACCCTCCAATTCCCCGAGGGCAAGACGATTTCCTCGCGCCATCACCATGGTGATGCCGCACCCCGTTCGGTCATCGCCAATCCGAAGCGCAGCACGGATTTCTCGTCGGCGGCACCAATGGAAACGAACCCGCAGCGCGGGAAGATTTCCTCCCGCTATGTCTATGGCGATGCGCCGCTTCCATCCACGGCACCGAACGGGATGGGCGGGTACGGATTGTCGTCCAGCGCGCCGATGGCGCCGGGCGGCCAGCAGCCGATCGGGACGAGCCCGCGTATTCTTCACGGGGGCAACTGATCGACCCACGGGGACGGCCCTCGCCGTCCCCCCGGTAGCGCGACGCTATCCGTTCGATGCGCAAGACACCCTGCCGCCCACACCGGCGGCTTCAACCGATGGAGACTGAAATGTCACTTCTCACCATGGAACTTCTCACAAGCGGCCGAAGTCCGGGCCTGATTTCGAAGATTGCGGCGGCCTGCCGTGCATTCCGGGCCGATCGCGACCGCAGGATCGCCTATCGGACCCTGGCGGCGATGGAAGACTATCTCTTGAAGGATATCGGCATCAGCCGGTCCGAGATCGCCACCGTGGTCTACGGCCTGAAGATGGATCCGGATCGGAACCAGGATGATCCGGACGCGATCGATGCACAATCCCAACAGCGAGCGCCATGATCGGGCGCTCGCCCTTGCCCCTGATTTTCGCCTTAAGGCTCAGGCCAGCCTGGCGTCGAGCGTGACCTTGATCGCTCCGAGCGCCTTGGAAACGGGGCACCCCGCCTTCGCCTTCTCGGCAAGTTCCTTGAACTTGGCCTCGTCGATCCCCGGAACCTTGCCCACCAGCGTCAGCGCGCTTTCGGTGATCTCGAAGCCGCCACCAGCCGCCGGACCATAGGTCACCACCGCCTTGGCCTCGAGATTTTCCGCGACCGTACCGTTTTCGGCCAGGAAATGCGAAAGTTGCATGGCAAAGCATCCGGCATGCGCCGCCGCGATCAATTCCTCCGGATTGGTGCCGGATTTGCCGCTTTCGTCCTGGAAGCGTCCCTTGAAGGAATAGGGGGCCTTGGCAAAAGCGCCGCTCTGCGTATCGAGGGTCCCGTTTCCTTCCGTCAAGCTTCCCGACCAATTGGCGGTGGCGGTGCGATTCATGGTCTTCTCCTTCTTTCAAGAACCGAGTTCGGCTGTCTTAGCGTAAAAACATATATCCTGCATATTTGTTTTTACAACGCCTCTCCTTTCAGCAGTCGCGGCACGTCGCCGCTGAGACCCGAGGCCTGGCGGATGAAGAATTCCTTCATCCGCGGCATACGGTCGACGAGGCCGAGACCGATATCGCGCACCGCGCGGAGCGGGCCGAAATCATTGGAGAACAGGCGGTTGAGCACGTCGGTGGTGACGCCCATCTGAACCGTGTCGAAGCGCCGCCAGCGCTCATAGCGCTGCAGTACGTCCAGCGCACCGATATCCTGCCCCAACCGGTCGGCTTCGACGATGGTCTCGGCAAGCGCCGCGACATCCTTGAAACCGAGATTGAGGCCCTGCCCGGCGATCGGATGGATGCCGTGGGCGGCATCCCCCGCCAGGGCGAAACGCGGCGCGACGAAGGCGCGGGCGAGCGTCAAGCCGAGCGGCCAGGCACGCGGCTTGCCTTCCACGCGGATTTCGCCCAGCTGCAGGCCGAAGCGTTGTTCGAGTTCGGTTTCGAATACCAGGTCGTCGCTGGCCACCAGCCGCTCGGCATCGGCGGTGCGCTCGGTCCAGACGATGGACGAGCGGTTGCCGGGAAGCGGCAGGGTGGCAAAGGGCCCGGCCGGCAGGAAATGCTCTTCGGCGCGGCCATTATGCGGACGCTCATGCGCCACCGTGCACACGATGCCGGACTGGCCGTATTCCCATCTCACCGTCTTGATGCCGGCCATGTCGCGCAGCCTCGAATTGACGCCGTCGGCAGCCACCAGCAAGCGCGCATCGAGCGAGGTGCCGTCGGCCAGATGGATGGCGACCTTGGCGCTGCCGGTCCCGAATGCCTGCACCGCCACGCCCTCGATGATATCGATGCCAAGTTCGGCGACGCGGCGCCGCAGGGCGCCGTTCAGCACGCGGTTGGCGACCATATGCGCGAAAGGTTCGCCGGGCGCGACCTCGCCGCCAAAGGTCAGGTAGACGGGGCGGACGGGATCCGCCGTGCGCGAATCGGTGATGACCATGTCGGTGATCGGCTGTGCCTGCGGCAGGATTTCCTCCCAGCAG
The DNA here is from genome assembly GCA_049646905.1 of Pseudaminobacter sp. Lineage (GTDB taxonomy): Bacteria > Pseudomonadota > Alphaproteobacteria > Rhizobiales > Rhizobiaceae > Pseudaminobacter. The sequence goes on along the minus strand of JBARWP010000128.1, from coordinate 3,111 downwards.
CCCAGGCGGCCGAGCATGCGGCAGGCGGCCGCGGCAATAGCAGAGGCACGGGTGTCGCGCTCCCACACGCCCTCCGGCGCGGCATCGACGATCGCCACCCGCAGGCTGGGCCGCGCCTGCTTCAGCGAAACGGCGGTTGCAAGCCCGACATAGCCGGCGCCGGCGACAAGGACATCGAGCGTAAGCTGCTCTCCCGCAAAGCTTTCGTTTCCAGCCATCGCCATATCTCCGTCTCTGCGCTCCTGCCTTGACTGCCCGGTCATTGTGCCGGAAAACCCTGCCAAGTCTCGCTTCGAAAAGGTTCGAAAAGATGTCCGCTGCCATGCAGGAACTTCTTGCCATTCTCGACCTCGAGAAGCTGGAACACAATCTCTATCGTGGTCGCAGCCCCGAACTCGACTGGCAGCGCGTCTTCGGCGGGCAGACCATAGCGCAAGCGCTGGTTGCCGCCCAGCGCACTGTGGCCGCAGACCGCCATGTGCACTCCCTGCACGGCTATTTCATGCGGCCGGGCGACACCAAGGTGCCGATCCTCTACGAGGTCGACCGCATTCGCGACGGCGGCAGCTTCACCACGCGCCGGGTCGTGGCCATCCAGCATGGCCAGGCGATCTTCTCGCTGGAGGCCTCCTTCCAGATCGACGAAGCCGGGCTGGAGCACCAGATCGCGATGCCGGTCGACGTGCCGGACCCCGATACGCTCGGAACCCAGCAGGACCTCATCAGCGAGTTCGGCGAGGCGGTGCCGCCCGGCATCCGCCGTTACTGGGAACGCGACCGGCCCGTCGAGATGAAGCCGATCATGCTCAAGCACTATACGAGCCGCGAAAAGCTCGATCCGCGCCAGCACATCTGGATCCGCACCACAGGCCCGGTGCCGGACGACCGTGCCACCGAGGCGGCGGTGCTGGCCTATCTGTCGGACATGACGCTGCTCGACACCTCCACCTTCGCCCATGGCCGGGCGGTCTTCGACCAGGACATCCAGGCAGCGAGCATCGACCACGCCATGTGGTTCCACCGCCCGCATCCGATCGACGACTGGCTGCTCTACACGCAGGACAGCCCGTCGACGTCCGGCGCGCGCGGCTTCACCCGCGGCGCCCTTTATGCACGTGACGGCACGCTGATCGCCTCGGTGGCCCAGGAAGGTCTGATCCGCCTGCGCCGCTAGATCACCGGCTACAGCCGAATCGGACGCAGCCTGATGATGCCGCCAGCGGACGCGAATGGCAAAACTTCATGCTATCCTGGAACGTCTTCGAGAAGCTTCAGGCTTGCGCCAGCGACAGGACGCGGGACCATAGGTCCCGATCGACTTCGACCACGTCAGGGTCCTTTCGATTCCGCCCCGGCAATCGCGCGCCGGCCTGATCGAAGCCTGCGGCCAGCCTGCCGATGCTGGCGGCGACGTTCGTCCCGGAAAAATGGCCGGGATCGATCGCCAGCAGGAATTGACCCACCTGCGGCGGCCCGCCTTCCTGGTTGGAAAAGCCGCTCGCCTCGATGCTCAACCGCGAGCCTGTTAGGGCGGCGGCGAGTATTTCGACGATCAGTGAGAGGTTGGCTCCCTTCTGCCCGCCCGCCGGCAGCAGGGAGCCTTCGAGGCCGATGGCGGGATCCGTGGTCGGCTTACCTTCACGGTCCTGCGCCCAGCCGATAGGAATCGGCTCGCCACGTCCCTTGCGCAGCATGACCTCCGTTTTGGTGACGGCGCTCAGGCTCTGGTCGATCACAATGGGCGGGCCACCCTCGACGGGTGCGGTGAAAGCGAGCGGATTGGTGCCGAAGAGCGCGCGCCGCGCACCGGGAGGCGCAACGGAGGCCGGCGCGTTGGACACGCAAAGGCCAACCAGGCCACGCTCCGCCAGCGGCAGGACATGGCGCCCGAGCGCAAGGGCATTATAGGAGTGGCGCACGGCCATGGCCGCGACGCCAAGCTCCCGGGCGGCCTCGATCAGATGCGGCATGCCCGCGTCGATCGCGGGATGGGCGAAGCCGGAATTGGCGTCGACAAGAACGGAGGCATTACGCCTCGACACGGATGGCGTGGCCTTTCCATCCACCTTGCCGAGCCGCATCTGCTCGCAAAAAACGGGCGCATAGAACAGGCCGCAGACGCGATTGCCGCCGGCCTCCGCCAGCGCGATGGCCTTCGCCACCGGCATCGCATTCGCCTCGCTGGCACCATTTGCGATCAGGGCGGCCCGCGTCGCCTCCTCGATCTGCCCTGGCGTGACCTTCATCGGCTTGCTCATCGCTCGGAATACTTGCGCTCGCCTGCGGCAACGAGTTCCTGATCCAGTTCGAAGCCCAGGCCGGGGCCCTGGAACGCCTCCAGCCAGCCATTGGTGGGAGCCAGTCCGGGCGACTTCACGATATCCTTTTGCACCAGTTGCCACATGATCTGGTTGCCGTCGTCGAGATTGGGAATGGCAAGGCCGATATGATGCTCGGCACAGGTCGTGATGCCGGTGGTGAAGGAGGAATGGATGCAGATCTTCAGGCCGGCGGATTCTGCCACCGCCGCCACCTTCATCATGGGCTGGATGCCGCCGATCTCGCGCGGCCCCACGCAGATCATGTCGGCTGCCTTCTGCCGGCAAATCTCATAGACGTCATAGAGGGTGAAGGCCGCCTGGTCGGCCACGATCGGTATGCCGACCGATGCCCGCACCTGCGCCATGGCCGGAATGCTCCAGCTGACGGTCGGCTGCTCTATGAACTCGATGTCGTATTTCTCGAGCTTCTTGCACATGTTGATGGCATCGACGACGCTCCAGCCCTCATTGGCATCGAGGCGCAAGCGCGCGTCACCGATCTCGCGGCGTACGGCGGCCGTGATCTCTAGGTCCAGCTTCTCGCCGCGGCCGACCTTGAGGTAGAAGACACGCTCGCCATTGGCGTAGCCATGGGCCGCGTCGCGGGCAAGTTCCTCGGCGGTTTCGCCTTGCAGGAAGTAGAAATAACCCACCGCCTTGCGATGTGCGCCGCCGAGCAGTTTGTGTACGGGCAACCCCGCGAGCTTGCCCTGCAGGTCCCACATCGCCATGTCGATGCCGGAAAACATCTGATTGGCCGCGCGCATGTAGTTGGCGCCATGGCCCAGAT